>JAEWWC010000130.1 GCA_023396555.1 Bacillota bacterium
GCTGCATAGTACGCTCCTTTCGGTTTTTATATAATAAAAAAACTGCCTTCTCCCCCTGTTGTACGAAGAGACGCAGTTGCTTTTCAACTCCGTGGTACCACTCATCTTGCCTTCAAAGAAGGCCACTCTAAGGCTCTATCAAGCCCTGAATCTTTAACGGAATCACCCGGCAATGTCTACTTTATTCGACACGCAGCTCCGGAGGGATTTGTCTGCCGCGGCATTACCGGTTTTCACCACACACCGGCTCTCTGCAAATACCTTACGCCAAACCTGTCTCCATCAACGCTTTTAATTATGGTTATATTATCAAACCGTCTTTTATTTGTCAATGCAGATTTTGTTTAATTTTTATTACAGATTGTTGGGCTGGTTAATCGTATAGTGACAGAATCGATTATCGTTGAACGCTCCCTTACACCAGACAATCGCAAAAGATAGCACGGAAACCCTCTATGATTCGGGCTTTTAAGGCGAATTAGCTCTCATGAGTTTTACAAAGCAAGAAATACATTAATAACCTAATGACCTTAGTGACTGGGGGCATAGTATATCTCCAACCGATCCCCGTGCTTCAAACCTGTCAGAAAGGAGCCGTCAACGCCGTTGACCCGAAGTACGACATCTCCGGTCGGATGTTCCAGATCAATTCCTGAAAGCTCCAGAAAATCCATCAGGTAATACGGAATGCCGTCGGGTTTTCTGGAGAGAACGATGGGCTTATTGTTCAGCACGAATTCAATTTTACCTGCCAAGTGCTGTGAAACGGGCTGTTTCGGCAGCGGAGCCGCGGGCACCGGGGCAGTCGCCTTAACAGCGTTGACAGGTGCCGAAGGGCCGGGTTCTACAGACCTGGTAGGTGCCGGATGATCCGGCTCCACAGGATTTGCAGCGGGTGTGTTTTCCGGGGCTGCATCATCGGTTTTTTGCTGGTTGCTGGCAGACGGAATGCCCGAGGTAATTATCACCGCGTCACCCGTTTTGAGAGGCGTATCCGGAGTTACAATCTTCCCGTTGACCGTGGCAACCTGATTCGGATTGTCCGCCAAAAGGTCACTCAGGCAGCGCTGGGCGGGTTGGCCATGGACTGCGGGGGAAAATTCAATGCTATCCCCCGTGTTAACCAGATCGGATATCTTCGCCTCTTTGCCGTTTAACCGCAGCACAGCGGCTTCGCCAGGCGTACCGTAATATACCGCCTGCTTCCCGTTAACTTCCAAAATGAGTTTTTTGCCCGTTTGGGGCATAAAATCGCGATACGAAAAACCGTTCATCATAAGAATATCCAGAACGGTCATCGTGCTGTTGCGGAAAAGCTTGGCGCGGCTGCCGTTTAGCGTGACATTGAAACTGTCGGCGATCAGGTTCAGACCGGCCGATATGGCGATGCCGAGCGGCGTTGCGTATTCGGGATCTTTCAGGTCGTATTCGTCCGAGAAGGCATGCGTCTGAAAGTAGTTTCCGGCAATAGCCACCCGGCTTAAGTCTATGTTCATGATTTTGGATATCCCGGTGCGCACATTTTCCAGTTTGCTGCCGCCGCCGGCAAGAAAAACAGCCGAAGTCGGCGCTCCGTTCACCGCACAGATATGCGCGGCAATCTCCTGACAGAGATTCTCCTCTGCGTCCACGATGCATTCCATCATATCCTGCTGTGTGATGGTGTGCTCGTTGCCCATTATATCGGTTATGCTGACTGCGCTTTGCGTTCCCAACTGTGTCTTGACCGACTCCGCGGTATCAAAGTCCAGCAGAAAGTGCTTCATCAGCGCTTCCGTGATCTCATCTCCCGCCACAGTTGCCATGGTATATCCCACAATGCCGCCGTCTTTGCATACGGCGATATCGGAGGTCCCCGCACCGATGTCCACCAGCGCGAGGTTCAGCAGGCGAAGGTTTTTGGGGATCGCCGCGTTGATTGCCGCAATAGGCTCCAGCGTGAGGCTGGCAACCTCCAGGCCAATCCGGCTCATCGCCAGATATAGGCTGTCCACCACTTCGCTGGGAAGAAATGTGGCGATAACATCCGCTTGTATATGCCGGGCCTGATGATCCCGCAGATTTGATATGGGATAGTTATCCAGATAGTACTGAACGACAGTGTGCCCTACGAGATAGAATTGGCGGGTGTCGTCTATGCCATTGGTAAAAGCAGCCTCAGCTTCGGCGATAGCCCCCGCATCCAGCCGGCTGATGATTTCGTCATCCAGCCTTTGCGGTTGAGAGAAATCCATCTCAAAGGAGGCATGCTGTGTTTTTAGCGCACGCCCCGCCGCGGCAACACAGACCCTCTTGAGCCGGCAGCGGAGCTTGTCTTCCAGCCGGTTCTTGACGATGCATGCAGACTTCGCAACTTGATCTATGTTTTCTATCTGTCCGTCTACCATGGAGCGTTGTATCTGGTTTTCCTTTTCCATGGCAACCACACGGAAGCGACCATTCTCCACGGTACCGACAATGCCGATGATGCTGCGGGTACCGATATCAAGAGCAAATATCGTGCTGTCTTGTTGCACTTTCAAACGCCTTTTTGGTGAATTTGCCATGAGCGCCCCCCTTATGATGTCGAAATTACGATTGCTATAATGGACCGTCGCTAATCATATGGCCTCATAATGAACAGCCTGCCGACGAACCACGACTAATAAAATGCCCTTTTTGATATATAATCGCAAAAAAGCCGAGTGAAACTCATGAAATCATATTGATTAAGATAATATTAACCTTATGGAGTTCAAAAAAGAACTCAGAGTTGCTTTCTCTGTGTACACAGTAATGTTGTCAGTAGTCAGATTTTGTGCCCTGTCGCATTACTTCAACCAATCAAATCAGTACACCGCGCCGCACCGTCAGAACATAAAAATTCTCATAAACACTGAGTTTACGGGGTTCTATTTTAAAACGACAATAGATTTTCTAATTAGCAGTAAAATACTATTCCCGCTAAAAAAAGTTTAATCATTCCATTCATTGGGAGTTTTTCGGCAGGAATTCCGGAGGAAGCTGTCGAAACAGTGTTAGTCTGTGAGGAAATACCTGTGTGGGGTGGACAACTGGTGGAGAGCCGTATTTCGGCCTCGTACTATGCGGAGACAGCATGTTTCCAAAATACATCGAGGACGACACAGTGATCATCAAAAAGCAGGAGTTCTGCGAGTCCGGGCAGGATGCCGTCGTTGTCGCGGACAGGAACGACACCACGCTCAAGCAGTTTATCTTTAACAATACCGGTATGATATTGCAGCTGTATACCCCGTCACACACACCTATGTTTCGACTCAAAGGAAGAAGTAGAAAAAGTACCCGGTAATTATTCTCGGCGTGTCGTGGAGCTCCGCCGGAAAATTATATAACCAAAGGAGTAAATTATCATATGAAAATCAAAGTCTTTGTATTAGTGTTCGCTTTTTTACTTTTGCTTACAGGGTGCGCCCCCAGCGTTCCGGTTGACCAGTATAACGAGCTTCTCGAACAGGTTAATGAACTGCAAGGTCAGTTAGAGGAAATGCAACAAACAGAAGCCCCAGCGCCCGCCGCTACAGATGAGATGCCGGATCTCGGCGAAGCTATAGCAACCGTAGCGCCCGAGGCAGATCCCACAGATCCGCCGGCCGGAGCTTTCGATGAAGATACCGTTATTTCACAGCTCGAAACAACAACGTATTCGTGCAAATCCAGCAGTTATATGTACGGAGCAATAGTGGTAAAAAACAACTCCGAGTTTGTTATCGACCTTGAAGTAACGGCTGTGCTTTATGACAGTGACAAGAATATTGTAGGCACTCAATCCGATACCATCTACGCGATGGAACCGGGTGTCGCATCGGGCCATGACGTTTATGAACGACGGCGATTATGATTCTATCGAGTGCGAATTCTCCGTCGGCGACGAAGGTTATTACCTTCCGGTCGTTTCCTCTCTGTCAATGGAAGTCAGCCCTGCCAAAGAAAAAGCCGTTATATCTGTAACAAACAACGGTGATAAACCCGCCCAGTTCGTAAAGTTCATTGCGATTTTTTTCAAAGGGGATACGCCGGTTTCTATCGAATGGGGATACTGCGTCGATGATGACAGCGAAATAAAGCCAGGAAAGACCCAACGGGCAGAGGCAAGGTCTTTTGAAAAGTTTGATAGTGTCAAAGTCTATCTGTCAGGCATATCAAGCTGATAATTTCCCCGCCGCCCTCCGTGGCAAAAGGATACTCTATCAATAAATTAAACCCTAACCAGCCGTCAGCCAAGTGACGATGTGTACATAGTAGCGCAAAATTCAATTGATTTTAGACATGCGAAAACCAATCACCCCGCTGAAAAAAGTTATAAAATGAGCAAAGAAAAAAGCCCCAAAACCCAGTGTTTATGGGGCCTTTTCTTTGTTTTGGCGGAGAAGATGGGATTTGAACCCATGCACCGGTTACCCCGGTCTACTCCCTTAGCAGGGGAGCCCCTTCAGCCGTACTTGGGTACTTCTCCAAGCTCTTTAGAAAGCTAGTACATTATAAGAGATGAACAGCTGCCTTGTCAATATCAAATAGAGCAACGACGAGACCAATGCGTAACGGAAATTTCGTTCCTTTCTTGGTAAAGTGACACATTCCTGCATGAGTCATATACATGATAATGAAAGGTACGGTAGAAGAATGATCCATGCAGATGATGTCACTGAAAAAAACAAAAGCAATCTGGAAATCTATTGCAAAGAAAAACTAACTGATCCGTATAGTTCTTCCTCCGCACAGGATGTCATACCTGTCCCCCAAGTTATTGATAATGACAATCTGAAGGTTATTCATGGCACGATGGAAATTGCCAATCAGATGCACACGATGGTACAGGGGCTCAGGAAACTGGGTGTGGATGCTAAAACCATTAATTATTATCCGGCCTATCTTAAGTACAAATCCGATGTGCTTTTGAATATCAACGCATATAAAAGCCAAGGCAAAGCCCATGCGCTAACCAAAGAACTGGCATCTGAAATAATCCCTCAATACGACGTATTCCACTTTCATTTTGGCACCAGCCTGACGCTGAATTATTCCGATTTACCCCTTCTCAGAGAATTGAACAAAAAGGTGTTGATGCACCATTGGGGTTCGGATGTCAGAATGTATTCACAGGCGGTCAAGCGTAATCCTTATGTCAAAGTTAAGGTATGGGATGAAGGTCTTATCAGAAGAAATCTGAATTTGTTTTCAACGCTGATTGATACCTGTGCCGTATGCGACAGCGAGATCTATGAGTATGTTAAAAATTACTATTCGCGAGTGGTAGTCATTCCGCAGTTAATTGATATCGATGAATTCGATCTTTCCGGGGAAATAACCCCGAATGAAAAATTAACGATCGTGCATGCTCCAACGAGCCCGGAAATCAAGGGTACCTGTTATATACTTCAGGCTGTTGAAGAGCTGAAGGAAAAATATGATTCTAATTTCATACTGGTAAAAGGCATGGCATATGCAGATGCAAAAAAAGTATATCAAACCGCGGATATCGTCATCGATCAGCTGCTAATAGGATCGTATGGCCTTGTCTCAATCGAAAGCATGGCCATGGGAAAGCCGGTCATATGCTGGATCAGTGACTTTATGAAGGAGCAGTACCCCAAAGAGCTCCCGATCATCTCAGCAAATCCGGATAATATCAGGCAGGTGCTGGAAGGCCTGTTGAATAGCAGAGACAGCCTGACCGAAACAGGCAAAAGATCGAGACACTACGTGGAGACTTACCACGATATCAACAAATACAGCCAAACATTACTGGACATATACAAATCACTTTAGGGGTCGATGAAAATAATGATTGAGGAGAAAAAGATATTCCTGACAGGCGGTGCGGGGTTTATAGGAACAAAACTGTGCAGTAGGTTGCATGAGAACAACAGCATTCTTATATACGATAATTTCAAAAGGAATTCCATCAAATGGACCGATCTGCTGAACAGCAGCAGTATCAAACTGATGCAGGGAGATGTACTGGATAGCGAGTGCTTGCGAGATGCCATCAGCAGCTACAAGCCGGATATCGTGGTTCATCTGGCTGCTGTGGCGGGAATAGATACCGTCATCAAAAATCCTGCTGACACGATGCGCATCAATATGATCGGAACTTATAATCTATTGGAGGCGCTGCGCGAAAATATTGAATGCATCGAAAGGTTCGTCAATTTTTCCACATCCGAGGTTTTCGGGTCTTATGCGTTCAAGGTGGATGAAGGATGCACGACAAATCTGCAGCCTGTTGGCGAGGCCCGATGGACCTATTCTGTCAGCAAACTGGCCGGGGAGCATCTGACTCACAGCTATTACAAAATGTATGGGCTGCCTGCAGTTTCTGTCAGGCCTTTCAATATATACGGGCCCGGGCAGGTAGGCGAAGGCGCTATCCACCAGTTTGCCATCCGCGCTATTAAGAATGAGGATCTGTGCGTGCACGGAGATGGCGACCAGATCCGGTCATGGTGCTATATCGACGATTTTATCGATGGTCTGTTGCTCTGTCTGGAGAAAGAAGAAGCGGTTGGGAATTCGTTTAATATTGGCAATCCGAAAGGAACGATCACCATATCCATGCTGGCACAACTGATCAGGCGAATTGCGGAGTCAGATTCCCGCATATTATATGTGCCCAAGAATTATACGGATGTGGAATTAAGAATGCCCAGCATCGAAAAAGCAAAGAAAATACTGCGTTACGAACCAAAATGGGATCTGGCTGATGGCTTAAAAAAAACGATCGACTGGTATAAGAAGGTGATGTAAAGCTTGGATAAGGAGAACGTATTGATAACAGGCGGGACGGGATTTATGGGACGAAACCTGATCGCCGCGTTATTGGACGATTATAACTGTATTAATATCGGCAGGAATGCAAACAGCGCCTGCGAAAACGTGTTCTGGGACCTGACGGGCGATTTCCCGCAGGACCGCTTTGGCGATGGAAGCGTCAGCCGCCTAATTCACTGCGCGTCCATCGTCGGGCCGGACGAGCGCATACCAACGGAGAGGTACTTTGATGTCAATATCAAAGCAACAGCAAGGCTTCTGGATTTTGCCGTCCGAAACCATGTTCGGCATTTTGTCTATATCTCATCCGGCGCGGTTTACGGTGAAGCAGAGACCGCTTTCACCGAGAACGACGACTGTTGCCCCGGTAACCGGTATGGCATATCCAAGTATGTCTCGGAAATGCTGTGCAGCCACTGTAGTGATAATATGAGGGTCACAACACTGCGGCCATTTTTCCCGTATGGTGCCGGTCAGACGGGCCGGCTGATCCCGAAGCTGACGGAGCAAATAAGTGGCGGACATATGGTGGCACTAAACAAAAATGGTCTGCCTTTTATCAACCCCATTCACATATCCGATTTTGTCAGCATTGCCACTCAAACAATCAAGCATGGAATATCCGGAACATTTAACGTTTCCGGAGACGAGGCGCTCTCCATTCTGGATATCTGCGAACGCATCCGAAAAAAGCTGCTGATCGCAGAACCGGAATACGTTTTTACGGATAATACGGTGCGAAATATGATCGGATCAAACAGAAAAATATGCGATACCCTGAACTATAAAATGCGGATGAGCTTTGATGAGGGCATCACGGAATTCATCAATGGCTGTCAGAGAGAAGGAGACATACAGGTATGATATCGAAAGTGCAGCTCATAATGCCAAACTTCAACTGGAATGCCGAATTCGATATACAAAAGGACCCTCCCGTCGGGCTGCTGTATATCGCGGCGGTACTGCTGAAAAACGAATATACAGTGGAAATAACGGATGCGAACGCGGAGAACCTCTCCGTTGACGGTGTCTTGGAAAGAATCGAGGCGTTCGGACCGGATCTGGTGGGCATCAGCGCCAACTTCTCGCCTCTTCACAATTCGGCGCTGTTGCTGAGCAAAAGAATTAAAGCTTTTGACAGTAGCATTTGTGTTGTTGTAGGAGGCAATCACGCCACGGCATGTGCGGATTACATGCTGGAGGAATCGCGCGGATGTATAGACTACATTGCCCGTGGACAGGGCGAAACGGTGCTGACCAATCTCATCAACGGACTCAACGGCGGCCTTAAGCAGGACCATATCCGAGGCATATCCTATCTGCGGAACGGAAAAGTCGTATCCAACAAACCTGAAGCACTGATCGACGATCTGGACGGCCTGCCGTTTCCCGCCTATCATCTTCTGAACATGAGTCTTTATAACCGTTATAATCTCATCACGTCCCGCGGCTGCCCGTTCAGATGCAATTACTGCGCCTCCAACGTAATATGCAACAGGGTCAGATACAGATCACCCGATAAAATAATCGAGGAAATCGAATATCTCATCACAAACTTTGGAAATAAGCACTTTTGGTTTTCCGACGATACGTTCACGGCAAACTTTAAACACACGGATGAATTACTGGATAAAATGATTGAAGGGCACCTCAATATCTCATGGAGCTGCCTGACGAGGGTAAACAGGACAAAGCGCGGGCTGCTTGATGAGATGAAGCGGGCGGGCTGCAAATACATTTCTTATGGCGTGGAGAGCGGAGACCAGTTGATGCTGGACAGAATGAATAAGCGGATCACGCTGGACGAGGTCCGGGAAGCGCTCATTATGACAAAGGAAGCCGGGATCGACATGTACGCCTTCTTTCTTATTGGGTATCCCGGAGATACGGTGACAGCCGTTGAGCAGAGCTTCAAGCTCATACAGGAAGTCAGACCGAACGGTGTAAGCTTCGCCGTCGTCATCCCTCTGCCCGGAACTACGCTCTGGCGTTTCTTGGAGGACA
Source organism: Bacillota bacterium (assembly GCA_023396555.1). Lineage (GTDB taxonomy): Bacteria > Bacillota > Clostridia > Christensenellales > SZUA-584 > SZUA-584. The sequence continues at coordinate 8,794 of JAEWWC010000130.1, forward strand.
ACAATCAGATTGATTACGGTTCCATCGAGTGGGATTATCTGTTTGCCAAAACCGGCAAGGGTCAATACGAGAATTATCCGGCAACGCTGGCAGCCGGATGGTGCGATATACCGGATGACAAACTTATTGAGCTATGCAGAAAAGGCGAAAGTTTGTGCCCGGAAACCGACTAATTCCCCGCAACCCCCGTATTTTCGAATATTTATAATAAAATAATAAAAAATGTTATAAAATGCGATTAAAACTGCTAATTTGTGCTGATATATATAGCGAAAGCTTTTAGTATGACACTGGAGGGGGCAACTTTGAGAATCTATAATAACATGATGATTAATTTCCAGCGCCGCATCGGGGAGTTCCAGCTGGATGCCATAACGAAGAATCAGAGCGACAAAGCCCAGGAGTACTCACAAGCACCGAAGAATGGAAAAATAGACGACAGTATCAAAAGCCCAACGGAGAGGCTGCTGTCAACTTATTTCGACGTGGAAGTCTAGCAAAAAACATAGGGCCAGAGGACGAAGGTGGTTTGCGGGTGCAAACCGCTTTTATTGTTGTTTGGAACAAATGATATTTTTCATACTGACTTAATAGGCTATTGACAACATACGACGCTTCGCATATCATCAAAGCATACCTATCAAGTATGAAACGAGGTGCGGGCATGAGAATTTCCGCTAAGGGACGTTACGCGCTGGCGGCAATAGTCAGCATGGCGCAGCAATATGGCAACGGTGAATGCATTACGGTCATCAGCATATCCGATAAGCTCGGCATATCGAAGATATATCTGGAGCAGGTTTTTTCTCTGCTGAAACGCGGCAATGTCGTCTCTTCCGTCAAAGGGGCGCAGGGCGGCTATATGCTCACGCGAATGCCTGGGCAGATCAGCGTTTTTGACGTGTTGTCCGCGGTGGAGGGCACATTGTTTGAGGCGACGGAGGAAACGGTGGGCAGGAAATCGCCGCAGACCGATGCCGCGATGCAGGCTCTTGTTTTCTCTCCGCTGGATACGGTGGTGAAGGCGGCGCTGGAGAGCGTTTCGCTGGAGGACCTGGTCCATGAAGCGGATAAGCATAACGCGGATCAGAGCCTGATGTTCTTCATATAAAGGAGCTTTACATGCATTTAGATACCAGCTGTATCCATGGAAGCGGCACAAAGTATGACACCACAGGTGCGGTGAGTGTCCCCATATATCAGTGTGCCACTTTCGCGCACCCGGGCGTCGGGCAAAGCACCGGTTTCGACTATTCCCGCCTGCAGAATCCGACCCGTGAGCATTTGGAGAAAACGCTGGTGGCGCTGGAAAACGGTGTGGACGCAATGGCATTCTCCACCGGCATGGCGGCGATATCGGCGCTGATGGAGTTGTTCTCCCCCGGCGACCACATCATCGCGTCGGACGACCTCTACGGCGGCTCTCACCGGCTGTTCAGCCATATCTCGATAAAGAATGGCCTGAGGTTCGATTTCGTCAACACGTCGAATGTGGCATTGATAGAGGAAAAGATCACGCCGAGTACCAAAGCGGTGTTCGTTGAGACGCCCACCAACCCCATGATGCAGGTAACGGACATCGCGGCGGTGGCGCAACTGACCAAAGCGCGCGGTGTGTTGCTCATCGTGGACAACACGTTCCTGACGCCGTACTGCCAGCGCCCACTGGAACTGGGTGCGGACATCGTGACGCACAGCGGTACAAAGTATCTGGGTGGCCACAACGACACGCTCTCCGGTTTTCTCGTAACGTCTGATGCCTATATCGCGGAGAAACTGCGCTTTATTTACAAGACGACGGGCGCGTGCCTCTCCCCATTTGACAGCTGGCTGCTGATACGCGGCATCAAGACCCTCGCGGTGCGGCTAGATCGGCAGCAGGAGAGCGCGATGAAGATCGCACACTGGCTTTGCGGACAGAAACGCGTCAAGCAGGTCTACTATCCGGGTCTGCCCGATCATCCGGAATATGAGGTCTCCGCGCGTCAGGCCAGCGGCTTTGGCGGCATGATCTCCTTCGATGTGGATACCTCCGAGACAGCGACGCGCTTACTGGAGCGCGTGAAGCTGATACAATACGCGGAAAGTCTGGGCGGCGTGGAATCACTCATTACCTATCCAATGCTGCAGACGCATGCCGACGTGCCGGAGGAGGTGCGTGAAGCTAAGGGCATCAACGACCGCTTGCTGCGCCTGTCGGTGGGGTTGGAAAACGCGGACGACCTGATCGCCGATTTGGCGCAGGCGCTGGAGGAAAAACATGGCATTTAACTTTGACGAAATTATCGAGCGTACAAATACGGACTCCATCAAATACGATTTTGCAGCTCACCGGGGCAAGCCAGAGGGTTTACTGTCGCTGTGGGTGGCAGACATGGATTTCCGTACTCCCTCCTGCGTGACCGACGCGCTAGTGGAGAAAAGCCGCCACGGCATATTCGGCTATTCGGAGAGCCGCGAGGACTATATTGAAGTGCTGCAAAGCTGGTTTCATACCCGTTTCGGCTGGGATATAAAACCGCAGTGGTTGGTGAAAACGCCGGGTGTCGTGTACGCCATCGCGATGGCGATACGCGCGCTGACGGAAAAGGGCGATGCGGTCATCATCCAGCAGCCGGTGTATTATCCGTTTACGGAAACCATCAACGTCAACGAGCGCAAGCTCATTGTGAATCAGCTGGTCTATGAAGACGGCGCTTACCGCATGGATTTTGACGATTTCGAGGACAACGTCGTCCGCCATGGCGTGAAGCTATTCATATTGTGCAGCCCGCACAATCCGGTGGGCCGCGTGTGGACGCGCGATGAGCTGCTGCGGTTGGGTGATATTTGCGTCAAACACGACGTTGTGGTGGTATCTGACGAGATTCACGCGGACTTTGTCTACACGGGTCACCAACATCACGTGTTCGCATCCTTAAAGCCCGATTTCGCAGACATATCCATCACCTGCACCGCACCCTCCAAAACGTTCAATCTGGCGGGGCTGCAGATATCCAACATATTCATTCCAAACGCGCACCTGCGTGCGAAGTTCCGGCAGGAGATCGGACGAAGCGGTTACAGCCAGCTCAACATCATGGGAATCATCGCGTGCAAGGCTGCTTACCGCGACGGCTCGCCGTGGCTGGAAGAACTGAAAACGTATCTCGCGGGCAACCTCAACCTGCTGCGCTGCGAGCTTCAGGAGCATATACCGGGCATCCAACTCATAGAGACTCAAGGAACGTATCTGCCATGGCTGGATTGCTCGGCGCTCGGCCTGTCTGACAAGGCGCTGGACGATTTTATCGTGCATAAGGCGAAGCTGTGGCTGGATGCCGGTACGATGTTTGGCTCGGGTGGCGAGGGCTTCCAGCGCATCAACATCGCATGCCCGCGTTCACTGCTGAAACAAGCGCTGGACCAGTTGGCGCAGGCGATAGATGAACACCTGAGGTGATTTGATAAAGACTGTGGAGGCGCTGACTCCGGACCTTCACCCCCAAAAAGCCTTCGTCTTTTCGGGGGCCCCGAACCTCCGCTCAAGGGACTCATCCCTTGAGAATACCATCGTTTTTGAATAGCCAAATTAAAGACTGGATTGACCGGTCTTTTCCTTTATCCCCGCACCCCTCGCACACTGACCATTCCAAAGCTATTTATGCTGTTGCGAAACCGCGAATATTATACTAGACTGATAATGGTTCCATACATGCATTTCCAATTCACAAATCGCGAGGAGGCTGGACACTGATGGCAAAATGGTGGCAAGACCGCGTGATCTACCAGATCTACCCCAGAAGCTTTGCGGACACAAACGGCGACGGCTTGGGCGACATCCCCGGCATCATCACGCATCTGGACGACCTCGCCGACCTCGGCGTCGGCATCATCTGGCTGAGTCCGCTCTATCGCTCGCCCGATGCGGACAACGGCTACGACATCAGCGACTACCGCGACATCGATCCCAAATACGGCACGATGGCGGACATGGACGCTTTGATCGCAGAGGCCGCCAAAGGTGACATCAAGCTGGTGATGGACCTTGTAATCAACCACACGTCCGACGAGCACGAATGGTTCAAGTGGAGCCGTGATAAGCAGAGTCCCTACCGCGATTACTATATCTGGCGTCCGGGCAAAAACGGCGGCCCGCCCAACAACTGGATGAGCTTGTTCGGCGGCAGCGCGTGGACCTTCGACGAACAGAGCGGCGAATACTACCTTCACCTGTTCGCTAAAGGGCAGCCGGATCTCAACCACCAGAACCCGAAGGTATACGAGGAGATCAAGGATATCATGCGCTTCTGGCTGGACAAGGGTATCTCCGGCTTCCGGCTGGACGTGATCAACATCATCTCCAAGTCGTCGCTGGCGGACAGCAAACGGCTGATACGGGGCAGCGAATACTACGTCTCACAGCCGGGCGCGCACGAAATTCTCCGCGGCTTCAACCGGGAGGTGTGGTCGCAGTACGACTGCTTCACCGTGGGCGAGACGGTATTCGTGACGCCGCAGATGGGCAAGGAGCTATGCGACGCCTCGCGCGGCGAGCTCAACACCATCATCTCCTTCGAGCACATGGAGACGGACCAATACTTCGTCAAATGGTTCAAGCGGTCTTTTCATGCGGGGCGTTTCGCAAAAACGATCGCCAAGTGGCAGTCCGCGCTGGAATGGAACGCCCTCTATCTGGAGAACCACGACCAGCCGCGCGCCGTCTCGCGCTTCGGCGACGACGGCGAATACTGGGCGCAATCCGCCAAGCTGCTGGCCACGCTGCTGCTGTCGCTCCGCGGAACGCCGTTCATCTATCAGGGGCAGGAAATAGGTATGACGAACTTCGACTTCACCGGCATGGACCAGCTGCAGGACGTGGAGTCGCACAACATCTATAAACTCGCGAAGAAGCTGCACATCCCCAAGGGTTACCGCTGGCGCATGATGCAGCGCTGCTCGCGGGATAACGCGCGTACGCCGGTGCAGTGGGACTTATCCCCTAACGGCGGCTTCACGACGGGCACACCGTGGCTGGGCGTCAACGGCAACCACGTGCGCATCAATATGGCGGCGCAGATGGACGATCCGGATTCGGTGCACAGCTACTACAAGCGGATGATCGCGCTGCGGGCGGGCAGCGACGTGCTCAAATACGGCGCGTTTGCGCTGAAAATGGCGGATAAGCACCTGTTCTGTTACCACCGCGAGTTGGGCAGCAAGGCCTGCCGCGTGCTGCTCAACTTCGGTAAACGTCCCCAGCACGTGCCCGGTAACGGTACGGTGCTGATATCCAACTATGGGCGCAAGGACTACGACGGCGTGCTGCAGCCGTACGAGGCCGTGATACTGGAAACGGAGGCTCAAGTATGATCGAAGCACAAGACGGCGTGTTCCGCCTGACCACCGATACCACCAGCTACTGGTTCCGCGTGACGAAGTTCGGGCATTTGGAGCACATCCACTACGGCGAGCGGCTGGCGGTACAGGATCCGGAACCGCTGGCGCTCAA
>JAEWWC010000177.1 GCA_023396555.1 Bacillota bacterium
TGATGGACCCATTGAATGCCCGCCCCGAGCAGATATTGATTGAGGACATCGCGCACTCGCTGTCGCAGATGACGCGCGCCAACGGCCATTACAAGCAGTTTTATTCGGTGGCACAGCACTGCGTGAACTGCGCTCTTGAGGCGCGGAGCCGTGGTCATTCGCAGCGGCTTCAGCTGGTCTGCCTGCTGCACGACGCGGCAGAGGCATACATCGCGGACATACCGCGCCCCGTCAAGCACCGGCTCACCGGCTTCGCGGAAATCGAGGACAACATACTCGGCGTGATACTGCGCAGGTTCGGCCTGGCCGATCTGACGGATGACGAATGGGAAGCGGTGAAAAGCGTGGACGACGCTTTGCTGCATGCCGAGTTTGAAGCGCTGATGGGCATACAGATGTTCAAAACGGCCCCCTTCGTTTCGATGGCACACGATTACAGCCTGCGGGACATGGAGGACGTGTACCGCGAGTTTATCCGGCTGTTCCGCGCGCTGTCCGGACCCGCCGCCGATACGGAACACCGCAAGGTGGTGGGCGTGGACGGCTGCAAGGGTGGCTGGGCCGCCGCCGTATTAACGGACAACCGACTGGAATTTAACGTATATGAGCACATCGCGGACGTTCTCGCGGTGCACGTGGACGCCGAGCGCATACTCATCGACATGATCATCGGTCTGCCGGAAAGTGCGGAAGACCTGCCTCCCGAGGCGCAGCTGCGCGCCCTGCTTCGCGGTAAAGCGTCCAGCGTGTTCAACCGCCCTTGCCGTCAGGCCGTGTACGCAGACGCAAAGGACTCCTCCGCCGCCAACAAAGCGGTGCTGGGCAAAGCGCTGTCCGCACAGTCCATCGGCATCATCCCCAAGATACGCGAGCTGGACGAATACCTTGCGGCCCACCCGGAACACCTCGTGCGCGTTTACGAGAGCCATCCGGAGCTTGTGTTCGCGAAGCTGTCCGGTGCGCCGGTCATGGAGAAAAAGCGCGAATACAACGGCGAATACAAACGGCTCTCCATACTGTCGCAGTTCGTTCCCTCCGTTCGCGCCGCCGTCGAGCATTCGGGTATCAAAAAGCAGCAGGCTGCCACCGACGACCTGATCGACGCGGCGTGTCTCGCAGTCGCCGCCCGACTGTCGCTCACCCAGCCGCTTCTGTCCGTCCCTGAACGCCCGCAGACGGACGCACGCGGGCTTACGATGCAAGTTGTCTACGTGAATGGTAAATCATTATGAAGCAAATAAATAATAACGAAACCCACAGCCCCAAATGTCATTCCGAGCTTGCGAGGAACCCCCTGTTCAACGCTCTGCAGTAGGGGATTCCTCAGTCGCTCACGCTCCATCGGAATGACAGTATACCTTTTTTGATGGGATTCTCAAGGGACTCGTCCCTTGAGCGGTGGTGTGGAGGCAGCGCCTCCACGGTCTTAGGCCTTTCCCTAACGCTACAACGCGCCGCGCTATCGTGTCCGGTTGTAACGTTTCTCCACCCAGGCCACCACCAGATACATCAGCACCGCCACCACCGACAGTATCAGTATGCTGGCCATCACGAGATCCAGCTTGAACACCTGCCCGCCGTATACGATGAGGTACCCCAGCCCCGCCTTAGACACGAGGTACTCACCGACGATGACGCCCACCCACGTCATGCCCACGTTGATCTTGATGGTGGAGATAATGGACGGGACGCTGGCCGGCAGTATCACCATGCGCAGCATCTGCAGCTTGGTCGCGCCGAACGTGCGCATCAGCATCAGCTTTTCGCCGCTGACCTCCATGAACCCGCTCAGCACGCTCATAACTGTGACGACGACGGATATCAGCAGCGCCATCGTGATGATGGCCGCCTGCCCCGCGCCCACCCAGATGATGATGACGGGTCCGAGCGCGATCTTGGGCAGGCTGTTTAAAACCACGAGATACGGATCCAGCGTCTTCTGAACCGTAGGGGACCACCACAGTATGATCGCAATGCCGATGCCCAGTACTGTTCCCAGCACGAAGCCCATCACCGTCTCCCACAGCGTCACACCCACATGCATCAGCAGCTGACCCGAACCCATCAATGAGGCGATGGTGTTGACGATCCGCGACGGTGAGCTCATGATAAAAGGATCGATCCAGCGCAGCTCAGCGGACAGCTCCCACAGGCCAATGAGCGCCACCAGTATGCCCACGCGCAGCAGCGTCACTTTGAGGCCGTCTCGCCTGATCTTTTTTATATATATAGCGTGCTCCTCTGATACAGCCGCACGCGTGATTTCCTTTCTATTCGGCATGAACGGCCAGCTCCTTCCACAGTTCGTCGAAATACTTCCGGAAACCGGGGGCTTGCCGCTTCTCGAGCGGAGTCGCCGGCGGCAGCTCGATGCGCACCTCTGCTTTGATGTTCGCGGGCCGCTGCGACAGTACCAGCACCCGGTCCGCCATCGATATCGCTTCGGCAATGTCGTGCGTCACCAGCACCGCCGTCTTCTTCTCCCGCCTAATGATGTCCACGATCTCACCGGATAACACCAGCCGCGTCTGATAGTCCAGCGCAGAAAACGGTTCATCCAGCAGCAATATGTCCGGATCCACCGCCAGCGTCCGTATCAGCGATACCTTCTGGCGCATGCCGCCCGAGAGCTGCTGCGGGTGATACTTGCGAAAATCGCTCAGCCCATATTTGTCCAGCAGCGCCAGCGCCTTTGCACGCGTCTGCTTCGTGCAATTCCGCTTCACCTGCAGCCCCAGCATGATGTTCTCCTCAATGGTGCGCCACTCGAAAAGATGATCCCGCTGCAGCATGTAGCCCACCTTGTCGTGGTGCCCGTTGACCTCTGCGCCCTCGATCAGCACGCGCCCGTCTGACGGCGTGAGCAGCCCGGCGATCAGCGACAGTACCGTTGTCTTGCCGCAGCCCGATGGCCCCACCATCGCCAGAAACTCACCCTCATACACCGACAGCGACAGATCCCGAATGACCTCTATCTCCCCCTCCATGGTGTGGTAGCGTTTGGTTATGTTCTCTGCTTTGACGACCTCGTTCAAATACATTTCCCCCTTTGCCCGGCTGGCCTGCGGTTTATCCCGCAAACGCTGCGTTGTATCCGCAGCGTTTGCCGCCGCCCTGCCTTGTTCTATGCTGTCATGCCCTCTTCGGGTCTTCTACGGGGCATCAGTTTATACATTCTATTTTCAGTATACTCACCGTTCCTTGATCGGTTCGGTTTTATTCGGCTGTTGGTCGCTATAAAAAACAGGGCCTCAGGAAAAAATCCCGAGGCACAAATCACTCGTTTACTTTATTTAATGACACCCTCCGCATACGAATTGTCCACCACGTTCGCGAAGTCCACCTTTTCCGTCAGCACGCCCGCCTGTATGATAATGTCCTGCAGCCGGTTAAACGCCTCTTCCTTCATGACCGGCGTATCCATCCACGCGTCGATCTCCCTGTACGATTTGGCAACCAGCATCAGCGTCTCCACCGTGGTATCGGGGAAGAACTCGACGATGGCTTCCGCCAGTTCCTTATCCGTAGCCTTCTGCACCCACTGCTGCCCGCGGTATACCGCTTTCAGGAAGCTTTTGACGACCTCAGGGTTGCTCTTGATATAGCTCTTTGTGGCCATAAACGCCGTATAGGGCACCTCGCCGCTCTCCTGCCCCACAGCGGCCATTATGTAGCCCTTGCCTTCCTGCTCGAACAACGAAGCCGTGGGTTCAAACAGCGTTACGTAGTCCCCCGTGCCGCCTTCAAACGCGCCGCCCATCAGATTGAACTGTATGCTGGTGTCCACCTCGACATTCACGCCCGGCTCCAGGCCGTTCTGGCGCAGCACATACTCCAGCGTCATCTCGGGCACGCCGCCCTTGCGGCCGCCGATCACCATCTTGCCTTCCAGATCGCTCCACTGGAAGTTGTCATTCGGCTCGCGCCCCATCAGGAACGAACCATCCCTCTTGGTCAGCTGGCCGACGACCATTGCGCTGTCCTCACGGCCCTCATTGAACACGTAAATAGCGGCTTCCGGCCCCATCAGGCCGATATCCGCCTGCCCCGTCAGCAGCGCCGTCATCGATTTGTCGGCCCCTCCGCCGTTCACCAGCTCAACATCGAGCCCCTCGTCCTTGAAGTATCCCAGCGATATTGCGGCGTACAGTGGCGCATAGAAAACGGAGTGCGTGACTTCATTCAGCACAATTTTCTCCGGCGCTTTTTGCTGACACCCGAACACCATCAGGGCCATCAGTATACACAACACCAATATAACGATCCTTTTGATCATTGGCTCCCCTCCCGGCTTATTGATATTTTATCTTATTCAAACGCCGCGGCAGGGTGCATGTGGAGAGGGAAACGCATAGAGGCCCTCGAAAAATGGTGGTATAGAAAAAGCCTGCGCTTCGCAGAGTTCAGGCTACAGATCAAATACACGGCAAATGCCTTCGCACAGGCATTTGCCTGATGGATTCTCAAGGGGCGAGCCCCTTGAGCGGGAGTTTGAGGGCGGAGTCCTCAAGGTCTTAAGCTCTTGTTTTGCCGCCGATGCCCCGGACCTGCCTTATCGCAACAGCCGCTTGATCGCAAACAGCTGCAAGCCGCGCGGCACCGCGCTGAACGCCTTGAGCGCAAGGCTGGCATTCATGCCGTAGCGCAGATGCGGCTTTCTTACGGTTACAATGCGGTATATCAGCTTTGCCAACGCCTCCGGCTCACGCGCGCTGCCGATGCAACCGTCCATCAGCGGTTTAATGCGCCGAAGGCCTTCGCCGTACAGCTGAGTGGACTGCTGCATTCGCTCCAGCTCGAAAGAAGGTTCTTGCGTCAGCCGCGTGCAGAACGCGCCGGGCAGCAGTTCAATCACCGGTATGTCCAGCAGCGCCAGCTCCAGCCGTAGCGAGTCCGCGTAACACTGCAGTGCCGTCTTGGTGAGCGCGTATATGCCGGTGAAAGGCAGCGGCTTCTGCCCCGCCAGCTCGCTCGACGTGATGACGATGCGACCGCCGCCTCTCAGCAACAGCGGCAGAAAGGCTTTGTTCACGCGGTAAACGCCCATCAGATTCACGTCCACGATGTGTCGCAGCCGCTCTTCGGTTATCTCGATGAAGGAGTCCATCATGTACAGCCCGGAAAGGTGGATGACCGCGTCCAGCCTGTCCGTGTGCGCCGCGACTTCCTCAAATGCCGCTGCCACGCTGAGCTTGTCCCGCACGTCCATGCGCACTGGCACGATGCCGTCATGCGGTTTCGACTCCGTGATGTCGCATGCGAACACGCGGCAGCCGCGTCCCGCCAGATACTCCGCCGCCGCCCGCCCGAGGCCGCCCGCGCCGCCCGTGATGAGTATCTGCTTCATGTCATTCTTCTCCGTTCGGTCTGAACAACTCCTTATTCGCGCCGTACAGCACGCGGTAACGCCGGTAAGCGTCGCCGTAAACCGCCGCGTTTTTCGCGTCCGGCTCATAGACGGTATCGCCGTACCGCACCATGGCCGACGTCGCCTGCTCGTATGTATCAAACAACCCAGAGCCCACGCCGGCCAGCATCGCCGCGCCCAGGCACACCTGCTCGACCGTCTTCACCACGCGCACCGGCACACCGAATATGTCTGCCTGTATCTGAAGCCACAACGGGCTTCTTGCGCCGCCGCCAGCAGCGATGATTTGCTCCGGCTGATAGCCCAGCTCCGCAAACAGACTCAGACTGTCTTTGAGAGAGAATACCACACCCTCCATCACCGCGCGCGCCATGTGCCGGCGGTCGTGCGCCAGCGACAGGCCGATAAATAAGCCGCGGGCGTTGCTGTCAAAATGCGGTGTCCGCTCACCGTTAAGGTACGGCAGGAATACAACCCCGCCGCTTCCTGGCTCAATTTCGTTCGCCATATCATCGAGCGCCGCGTAGCCTGGGTTGCTCAGCACCTGATTGTTCAGCCACTTGAGACACTGCCCCGCGCTCAGCGATGCGCCGAACACGCTCCATCCGCGCTTTATGGCATGGCAGAAAGTGTGCACACGGTATTTTGGATCGCGCAGCGGTGTTTGGGAGAACATGGCGATCTGCCCGCTCGTGCCGATACTGGAACAGACAACGCCCTCTTTCACTGCTCCGTTGCCGATATTCTGAACCGGCTGGTCTCCGCCGCCGTAAACCACCGGCGTCCCCTTGGCCAGCCCCGTCTCCGCAGCGGCCTGCGCGGTCACCTCGCCCGCAGCCTCGTCCGATTCCAGACAGGCGGGAAACAGGCCGCGGTCTATATCCACCGCGTCGATCAACTCCCACCACCACTGTCGCTTCACCGTATCGAAAGCCATTGTGGACGAAGCATCCGAGGCATCCGTCGCGATGCGCCCCGTCAGGCGGTAGCGTATATAGTCCTTGGGCTGCATAATGTAGCGGATGCGCGCAAAAGCCTCAGGCTTGCTGTCCCGCAGCCACAGCAGCGACGGCAGCGCGAAGCCGGGGCATACCCGATTCAGCGTGATGCCATGGACGCGCTCTTCGCCCAGTGTCTCATAGATGCGCCGCACCTGCGCCCCGCTGCGCGCGTCCATCCAGATGATGGCGGGATACACCGGCTCACCCATGCCGCTGAGCGCCACCAGACCATGCATCTGCCCGCCCAGCCCGATGCCGGCAACGTCACGCATTTTATCCGGATGCGCATCAGCGATGCGGCGCAGCACGGACACCGCCGCGCTCCACCAGACCTTGGGGTCCTGCTCCGCGCCGCCGTCCGGCAGTATATCCGGCTCGTATGCCTGCTGCTCCAGCGCAATCGTCCGCCCCTCCGGCGACGTCAGCAGCGCCTTTATGCCCGAAGTACCCACGTCGATACCCAGCAGATAATTCCCTTTGCTCATATGCCATCTCTCCTTGCTGAAGACAGAAAACATGCCATGCGGAATCAGGCCAAGCGATCCGTCCGCAGGCAGCCGTCGTATAATGAATGGATCCTATGATATGTTATTCAGGCCTGACAAGGCTGTGTTCGGTTAAACCGGATACGGCGTTCAGCCGCTCATTGACCATGCTGTGAAA
>JAEWWC010000181.1 GCA_023396555.1 Bacillota bacterium
TTTGTATTTCAAGGATGCGGTGACGGTGATCACCATTGGGCTGGTGCTGGCGATGCTGGCATTTATCGTAATTTCCATCGCTCATGGCGCGAAGGTGCAAAAATGGGGGCGATTGATCGCGCTGTTCGTCGTGGTAGGGCTTGCCATCAGCGCACTCTCGGCCACGCGGGACGCCTATGCCGCGCCGGGTGCGCTGTTTGCGGTGGACAGCATGCAGTCACTGGCATGCTCAATAGCGGGCGGAGCCATTGCACTGGCCGCTATCGTCAGCATATTTTTGAAGAAACAGGGTGCGAAGCGGGTATGCTTTCACATCATTTCCACGCTGTTCGTGGTGCAGGTGCTGGTGGTGGAAATATCGCGTGTGGCTTATCTGCCGGGGATCGCGGCATGACCACACGGGAGAGGATATGGCGCGAAGCGCTGAACCTGTTTTCGGTGAAAGGTTTCGATTCGGTGTCAGTCCGGGACATTGCCGGTGCGGTGGGCATCAAGGAAAGCTCGCTGTATAACCACTACAAGAACAAGCAGGACATATTCGATACCATCATCAGCGAATGTTCGAGAAGGACCGATGAGGTGTTCCGCAACATGGCGCTGGTGGGAGACGATATGCAGTGGATGGCGGATGAAAGGACAATCAGCATGTACAAAGGCATGACGCCTGAGCAGTTTGCCGCGATGGCAGTGCATATATTCGGCATCGTGTTTACTGATGAGCTGAGCGTCAAGCTGCGGCGGATGCTGACCATCGAGCAATACCGCAGCGAATACCTGGCGCAGGTGTTCCGGCAGACGTCGTTCGATGCCGCGCTGGATTATCAGGCGGCACTGTTCGCCGGCATGATGCGGGAAGGCTGCTTCATCGAGATGGACCCGTATTTGATGGCGATGGCTTTCTATGCGCCGATATTCCTAATATTTTACAAGTTCGACAACAGCGAGCAGAGCCTGAAGGAGGCGCGGGCACTTTTTGAGAGGCACCTAAAGCACTTCGTTGGCATGTACAGCAAAGCGTAAGGGGGAGGAAGATATCATGAAGGTGGTAGTCATTAATGGGAACGCACGTCATGGCAGCACGTGGCACAGCATGGATGCGATCATACAGGAACTGGGCCGCTTCGGCAGCGTGGAGACGACGGAATTCTTCCTGCCAAAGGATATGCCGCATTTCTGCGCCGGCTGCTACTCCTGCTTCTACAAAGGCGAGCAGGCCTGTCCACATGCGCAAAGCGTGCAGCCCATCGCCCAAGCGATACTGGATGCCGACGTGGTAATCCTGACATCTTCCGTATACGCGATGGACGTGACAGGCCAGATGAAAGCGCTGCTGGACCACCTGTGCTACATGTGGATGAGCCATCGCCCCAACCCAAAGATGTTCGGCAAGGTGGGGCTTGCCATCACGACAACCGCAGGCGCGGGCCTGGGGCACACCGCCAAAACGATGCGCGACAGCCTGAAGTTCTGGGGCGCGGCGCGCGTGCTGAACTTCAAAAACGCTGTATCTGCGATGAAATGGAGCGACGTATCCGACAAAAAGAAAGCGCGGATTCAAAAGAACGCCGCCAGACTGGCGAAAAGGATCGCCGGATATGTGAAAAAGGGAGATAAGATGCCAGCTCCGCTCTTCAGGAGTTTCTTCATGGGTATCATGAAAGGCATGATGAGCAAAAACACATGGAATCCGCGCGATAGAAAGCACTGGGAGAACCACGGCTGGATTAAGGTACAGATAACAACTGACGTCAGCCTGGAGTAAGGCAAAATCGACAATTGAAAAGGCTGCCGACACCAGCCGGCAGCCTGTCCGAATCCTATTGAGGAAACGGTTTGGAGGGGACAAATGAAAACGGTTTGCCGGTAACCCGGCTGCGCTGTTGGTGGCTTTCAGCGCTTTAACTCCCTTTTCTCTTCGTATTATATAGGTTGTTTTTGAACAGGGTTTCACGAAAATGTAACGAAAGTGTTAAATCCGGCCTGCAGGGTTTTGTTTAGATCTAATAAAAAAGCGCCGCCCATACAGGACAGCGCATTTGATTCTGTTGTTTATCATCGGCAATGATTACCACGGGCGGCGACCCCAGCGGAACTCATTCTTACACCAGTTGGAGAAGGCGGAACGCTTCACCACCTTGTGGTTGCTGGAAGACGCGTCGATCATCATGCCATCTCCGATATATATCGCGACGTGGCCGATTTTGTGTTTTTTGCTGCTCCAGAAGAACATCAGATCGCCGCGCTTCAGGTCGCTCATCTTCGAGATCTTCTTCCAGTCGTTAACCTGTGAGTACCCTGCGGCGTTATAGCGCCCGCGGTTGGAACCCGCCTCATGCAGACAATAATACACAAGGCCGGAACAGTCGAAGGATTTCGGACCCTCGTTGCCGCCCACATATGGCTTGCCCAGCTGTTTTTCAGCTGTTGAGATCATCTTCTCAATATTCGCCTTGCTGTGGATGGTTGCGGCGACGGACGGGTCCGGCTTGGCATTTGGGGAGTAGATCAGGTCCAGCGTCTTCTCGCCCGTCTTGCCGTCCGCGGTAAGATCGTTCCGTTTCTGGAAATTCTCAACGGCCTTCACCGTTTCAGTGCCGTAATAGCCCGTAACCTTGTTCAAATACCCCAGCGCTTTCAGCTGGCGCTGAAGGCTGTCCACGTCCGAGCCTTCCGTTTTCTCCATCAGCGTGTAGGGCTTGGCGTCGTCAGAAAAGATGGCTCCCAGTGTGACAGCGTCGGCGACGCCTGTCTGCTCCATGCCAGCCTGACGCTGGAACCATTTGACGGCGGTTTCTGTGGCCGGGCCGAATTTCTGCGTCGGCTCATCGAGATCAAGGTATCCAAGGTCCATCAGCTGTTCCTGCAACGCCTGCACATTATCGTTTTCATCGCCCTTCTGCATCGTCGGGTCCTTTGTGACGTCGGGAGCGGTGGTGGCGACAGGCTCTGGTGTGGGCGTGGGCAACGGCTCCGGCGTGGGCTGCGGTGTACCGGTGGGAACGGGCAGCCCACCGGCGCTGGCCTGCTGAACGCCTTCCGTGCCGGGCAGCAGAACCAAAAGCAGCAAGGCCGCGACGACAATCAGCCCACCGCCGATAACAGCGAGCTTGGCCGGCATTTTCAGATATGCCAGCCAGTTGCGAAACCGGATTAATATATTCTTCCGATGTTTTGAGCTTGTCCTGCGATTCAGCATCGGTATTCCTCCTGATATCGTTGAATCCCTCAGCTACCCATATATTGCAAATAAGTTATAAAATGATGTCCATACTATAACGCGAAGCGATATTAGAGTCCAATTTTATATTCGTCGCTAATACATTATTTCCCTTTATTCTGTATTATAAACGTGGCCTCCGGTTGACTGATGACTGACCGCCAGAAGTTGCGTTTAAAGCTTGGGAATGCGGCTTTCGCACGGCACGCCGATATTGCACTTGGCGCATCCGTATCGCGGTGCGAACAGCGGCAGCACCTCTGTATCTATAAACCCGCCGCAGGTTTCATTGTCCTTGCCGTTTTCGTTTATCGCACCAGAGGGACAACGTCGGATGCACGCACCGCACTTCAGCTTGCCGCCTGATATAGCTTGTGCCTGTTGGCTGGTGAGGAAAGGACAGTATTCGTCGAAGCGTGTGTAAGGTCGGGCTGTGGGTTCAAGCTTCAGCGTGGTGATAACGCTGCCCAACCGTCCTGCCGTTCCCTTTTCCGTGATCAATGCCCGATGCAGGCCAAACGTGCCAAGGCCGGCCACGAACGCCGCGTGCCGCTCCGACCAGTTGGGGATGCGGTTGACGACTGCGAAGCGCTTATCTGTTGTCGGAGCGGCGGCTTCGCTGCCATGGCTGCTGATCCAGCTCACAGCGAAGCTTTTCAGGGCGTTGTTGAACGCTTCCCCATCGATGCGGGCCGACGCCCACTCCTCAGAGGGGAGGCCGGGGGCGCGGTTGGTGTCCCGCACGGCTTTGGTGAAAGGCAGAAACCAGCATACCACTGACTGTGCGCCGGGCAGCCAAGCCTCCGGCGGCATATAGTGGGGACCGATAATGCCCGGCTCGGTGAACCGATTGAACCATTCGTCGTCCGCCGCGGCCACAGCCACTATCGGCTCCTCATACATGCGCATGCCGCCGTGCGCCGCCATCGCGTTCCGCGGGTCGTGCACCACAAAATCCGTAATCGCCTGCGTCAGC
>JAEWWC010000236.1 GCA_023396555.1 Bacillota bacterium
CGGCATCTGGCGGCGCTGATGGTGCGGGACGGCATGCTGCCCGATGCGGATCTCGTGTTCTTCCTGACGCACGACGAGCTGGTGCGGCTGGTGGACGGCGGAGAGGCGGGGCTGGTGAAGCGGGCGATGGCGCGCCGGCGGCTGCTGGAGCAGCAGAAGGCCTTCCGTTTCGACGAGGTGTGCGTGGGGCGGCCGCGGCCCAAGCTGGCGGTGGTGAGGCCGGCGGAGGGTACGGCGGTGCTGACGGGCACGTCGATCAGCCGCGGCATGGCGACGGGACGGGCGCGCGTGGTGCGCAGCGTGGACGACGCGAACAGCCTTATGCCGGGTGAGATCATGGTGGCGGCGTTCACCGACATCGGCTGGTCGCCGTATTACTGTATGCTGGGCGCGCTGGTGACCGAGGTGGGCTCGGCGCTGTCGCACGGGGCCGTGGTAGCCCGGGAATACGCGCTGCCGCTGGTATCGGGCGTGGCATACGCGACAGAGGTGATACGTACCGGCGACATGGTGAGCGTGGACGGCGCGGCGGGCACGGTGGCCATCATCGGTTGATGCGTTGAAAAAGAAAAAGGAGGTGGGCGCGGAGCGCTGCCTCCGATAGGGGTATTGTGAGCAGGGGGTTATCTGCTGCAATACGGGCGGAGAGGTTCCGCCGATGTTATGAAGTATAGCGCGCGGCCTGTCCCGAAAAGAGGACTGTTGTTCGCAGGATGAGCTAAGGGATATAAAGGCGTTTTTGGAGAGTGCTTATGAAAAAGCTAAAAGTATTGGCCTTTATTATAGGCTTAATAATGATATCGTTTGGTTTTTATAATTTTCTAACAGCTGCCTCAACCGAGGATGGAAAGCTCGTTGCACCTTTGCCAATAAATAATGTTAACGGAATTACGGTTGACCAAAAACCAAATCTATATTGGAGACGGTCAGAGCAGTAGTATTCAAGTATTCAACCAAGCAGGCGAATTCGTATATGGTTTTTCTTTTCCAACAGGCGGTGCCGGTTGGTTTGCCTTTGGGATCGACGCTGACGATATCATACATATTGTTACAGCTGCTATTTCCAGTATTCGGGCGGAGAACTCATTTATACGGAAAAGATAGATTACTCAAGACAAAAACAACTTGAAGAAGCTTACAATATGGACGATGGCAACAAATTTGAAGCGGAGGACTCTGAGTACTATATGTCATCCAGGCGGCTGATGACCGTGTATCATCGGTCATCAGATACCAGAGAAAATGTTAGCCTAGATACGCCTTATTGGCCTTTGTCGATCTTTACATACTGGTTAATATTCGCCGGGGGAATAGGCCTATGGTTTTTTAGCTTTGGGTGGAAAATGATTAAAAACAGGACAAATAACAATAGTACCTCGTCTTGATCCTATGATTCCTCCGGATTTTTGCATTGAGCGATCGCGTCCGTCATCACATCGAAGCTGAAGCGCAGGAAGTCATGCTTATCGATGCCCATCATGTTCCAGACGCCATCGTCCGACATGGACACCGTATAGAGCAGGCTGAACGCTGAGTAGAAAGCGAAGAACACCGCTTTCTTCATGTCGAGGCCGGGGCTGATGCTGCCATCGGTACGGCCTTCTTCAATGATCGTTGCAAAATGCTCCATCCTGATCATTTCCAGATTCGCAATCTCGCGGAAATGCGGGCTTGCATCGGTGCTGCTTTGGGCAGCCGGTCGGTAATTGAGCAGCCGGAACATATCTGGATGATCTGTATAGAAACGCAGATGCGCCTGATTGCCCAGATGTATCTTTTCCAGCGCGGTTTTGCCTTTTTCGAACGCGGCCAGATAATCTTTCAGCAGCTTTTGACCTTCGATCATTATAATCGCGTAGAACAGGTCTTCCTTGCTCGTGAAGTACTGATAGAGTGTCCTTTTAGTGAGTCCCGCTGTTTGGGCGACCTCGTCTATGGAGGTGGCCTCGAACCCATTCTGTATAAAGAGCTTCTTTGCGGCCTCGATAAAGAGTTTTTTTTTCTGCGCTTTGTTCTGTTCGCGTTTGGATAAAATTTTCTCCATATTTTTATAGCTCCCTATTGACAAAAAGTATAATGTGAGTATACTAATATTGAAAAGTATACTGACGGTATAAAAATTATAGTATCAGCATAATGCATCGGGAACCGTCTGTCAATCAACGATTTTAAAATTGTGAAAGGAGAGATTAAAATGGAGAACAGGGAGAGGGACAAAAAAGTGAAAGGAGGGAAAAGAAAAATGTCGGGATGGCTGATCGCATTGATCGTGGTGGTGGTGATATTCGCGGCGGGCGCGATATGCTGCAACACCATTGGCAAAAAGACAACCGGCGGCACGGGCGGCGCTTCGAAGAGCACCGTAAGTGTGAGCCAGCAGAACGAGGACAAATGAAAGAGACAGGGATGATGGATATGAAGAGGAAGATGTCGGTGATGGGCGTCGGCGGAAAGATAGCCGCCGTGATGGTTGTATACCTGGTGGTCGCGATAGCGCTGGATATCATATATGCGCCGGTATTTCGCATTGCGGATACGCATTACGCGGTAACGATGGCGGTGGGTATTACGCTGGCGGCGGTGGGGTTTGCGCTCAACCTTGCGGCGGCGCTGCCCATGATGAAGGCGCACAAGGAGGGACGGCTCGCCAAAGCCGGATTATACAGGCTGTTTTTGAGTCCGATGTATGTGTTTCAGATATTCGTGACGTTGCCCGGGATATTTCTCATTATCAACTCGTGGCTGGCGATGGGCGCGGTTATCCCCGCCTATATCGCATACCGGATATTCGTCCGCGAGGAGTACAGGTATCTTGAGGAGCGCTTCGGTACAGAGTACAGCGATTACAGGAAGACCGTGCTGGTTAGATATATTTGAATAAAAAGCGGCTTCAGAAGGACGAAAAGCATCTGCTGGGCACAGGTGCTTTTTGCTGTATGCGTTCTGTCGTGGAGCAGATGCCCGGTTATGCCGGGTTAGAAGGGCAAAAACAGGTGCGGACTTGAAAGCGGGCATTGAGGGTGTTATAATGACAGCTTGAACGAACAAAGGAGTTTGTGATGAATTTACCTGATTTTCTGACCAAACCAAGCGTTTGGCTGTACCTGTTCGTCTTCTTCGGTAAGATTATCGAGGTGGCTGTGGCCACCATACGTATCGTGCTGATCAAT
>JAEWWC010000091.1 GCA_023396555.1 Bacillota bacterium
GATTTTTGTTTGTGCAGTTGCCAGACCGCACTTCATTCTAAATCAAAAGGAGTTTTTCTGTCCTGCCTCATCGCTATAAGCTTTACCGAACCCCGCGTCTAACGCGGGGTTTTCGTATACAAAAAAAGCCGGCAGCAAGCCGGCTCGTGATGCATTGTCAATCGAATACGCGCCGCCCGAAAGCGAGGGCGCTCTTGTACCAACCCTGAACGCCGCAGATGATGATACAGCCGTAATCCGAGGATGCATGTATGTGGTATCCGTTGCCGAGATAGATGCCGATATGACCGACATGATCGCCGTCGCTCTTATCGTCGGAATAATAGAACATCAGGTCTCCGGGCTGCAGGTCTTTCTTGTCCACGTACTCCCAGTTCCTGTTCCGGCTGTACATATCCGCCGTGGCGCGGTCCAGATCGTAGCCCGCCTGTTTCAGGCAATAATATATGAAGCCGGAGCAGTCGAAGGAACCCGGCCCTTCAGCGCCCCACACGTACGGCTTGCCGAGCTGCGCCAGCGCCGCGTCCAGAAACGCACGGATATTTGGATCGGCCACTTCCGGCAGAGCGGACAGGCCCTCGCCTCCGGCTTTTGCGCCGGAAAAGCCCGCCCGCATCCCGCTCGCGTCCGCTTCGGTGAGCAGACCGTCGCGGTCATAATCAGCCGCGAAAGCATTGACGCTGTCCAGCGTTTTAAGCCCCTGCAGATGCAGATTCAGCAGCGTGTAGTCCTCGATGGAGACAAAGCCGTCCCCGTTCACGTCGCCCTTGACGACGATGGTGCGCGAATCCCGTTCGATGCCGCCCACCGCCAGCTTCACCGTCATGCCCGTGACCACGTTCCGACCGGAAACCTCATCACCGTCCGCGTCCAGTACGGAGATGTCCCCCGGATCGTTGCCGATGTTTTCGCGGAAACGTTCCGCGGCGGTCAGCGGTGCAACGTATATCAGGCTGTCGTCCAGCGTATACACTTTGGAGGAAAGCTCTCCCTCCCTGACGTCGACAATGCACGTGTCCGTCCAGCCGCCGTCGTCCGTGGTCACCGTGATAGCGGACTGGCCCGTGGCCATGGCGGCGATCACTCCGCCCTCCACGCGGGCCACCGACGGTTCACCCGACTGCCATGTGACAGCCTGGTTTACCGCACCCTCCGGCAACACCGCCGCCGACAACGTGGCCGTATCGCCCGGGCACATATTGATCTCCTGCGCGTTCAGCGTCACTTCCATGGCGGGAATGGGCTTCTGGGGATCAAACATTACCGCAGGCCCGGCTGCCAGCAGCGCATCGATCACCGTCCGCGCCGCACTGCCGTCCGCTGTGCTGAGGTAGTTTGCAGATATGTCCAGCGTCAGCAGCGGCAATGCTTCGGGCGGGTTCTCCAGATCATACAATACGCCGACGTCCAGTATCCGGTTGTCGGACAGATCAAGTGCGGTCAGCTTGTCCAGCGCGGACAGCGCCGCGATATCGGTAATGGCGTTACCGGAGAGATTCAGCTCCGTCACGTTTTTCGCCAGCTCCAAACCGGAAATGTCGGCAATCGATTTGCCGGAAAGATCCAATGCACCGGTCAGCGCAGCCATCTCGCCCTCGGTCAGCTCGCCGTCGCCGTTCGCGTCCGCGCCGCTGTCCAGCAGCGCCTGCTTCAAGTTCACGTCGGGAATATCCGCCGCGTCGTTTCTGCCTGCCAGCGCGTCGGGATGCATTGCGCCGGTCACCGCCAGCGCGAGCAGAAGCATCAGCAGCGCGGCGCGTTTCACAACGCTGCCTTTTGCCCGACTCCGCTTTGACTTCCAGTCCAGATAACTATATATGATGTTGAAAAAAATCCTTATCATTTTACCAACCCAAAACCGTTATATTAAGATAATCGTTAAAAACCGCCGGACAGTTAGTTTTGTTATTAATAAACGGTTCACTGGCAGATAAAACAGCCTTTTTTCGGGCTTTGATCCGGTTATTTTACATGCTTTTAACCAACCAGTGTCCGCCCAACCGTTATAATGAATTTAAATACATATGCGTTTTTATAATTCCAATAAAGTAAGGGGGTTCACATGAAAAAGAAAGTGCTTTTCCTATGTATCCATAACTCAGCCAGAAGCCAGATGGCGGAAGAATATCTGAGAAAGCTCGGCGGCAGCAATTTTGAAACTGAAAGCGCCGGCTATGAACCAACCATGATCAATCCGCTTGTCGTCAAGGTCATGGAGGAAGAGGGCATCTATCTTGCCGGCAAACGAACAAAAAGCGTTTACGACCTGCTGAAGGCCAGCCGTTTCTTTGGTTACCTCATCACCGTATGCGACCGCGCGAAAGAGAAAGATTGCCCCGTATTCCCCGGCCTGGGGTATAAGGCCCACTGGGATCTGGAGGACCCAGAAACCTTCACTGGCACCGAGCAGGAAAAGCTGGACAAAGTGCGCGCGCTCAGGGACAGGATCAAGTCACTCGTGACTGAATTCATCACTGAGCAGTCCGAAGACTCCTGAATTCCATATATTAAATTTTTCTATACAATCTAATACGATTGACATACTGTGTCGTTTTGGCATATACTTGATATAGATAGTTGTCTATATCATCGACGGATATCTATATGCTTGTCCTGTAAGGAGGTTTCCATGTCCTACAGTTATGCGGAATACGTGCCGCTTTTAAAGGCCATTGCCGACGAAACGCGGCTGAAGATCATCGATATGCTGTCCTGCGGGGAACTATGCGCATGCAAGATTTTG
>JAEWWC010000097.1 GCA_023396555.1 Bacillota bacterium
GATTTTTGTTTGTGCAGTTGCCAGACCGCACTTCATTCTAAATCAAAAGGAGTTTTTCTGTCCTGCCTCATCGCTATAAGCTTTACCGAACCCCGCGTCTAACGCGGGGTTTTCGTATACAAAAAAAATCGGGCTCCGGCCTTTCGGCCTGCCCGTCAACCAGCGCCCCCGCCCTGTCCGGCGCTCAAGGAATAAAATGAGAAAGGTTGTTTCAATCCACGCGTTCTATCGCAGGCCTTAGGCGGCGGACGTTTAAGGCAGCGCCGATTCGGACCGGATTGGCTTGGAATATCTACCGATTCCATTTTAAACGATCGTGAACAAAATTTCAATAAAGCTATTCGTAATTGTTTGCGTTATTTATTTCACAAGCTTTAATCGCTTTGGCGCTTTGAGACCAGCAAAAAAGGGGCCCCGTTGCCCCTTTTCCCGCAGCCGGTCGCGCGTCACTGGTCCAATCCATCCTCCAAACGCCCGATCTCCTGCTGCGCATCTTCCTCAGATATCTCCACGCATGCCCCAATGCTCTCGCCGTCTTCGCCGAACAGCCGGTTGGCCAGCAGGTTCTGTGTATCTTCCACCCATCCGCCCGCGTCGCGGTCGAACAGCCAGGAACGCCCGCCTGCCTGCCTGGCAATGGCATCGATATCATTCAGCTTGTAATAATCCGCCATCCACATGCTCCTTATGCGTCAACAATCTCTATGTTTCCCCGGACGCGGCAGAAATATGCGATTCTCCAAAAAAAGAACAGCCCTGGGGCTGTCCGAAAGAGGTATGTCAATGCCTTATACTTACGGTGTAACGGATATCGTTTGAGCCGCGGTCAGCGTATACTTGGAACCGGCATAGTCGTTCTCGTCGAAGAAGCCGTCCACCGTCGCAGAAATTGTATATTCGCCCGCAGGCAGCACGAGTTCCGGCTCGGCGTACCAGCTCTCCCAGAACGCCGCGTCGGCATCGTCCGCGCTGTAGCCGCCGGACTTGGCGAAGTCGAACCGCATTGGCTCGTTTTTCTTGAACGTGGTGGACATGAGCACGTCGCTGATCGCGTAATCGCCGGTAAACTTGCCGCCCTGTATCGTGAAATACACCAGCGGGTCGCCGCTGTATATTGTGATGCTTTCCGCTTCGCCCACATATTCCAGCGTCGCGTAGCAGCTCACCGTCTCGCCCGCCGTATATTCGTTCTTGTCGGTGTGTATCGACAGCTTGAACACGCTGTCGTCCACCGAGGAAGGACCCGCATCCGCCACCAGTGCGGTGCAGGACAGGCCCACGATGACCAGCACCAGCAACGCCAGCCAGAACACAATCTTTCTCATGCCGCTTCTCCTTTGCCGTTATCCGCGCCGCCCTCAGACGCCGCTCATCGCGATGCGCCAGCCGCTGTCCTCCTCGCCCTTCACCAGCCAGAAATACCAGTGGTATTCCCCGTTGTCGAAGCCCGCGCCGCCGCCGTTCTCGTACTCTATTTTAAATGTGGCGCGCACCAGCGCCGTATCGGCCGCTTCCCCGGAATACCAGTGGTCCAGAAACGGCATCACCGTTTCATCCTCTTCCTGTACGCAGCTGACAACCTCCACGGACTTCAGATGCTCCAGTTCCGCGTTCGCACCGCGGTGCTCCTCCACCAGCACCGAGTCCATACCCGCCTGATCCTTCTTGCCCATGCGCTCAAAGTAGCAGCGCACCGTCTCCTCCGGCGTCATGGAACCCGCGCTGCACGCCGGCAGCAGCACAGTCAGCAGCAGAACAACAGCTGTCCATATACTCTTCATGCCGTCACCTCCCTGTTGTTGCACCACCCATTACACAATATATATCCGTATGCAGCCAGCCTCACGGTTATTCGGCCAGCAGTTTTTCGCACGTGTCCAGTATCGCCTGCGCCGTCAGCTCCTCTCCGCTGCGAATGGACTGGCTGCCAAAGCCGCGCTCGTCCAGCGCCTGCATCCAGACGCAGTAGCCGCGCTTGTATGGGTCCGTTTTGGCGCCTGCCGGCATCTCGATCGGAAAGCCCAGCCGTTCCGCGAACGTGTACATGCCGTCGCCGCAGCCCGCCACCACGATGGGCACGCCGTTCAGCGACAGCAGCCAGTCTTTGTCCGCATCGTCCAGATACGCCGCGTCGATCCACACCTGCGGCGCATCCGCCGCTTTCAGCTCGCGCATGCTGCGCACCACGGCCACCTCCGGATGCTTCGACAGATCGCTATCCGTGAGCACCGCCCCGGTCTCGGGCGCAAAATACGCCGCCGTAATCAGGGCCGGCATGGTCTGCGTCTGCGCCGCGGGTACAGTATCCACCGTACAGCCGCCCAGCAGCAGGCATGCTCCCACCAGTATCGCCATCCATCGCATAGCAGGCACCTCCATATTATGGGACGCACCGCCTCAACCGTTTGTTCCCTTAAATTATGAAAATGAAAAATGACGTCCGTTTGTTTATTCTGTGAACAAAGAGTGAAAAAGATTTCTCGGGCATCCCCCCGCTCACAAGGAAAGCGCGCCAAGCGCGGCGAATAATGTGCTGACGGTCCGCCGGTTATGGCGGGCCGCATGCCAACGATACAAAGGAGCCGCGCCATGGAATTCTATGATGTGATCGATAAACGGCGCACGGTGCGGGACTTTGCGGACGTGCCGCCGGACATGGACGCGATACGGCGCATACTGTCCACGGGGCTCAAAGCGCCCACCAATAACCACATGCGCGAGTGCGAGTTCATCGTGATCACCGGCAAGGAGGATATCGCGTCGGTGATACGCGGCATACCCAAAACGGTGTCCGACAAGCGGCTGGGCTTCATATTCAAATCGTGGGGGCTCAGCGACGCTTGCCAGCGGGACATGTATCGCGACGGCATACCCAAGCAATACCAGATGCTGCTGAACGCTGGACTTCTGGTGTTTCCGTTGTTCCGGTAGCCGGGCGATCTGCTGAGGCCCGGCCACATCAGCGCGCTCAACGCGTTCGCGTCCGTCTGGTGCTGCATTGAGAACATGCTGCTGGCCGCCGCCAACGAGGGGCTGGCCTGCGCCTTCCGCATACCGCTGGGCGACGAGCCCGAACGCCTCGCGGAGCGGCTCGGACATCCGAAGGACTACGTCATCCCCTGCTACCTCGCCATCGGTAAACCCGCGGACGATGCGGTGATACCGGCTCAAAAGCCCGTCGATCTGGATGAGCGGCTGCACATGGGCCGCTGGTAAGTACCCCAGATAATCTACGCGATAGGGTGGTGAATGTCCTGCCAGTACACAGCGATCGATATGTTGCCCTGCTTAGTGAGGTCCCTCCGGAAGGTCTCCGTAAATTTCGTCGGGACACAATAAACGCGATCATTGCGATATCAGCGGCCTACGCAGCCGGAGCCATTTTCTTCACCGTGCTTTTCCTGCAGCACTCGGAATACTGGTTTTTCGCCGTCATATTCCCCATGTTCTGTTCTCTCTGGCTATATTCATTCGGAGCCGGATATGTCAACAACGATTACGGTCTAAAGAAGACCACTGAAGGCACAGTGGTTTACAGGAAGGTAAGGCAAAACTACACAACGCTTGTTGCTGTGCATGCCGTCATTTCACTTGTCTCTTTGGTTGTGCGGCTTATCTATGAAATCAGTAATTTGGCGCTGACCACGAAGGAACTGCGTCATAAAAATGGTAATTGAGATAAGACCCCAAGGCTTAGCGTCTATTTGCGCTTCCCGCCGTCCTGCGAGAACACGTCTGCCGCGGGTTCGCCGTAGGTGGATATGTGCAGCCCGCCGCTGCCGTCCACGGACGCGAAAAACACATCGCACAAATCCGCGCCCTGCTGCTTAAGCTGTGCCAGCAGCTCCGGCTCCCGCATCGCCACCGCCTGAAGGTTACGCCTCTGGATGTGTCCCTCCAGCACTACCGTTACCGCGTTGCCGCTGGGCGGGTGCGGCAGCTTCAAATCCCCTGCCGTCGCGCTCTCATGCTCCGGCTTCTTAAGTACCGATATCTTGCCGTTGGCCTCAATGATACCGTACTCGACCAGGCTGATATCGAATACATTCTTCTCACGCAGCATCATCAGCACCTCGTCTGCGCTGTAGTGAATACGCCGGATGTTGGCGAATACCAGCCGTCCGCCGCAGACGACGACGGTGGGCTCGAACGTGACCACCTTTCTGAACCGACGGCTTTTGACGACGAAGAAGCTGACCAGCCGCTGCAGCGCGGCCAGCAGCACCACGGCAAACGCAATGTGCAGGTGCGGTATATCCGGCTGGGAAATGTCCGCGCCTGCGATGGCGCCCATCACCACCAGCACCAGAAAGTCGAACACGGGCAGCTCACCGATCGGCCTTTTACCCATCACAAACAGCGTCGCCGCCAGCAGCAGTGCCATGATGGTCACGATACGGAAGGCAATGATCAGGTATGTATCCATCCGCTAAAAGGCCCTCCCCCTCAAAACGCGCTTTCGGACGGCGCATTCATCCTTTTAGTTTCCTCCGGGGCACGACGATTATGCGGCGAAATGCAGCGCAAGAGATGGTGGCGGATTCTCACAAAGCGTTTTTCTGTTGCAGTCTATTACCCTTTTGCGTGCTTTTTGAAATAAGCTGAAAGAATGCTCAGGCTGTCGTCCCGGAGCACCCCGGATTTGACCTGCGGCTTCCAGCCCGAGTTTTCAAACACGATCCGGCTGCACTCAGCGCCCGTCTCACCCAGTATTTCGCACAGGTCGATGTCACTGGCCCCGTACACCAGACAGCCCAGCTTCGTCCACACCATGGCTCCGCAGCACATGAAGCACGGCTCACAGCTGGAATACAGCGTGTACTCACTCAAATCGGTTATATGGGTTTCCGCGCAAAAACGCCTCAGCAGTCCGGCTTCCGCATGGAATGTGGGGTCGGAGCCTGTATATATCTGATTCTCGTTGGAATACACGATCCTTCCGTCCTTGACGAGCACCGCACCGAAAGGTTCATTGCCGTGTTCCACGGCCAGTTCGGACAGGCGGACCGCTTCCAGCATAAACAGCTCATCCTGATTCATGGCTATCCTCCCAAAACAATATTATAACTTCTTCGCTGAAACGAGGAGCATCATGGGCCGCCGGAGCTCATCCCTCATTCCCGGAACCGTGCGGAGCAGAGGCTCTGCCGGCTGCGGTTCCACCAGCCCCGTGATGGCGAACCCCGCTTTCAGCAGCGCGTTCATATAGGTGGTCAGCGTCTTGTGGTACTTGACAACATGTTCGCTTAAGAATACGGCGTCGCGCTTCCCCTCGGAAAAATAGTTATCCACCGGCCAGTGGTCACGGCGGCCGTCGCCGTCATAGATCCAGTCCTGCGACCCGTATGCCGTGAAAACCGGGTGCTCGACCGAGAAAACGAAATCGCCGCCCGTTGTCACGCATTTATGGACGCGCCGGCAGATATCATCAAAATCCGGCGTGTAGTGGAAGGCCAGCGAGCTGATGACGATATCGAATTCATCCGGCGGGAAATCCATATCCTCCATGGCCATCCGCCGGTATTCCACATCGGGTAAAGCCGTCCTCTCCCGGGCGGCTGCCAGCATCTTTTCGGATATATCCGTTCCCAGCACGTAGGACGCGCCCTGCCCGGCGGCATAAACGCAGTGCCAGCCGAATCCGCACCCGATGTCCAGCACACGCCTGCCCTGAAAATCCGGCAGCAGCTTTTTCAGCTCATGCCATTCGCCGGCGGCGCTCAACCCTTCCACGGAGCGCGGGAACCGGCTGTATTTCTCAAAGAAGCTGTCGTTGTCGTATATATTCTCTTTCACCTACAGAGCTCTCCTGTCGTTTGAAGCTATGGGTTTGCCGGTTACGTGCCTTACACAATCCGGTCATCCAAATACAAAACCCATGACAGAACAAAGTATCATGGGTAGCCGCGACTTAAATTCAGACATTTAGGCCTGTGCCGCCGGAACGGAGATCCCCCTCAATAAAACAGCCGTCGTCTCACGCGCTCCTTGAAGTTCTGCCGGTGCTCCAGCACGAACGCCGCCGCGCCCAGCACCGCGCACGGTATCAGCGCGTAAAACGACCATGCAAACTGCACCGCATGATAGGTGTCCAAGCTGATGAACACTTCCGAGGCCACCACGAACACGCCCACGGCGATCAGCAACGCGCCCGTCTTGATGATGACGGAGAGCTTGCGCTTGGTGAACAGCAGCGCCAGCGCCAGCATGCACACGCTAGCCGACACCGTCAGCGGCAGCCCCAACGGCATGAACCAACTGCCGCCGTTCATCGTCTCGATGAACAGCAGATACAACAGCACCGCGGCGCAATCCGCGCCGAGGAATATGACGGCGTGGTATTTTCTGAAAAAGAACGGCAGCAGCACGACGACATAGATCACTGCCACCGCGCCGATCACATAGGCTGCCCACGTGAGCCCGCCGCCGGTCAGTATGTCCAGCAGCACCGTAATGATGCAGGGTATGCTGAGCAGCAGCGCGGTCAGCGCCGCAAAGTAGCGTCGGTCGATGCGCCTCAGCATGGTGTCCACATGGCGCGAATACGGGTGTTCAGCCGGTTCCTGCCACGGCGCATTGGGATTGATCACATCGGTCTGGCACAGCGGGCAGTGCTTTTCGCTGTCCGCCAGCTCCACACCGCAGTTCACACAGTATGACATGGCTGATTCCTTCCGATATCAGATGTTGGGCCGGGGAATACGGCTACAATACGATATTATACCATCTGAGCGG
>JAEWWC010000040.1 GCA_023396555.1 Bacillota bacterium
TTTAGGGATTATATCACATTATGCCCCTGTTTCGGCGAACATGCCCTCTCTCCCGTGCATCATCGCCACAGCTGCCCTCTCCGTAGGGAACGGTCGCCTGTGCCCAGTATGGGTACGACCGTTCCGCTGCCCCTCTTCTCACTATTGCATGAGATCAAGCGCCTTCAACAGTTCGGTCGCTTCCCCACTACCATTTTATAGCTAATTAAACTCAAGTTCGATTGTTTCATGGGCTTCAATAATTTCTACCAATTATTTCGAACAGCGTTTTGCCCTTACCCTCTTTTGCATCATTAAAAAGACGCCTTATCGTATTAGTGTTTGATTGATGCAGTATTCTTTCATAATACTTTATTGTCTCTTTATACCCCAAATCACCCTGGCTTTTTTCTGCATTCTTCCAAACAATGCGAATCGACTCGCCGTAATCATATACACCAAATCCACCCATCAACAAATCATTAAATGCGTCAAGATTATGTCCGGCTTTCCAAGGCACATCTTTCGTAAACTGGCTATCTATCTCAGAATAGAAACCTTCAATATCCCGAAAGTTGTTGCCATTAATAAAAAGTATTTTCTCATTCATGTCAAGCCTCTCCGTTCACTCCCGAACGATCTCAAACGTCATCGTCACAGCTACGTCATCGCAAAGCATCGTCGTCAGCGGACAGTATTTCTTCTCAGCCAGCCCGCCCAGCTCTTGATGGATGCGTCGTCCAGATCGGGAGACACCACGCGCATATCGAAGGCGATCTCGCCAAAGCCGGTGGGCGGATGATCCCGCCGGGTGCCGAGCACGTCTACGTCAATGCCGGTGATGGTCTTGCCATGCTCGCCCGCGAGATATCGCATCGTGCTGCCGAGGCATGCCGCCAGACTCACCAGATACAGCTGCATCGGCATGAAGCCAGCACCCTCGCCATAGGGCGGAATGTAGTCCAGCGTCACCGTGTGCCCGCCCGACTCGCCGGTGAACATCATCTTCCTGCCCGCCGCCGATTTGGCGCGCGCCTTCACCACAGCACCCATGCGAACTATCCCCCTTTGTCTGATAGGCCCATTATACAGTGTTTTAGGCGGCCTGCCAATGTCTTCCTTGCGCCTGCTGCACCCTGCGGCATGCCCTACTCGTCACACATGTCGCACAGCCATTGTAGGGCGCGGCTTCCCAGACGCGCCGCCCGCCCCCTCGCCTGTGTAACAATTGAAAAAGCCCCCCGCCAAACAGCAGGAGGCTGTAAGCCCGTAACAAAGGCGTTACGGCAATCAGTAATGTCCTAACATACCAACCATATCTCTAATCGTAACAATTAGCCGCAAGCTTTAGCGGCTCTCAGCAAATATTTCGCGTCTGATGAACTACCACAATGGGCAGAGCCGCCTGCGTTATCGACGGTAGCAAAAAAGGCGCTTTTGCCCACGCCTTTGCCGTCCGGAAGCGCGCGCCGCTAAAGGCTCCCTCAAGTATTTGAGGGCATCCGGCGTCAAGCCGCACTCCAAAAAAAAGGGAGGGCAGAATGCCCTCCGCTGCTGTTCAGTTTAAAAGTTTCTTCACGAACCCGATGACGTCATAGTAATCCGGCTCGCCGTATTTATCGAACGGATACGGGTTCTCCACGGGCACATACAGCACACAGCCGCTGTCGCCGCAATGTACAAAGCCCTCTCCGTTCCAATTGTTGTAATGCAGCCGGGTGCCGTCCTCCAGCTCATAGTTGTAGGTCAGGCCGGCCTCATGAAAATTCCTTCTCACAATATCCAACATAGTCGTGACCTCCTTAAAGCATTTTACCCATTAGCCTTATTGGCAATCCTCACAACCGCTTAAATTTCGGGGCCGCAAATAAAAGCAGCATACTTTTCGTAACATCCCTCTGTTGCATCTTATGACTCAGCGTCATTCTTTGGTTGTGTTTTCGGGTCTTTATAAGCTATTTCGCCGCAGCTTTTTGATTTCCTGCATTGTGCAAAAGATAACGAATAAGTTATTTTATTAACAATATTGTCAAAAAAGTAACGATATTGATAAATAAATCACGATAGCTGCCCGTATCTCCCGATTATGTCGTTTTAGGACATATTTTGCGGTAACAGATGGCCGACGACAGCACCGGTACTTTTGATGAGCTTGACCTCGCCGTTTTTGAACCCCAGCGCAGCGGGCAGCAGCTCGGTCAGGCGCGTATCCATGCAGGACAATATGGCGATCTTCTTCGAGGGATACTTGGTGGTCCTGTAGCTCTCGGCAAAATTGTTCTTAACGAAGTCGAGGTTATGGGCCAGCATCTTCCCGATATTAGTCATTCGGCACTCTCTTCACTCTCATGATAGCACCGTAAATATACACTTTGCGGGTGTGAGAAACAACCGGCAAATCTAAACGCTCTCATCTCGTTTCCGACAAAAACATACAGTGCTCCCCTTTTATCCGCACCACAATCTGTGGTATAATAACGAATAGAAACGAGGAGGTTTTTTCGCTTGGCAGTCATCACGATATCCCGCCAGCGCGGCAGCTTCGGCAGCGAGGTGGCCGCGGCTCTGGCTCAGAAACTGGGATACGACCTCATATCGGGTGAGACGGTGGCGCCCGCTTTTTTGGGTGAAGCCACCGCGCACGAGCGCCACATGCTCACCGAAAGTGCGAAGTTCTATCTCACGCCCGCCTACACCGGCGAATCGTTCATCGAGCTGGCCTCCCGCCGTCTGAAGGACCACGTGAAGGCGCACCCGTCCGTGGTGGTCGGCTTCGGGTCCCAGCATATTTTTGCGGGGCAGAAGGATGCGCTGCACATCCGCGTGTTTGCGCCGAAGCCCGTGCGCGTCTCCCGCATCAAGAAGCAATACCGCGTGTCCGAGGAGCAGGCCGAGCAGATACTGGCGCTGGCGGACCGCAAGCAGCAGAAGTTCTATACCACGCTGTTCGGTCTGGACCTGAACGATCCCTCGCACTACCACCTGATGCTCAACACCGCGTCGCTCAGCGTGGACGAATGCGTCGCCGCCATCGTAGCGCTCAAGGCCCAGCATGAGCTGCGCCAGCGCATCGAGCAGGAAACGCTGGCGGAGAACGGCGGCGTGTGCAACGTCTCCGATGCCCCCATCATGAAAAACCAATCCGAGGCGGAGTTCGCGCGCATACTGGACATGTACCACATCGACTGGATATACGAGCCTAAAACCTTTCCGGTGGAGTGGGACGCGGGCGGCCATGTGATCTCCGCGTTCAGCCCGGACTTTTATCTGCCCAAGTTCGATACCTATATTGAGCTGACCACAATGAACCAGAAGTACGTCACCGCCAAAAATAAAAAGGTGAAGCGCCTCCGGGAACTGTATCCCGGCATCAACATCAAGCTGGTGTACAAGAAGGATTTCAGCTCGCTGGTGGAGCGCTTCCGCCTGAACACGGAGAACTGACACCATGAATCAGCCCCAAATACTCCGCACCGCCTTCACCGCGGAGCAGCTGCAAAGCCGCATCCGTGAATTAGGCGCGCAAATCGCCGCCGATTACGAAGGCAAGCAGCTCGTGCTCGTTGCCGTTTTAAAGGGCTCGCTCTACTTCTTCGCAGATCTCACGCGCGCCATCCCCACGCCGCTGCAGACGGACTATATCGCCTTCGGCATGTGCGGCAGCCAGTCGGGCGTGGCACGCATCACCAAGGACCTTGAGCTGGATGTGACGGGCAAGCACGTCATCGTCGTGGAGGACATCGTCCGCACCGGCCTCACCTTGGGCTACCTCGTTCAGAACATCGAGGCCCGCGGCCCGGCCAGCGTGACGGTGTGCGCGCTGTTCGTCAACCCCGCGCAGCAGCTCATCAGCGTCCCCATCGCCTACCAGGGCTTCACTGTGTCCGCCGGTTGGCTGATGGGCTACGGCATGGACGTCTCCGAGCAGTGGCGGCACCTCCCCTACGTTGTCGAAGTGGAGAAAATATCGGGCAATCACGCCAAATAGCCTCATCGCACATCAATGCTCCCGGTCCAGCAGCTGCAAAAACGCCTCGCTGCCGTACAGACAAAAAGCGCCCGCGACATCGCCTTCGCGCCCATCTACCATTAGCTTTTCTTTGTATTTCTCCGTATAATCGGGGAGCGGCCTGTCTTTAAAGTAATGCTTCTTCAGTATCAATATGGTTTTTGCCGCGCTGTTGGAGTTGCTGTAAAACGTCAAAACGACAGCCGCGTTGATTCGCAATGCCATAAAATCCGAAATGAGTGGCATTTGCCCGCATTCGTACGCATCGTCAAAAAAGCTAATGCAGCAGAGCAGATTTTCCTGTACGTCTTCGCTCGTCATATGCTCCAGCATGCTGTTGTCGAAGTATTCGGACGGCTGAATGGACTTTCTGATAAAGTAGTACGCTGCCAGAAAGATGAGCGCCAGCGCTATGACGATGATCAGCACAAGCGGATTGCTCAGCAGATATTTTCCGGCAGCGGTATCAGACATACGGCACCTCACGGGGAACGGCTTCTTTTATGCTTTCCACAAACATCATATTCCGCATGCGGACACAGTCAACAGAATATGATAATTCCGTTAAAGTATTGCAACAAGAGATCAATATTAGCCTATATCTATTCAGATATTTCTGTTACACCCGCCTCGCCCTTAATCCAGAGCATTCATCCCTTTTTGTTCCATGCCAATCAAAAAACGGCCCGTTTATAGGCCGCTATCATTTTCCGTGTCAACTGTCCATTGTTATATGCCGCACCGCCTCCTCAACGAAGTCTTCGGCGTCCGGAGGCGTCTTCCTGTCCCGTTTCCACAGATAAAAAAAGCTGTCCCTTTTGCCGGAATCCCTGTTCCATGCCACGCCGATGGCATAACGCATCGCGCGGCGAACCGCGTCCGTGTCCACTCTGTACTCCGCTGCGCAACGGCGGACGAGCGCTCCAAAATCCGGCATTTCATTGCTTGATGAAGAAACGATAATGGCTTTTAGATATTTGAACCCGCGGATACCGGGCGGTATTTTGACCGTATTCAGCAGCTTCGCGGCCTTTTCCGCCGTCCCCAGCATGCCGCCGAACGCTTCCCGGATAATGCGCGTCAGTGCACTCAGATCAATAGGCTTGATGAAATAATGTGCGGCGCCCAGCGCCACAGCTTCCTCGCATATCTCGCGGCTCCTGATGGCCGACATCACAAACACGAGCGGGCTGCGCGTCATCCTTCCGATGTCCCTGAGTATCTCGAAGCCATCCGTCTCAGGAAGCGCGATGTCCAGCAGCACCACATCGGGCTGCAGCCGGCTGACCGCCTCCAATGCGCCGCTCCCGTTCTCCGCGATGCCCACAACGCGGCATCCGTCGACAGCTTCCAGCGATAGTTCCAACAGATATGAAAAATCCCTGTTGTCGTCCACAATGAGTATACGAACATCGGACATATTGATCCCTGCCTTTATGAATTGTAGTGCAAATAAGTAGTATGAATTAGTTAATCAGTTACAGGTCTCATATTCAGTTGTAGCATCAATGCTAACACACTAACACATAAAATACAATATTGTCATAAAAATACCGGCTAGCACAATATCTCCGTATTGTTACTCAAGTAACAAAAAAAGGCGACTTTAGCCGTCTCTCCGGTAAAATGAAACTCCAGCGAACCCTTGTTCAAGCGTTACACCTTGCGGCCACTATTTTACAAACTTTAGGCCCTGCAACCCGATCCTGAAGCTTTTGATTCACCTATGGTGTTGGCCATCGCCTTCATCCCGGCTTCTCTTCAAGCCCCTAACCTGCCTGCTTAGCCTGCGCCTTCTTCGCCGTCGGTCCTGCATCGGCCTTTCACCTCTGCATTTCCCCTCGCTGCTGTCGGTCGCGTTTGCATTCCGCACTTTAGGTGCGGTTGCCGTCCGCCTGGTCAGTAACACTCTCCTTGGTATTCCCTGGAGTGTATTTATACTTTAACAGCAAAGCATATAAAAATCAATTCCGCCTCAATTGAAAACTGGCGGGAATTTCACGTTTAACATGAAATATTACCCGCCGTTCTCTATATTTCTTCCGAAATCTATTTTTTATATCTTCTCTGAGTAACCTTAACTCTCCTGCTTCTTCGGCGGCTTTAAGAAAGCGGTGATCACCGCGGCCACAACCGCCGCCGCAGATGCGATCAGGAACGGCACGAGGAAGCCGCCCGACAGATCCCGGAAATACGCCGCAACGTAAGACGACGCCACGGCGCCAATGCCAAAGCCCATCAGCACCATGCCGTAGTTCACGCCCATGTTCTTGATGCCGAAGTAGTCCGCGGTCAGCGCCGGGAACGTACCGAGGAAGCCGCCGTATGAGAAGCCCACCACCGCGATCAGCACGAACACCAGATATCCGGGCGCAATAGCTGCGAAGGGTATCGCCGCCGCCGCTATGATCATCAGCAATATCAGCGTCTTTTTACGGCCGAGCTTATCGGACACCCAGCCCCAGAACAGACGGCCCGCCGAGTTGAAGCCCGTGATGAGCATCACGCCCACCACCGCCACCTCGGGCGCAAGGCCCTGGTCCAGCCCCAGCGTCTTGGCAAACGGGATGACCATCAGTCCCGCGGCGCAAGCTAGCAGCATCGCGACGGTGATCATATAATACTGAGGGGTCCTCAGCGCCTGCCCAGGCGATAGGTCCTGTACATGCGGCGCACCTTCCTTTTTAACAGGCGGCGTCCACCCGGCCGGGGCAAAGCCTTGCGGCGGGTTTTTGATGATCAGGCCGCAAACAACCGTTACCGCGATAAAAATCAGTGAAAACCATTTGAACGTCGCCATCACGCCCACGCTGTTGATCAGCGCGTTGGCCGCCGGTGTGAACACCAGCCCGCCGAAGCCCAATGCCGATACGATGATGCCGGTAATCAGCCCCCGCTTGTCGGGGAACCATTTCTGGCACACCGCAATCGTCGTCGTATACGTCATGCCCATGCCAAAGCCGCCCGCCACACCATACGTGAGCCAAAGCAGCCAGGGCGTCTCGGGTGTGGCATAACCGGCAAAAAAGAAACCTGCCGCCAGTATCACACCGCCGATAATGAGTACCGGCTTGGGCGACATCCTGTCCTGCATCTTGCCCCCGACCATGCTGCCAAACGTCAGTATCCCGAGCAGCAGTGAATACGTCAGCGCCGCGTCCGTCTGCTGCCATCCCAGCTCCACCACCTTGGGCTGAAACACGCCCCAGATATACGCAGTGCCCAGGCAAAGCTGAATCAAAATGCCCGCAATTACCGGAATCCAGCGGTTATACGTCTTTATCGTCGATTCCATGCTACCATCCTGCCTTTATTTTTTATTTTTGGGTAAAATGTTGATATTACAACGATTATGCCATGATATTAAAGCACATGTCAATAACATGCACACAAAGAATTAAGGTAATTGCCCATTTTGTTTACGTCGGGGTCGTTCATGCCTAAAACGTATTTGATGAGGCTGCTCAGGCGTTGTTTGACACAGCTGCAGCCGCTTTCTTCTGCTTCCTGTTCTTCACTTCGGCCAGTATCCACACGATAAGCGGGATCGCCACCTGGAACGGCAGCGCGTAATACTGGTAAACAGGCAGAAATGCGAACATCTCCATCGTGCTTTTATACACGATGGCACAAAGCGCCACGGTCATCAGCGCCATCGGCATCACCAGCCTGCGGTAATCGTTTACGCCGAACAGCCGTGCCACTCCCTTTGTGGCCGTCAGCAGACACAGCGATATCTTCACGATGCCCGCCAGTATTAAGTTCATACCGATGGTGATCTCAATGCGGGACAGAAAATCCCCCAGATTGATGACGCGCGCAGCCACATAAGAGGGAAAATACTCTGCCCCCATCATCGGCGCGCCCAGCAGCTCAATGTTGCGGACAAGTACGATTAAAAGCACCAGTGCGCCCAGCAACGAAGCGCCCACGTAAAGCTTATAGGGGCTGTCTTCCTTCTTGATGGCACCGGCAACGCCCAGCAGCAGCACCGTTTCCGCAAAAGGGAAAGTGAAAATAGTGAATGACGCGGAAGCGATTTGCCCGAAAGGATGGTCCATCACCGGCTGGATATGCGTAAAGTGCATTTTGTTCAGCGACAGCAGCACCGTCATCACCACGACAAACAACACGAGGGGAACCGTGGCCAGCGACCAGCGGCCCAGCGCTTCTATGCCGCTCCTCGCCATATATGCAGTGACCAGTATCATCAGTATCATGATGGGCAGCTGCGGCGTTTCAGGCATTGCAGAAATCTGTATAAATTCGGAGAAATTGCGCAGCACCATCGCTGCCAGATGCAGAGCATACCAGCTCATCAGCGCGATGACTGCCTTGCCGATCACTTTACCCATCAGGAATTCAAGTATTTCGAATATGTCCTTGCCGGGATTCAGCCGGATGATGCGCGCATACACCAGCAGTATGGGAATAGTGCCTGCTGCAGCCAAAATCAGCGACAGCCACGAATCCTGCTGAGCTTCAGAGTTCACACCCATCACCACGCTGCTGCCGACTATAAACATCATAATGATGCTGGTTACATGCTTTTTAGATATTAGTTCCCCGCCTGCCACACCGTCTCCCCCTCGCCTATTTCACCGGAAAAATAGCTTTCACCATGCTGCTTATCGCTTCCGAGGGCCCGTTGACATATACTCCGATCGAATATAACAAAAGCAAGGCTAGCGCGGCTGCGGTCACCGCTCCATATACTACCGATTCCCTGACCGGCTTGGTTTTGATGCCCGGAAACCAATCCACCGACACCGTCAGGCCAATAAATATCAGAACAATAGCCGTCAGCATAAGCTCCTGCCTTTCAAGACTTTTTCAGCGCCGCGGAATTGACAATATTCACTTTGCACTTCACATTTACCGTCAGCGCGGGGAATATTTCGTCCCATCGGTCCGCCATTGACCTCCATAAATTCGGGTCTTGCCTGTAGATCATATTTCCGAATCCGAATATGTCCGAATTGTAGTCCTTTCTTACCCGATCTATCATTTCGCAGATGTTCTGCATCACCCGCTGTGATGCATACATCTCGATCGTTTTGATAGTCACGGGGTCCAAAGCGTCCAGCGGTTCGTAAGCCTCGTTGAGAAACGTGTCCGTTTCCGTCTCCACGTTGACGGTGACCTGACCGTCCTTGTTGTCGAAGGACAGTTTCGTTTTGTTATCGGATATCTCCAGCGTGGTATCAATCGGCCCGTCAGGGCTTTTTGACGAACAGGTGATGACACCGCCATGCAGCTGGTTTGTCACAAACAAAAAACATTTAGATTCCTGCGGCGTCAGGTAGCCCACAAACCGCTCGCCCTTGAACACGGCAATGCCGTCCGCTTCGCTGGCCGGTTCTCCGTCGTTAACCGTATTGTGAAATGCCGGCAGCGTCAGTTCTATGCCCTCCCCGCTCAGTATGTTATATATTTCGAATAGCTCCATATTCGACGTGGATGCCGTTACCTTCTGATCTTCCTCAATTATCTTTTGAATTTCATAAGCCACCAAGGGCTGTCCGATGCCATAGATAGTGAGAAGATCCTTGGCAGTTGGCTCACGGGATACGGCGACGGACATCATTTCACGGCATTCCGCATCCCGCAGAAAGAAATCAACCAGCGTGCTGATGTCGGTATTACGCACCAGGTCTTCACTGAAAACGACCAGCTTCATATGACCGAAAAACACCTTGTTGACGATCCTTTTCTTGGCGTTGCGCACCGCGTCAAACAACGTTTCGCCGTCCGATTCAATCAGCCTCGACTGAACGCCTTTTTCTTTGACCGGGGCGGTCAGGTCCACGACCTCCATGCATAAATGATACAGACCCGTATTCGGATCCCGGTCCACCGCCACGCCGGAGGTGATGGCCATCTCACTAAGGCTCCTGTAATTCCAGCACCCCCCCAGCAGCGAGGAAAACACTACTATCAACAGAAGGCAGGCAGCCGTCTTTCTCACTGCTGTTTGTCACCGCCTTTCATGCGCACCCGGTCCGCCGCAATACGGGGGCGCAGAATCATCACCGGCCACGGCTCACGCACCCAGGTATCCTTTGTTTCCTGCTTGCTTAAATCCCCCGTCAGCGTCAGTACCGATATGCCGAATGACCGCAGGTTGATGATATGGATCAGCAAAACCGCCACGCCCAGCACCAGCCCGTAAAACCCGAAGGTGGACGCCAGCAGCAGCAGCACCAGTCGTATGTATATCGTAGGCGCTCCGATTTTAGGCACAAGCAGGTTGCAGATGCCCGTCAGCGCCACCACGATGATCATCGGCGCGGCCACCATTTTGGCCTCCACTGCCGCCTGCCCGATGACCAGTGCGCCCACAATGCTGAGCGCCTGGCCCACGTTGCCCGGCATGCGCACACCGGTTTCACGCAGCAGATCAAACACGATCAGCATCAAAAAAGCCTCCAGTGCTGCAGGCAACGGCACGCTGGCCCGTTCGGCCGCGATGTTGATCAGCAACTGAGTGGGCAGCATCTCATGATGAAAGGCCACGACCGCAATATACAGGCCAGGTACCAGCAATGTCAGTATAAAGCCTAATATGCGCAGAAGCCGGGAAAAGGATGTATAATAGTGGTTCATGTAATAATCTTCACTGCTCTGGAAGAACTCGATAAACAGATGCGGCAGCGTCAGCGCCACCGGCGATCCGTCCACAAACAATGCAATGCGGCCCTCCAGCAGCTTGCCGATCACAGTATCCGGCCGTTCCGTATACCCCGTGGTGCGGAACAGCGGCAGTTTCGTATCCACCATCATCTCAGCCAG
Organism: Bacillota bacterium; assembly: GCA_023396555.1. Lineage (GTDB taxonomy): Bacteria > Bacillota > Clostridia > Christensenellales > SZUA-584 > SZUA-584. Next base: position 10,781 of record JAEWWC010000040.1, read on the forward strand.
ATAATTGGGGTCCAGCACGCCATCCATGTCAATGCCGTCCAGCCGACGTTCCAGCTCCTTCAGTATTGATTGATTCACCAGCCCTTCCATGTAGCAGATACAGGCTTTGGTCTGAGTACGCCTCCCGAAAACGCGCATCTTCATCTTCAGTTCGTTGGTACGCACTTTGCGCCTGATCAGAGAGAGGTTGGTCATCAGGCTTTCCGTAAAGCCCTCCCGTGGACCCGTTAAACTGCGTTCGCTGTCCGGCTCGGCCACAGTACGCGTCTCAAAGCTTTTAGTGTTGATCACCATCGCTGTTGCCTCACCTTCGGCAAACAGCACCGTTTCGCCATAGCTCACCGCCTCTACGATGGCCTTGACGTCTTGCGGCTGCTCCGTCTCGCACGCTCTCAACACCTGAGATGACAGGCTTTCCAGCGTGCTCCCCGTTGAAGACGGTGTGAACGTAATCAGAGGCAAAACAACGTATTCGCTGATGAACGACTTGTCCACTACGCCATCGCTGAAAATAAGAGCGAACTTTAAGCGGTTGTCTTTCTCATTTTCCATGCGTCTGACCTGGACCGTATCCACGTTGATGAACAGCTGCTTTATCAGCGATATATTGTCCTCCAGCGATTCCGATAGTGAAAGGCCCTCCAGAGATGCGCTCATTCCGTTCACCTGCTCGTCTATGATGCGCTGTCTGCGCTGTTTTCTGGAAGAGGATCCCCGATACATAAAAACCGCCTTTTGTTTGTCTCAACGTTATTATCCTTAAATGACATCGCAAATATGCGGTAAACACCGCCACGGAAGACACAGCGGCACAAAGCGTTACTTTTCCATGAAAATGATGGTATAATGTTGGCAGTCATCATCAGCGCCTAAACTCAACCTGCTGTTCGAGGAGACCTGAAAATGAAAACATCAGCCGTTGCTCCGGGCATCGTCGGCTCCCTGCTGGCATTAATGTCTGCATACATCAGCTTTTCCTTTGGCAACAGCTTCGCTCGTATCGGCGAATTCGTTCCGGCAGACCCGGCGGAATATGCCCGGCAAATGGCAGAACCCATCGAACCGGATCTGACCAAGTAGCTGCTTAGCCATCCCTCCCGCACATATGCATCGAAACAAAAAAAGCGCCCTTATAAAGAGCGCCTTTTAAGTCCCGCCGCCGTTATAGATTTCCCGAATCGGTGGGGTTGTTGATCACGCCGAACAGCACCAGAAGCTGCAGCACGCCCCCGATGACAGTGTTCACCCAGTCTTCGGTGACGCCGATCGCTTTAAGCGCGCCGGTAAAGGCCAGTATCGCTATCACCTGCGCGGCGATCGCAGCCCATAAAACCTTGCTTCTCCACCTGTTCTGTTTGTTATCCATTCATCAAACCTCCCTTTATTCACCGCATATCAATCTGCCCGGCCGGGCGCATGGCCGCGGGCCCAGCTGCGCGAAACCGCGCCCACAACAAACGGCGGTGACGCTATATACTATGCATCCCCGCCGCCGTGCGTTTATGGCGTAAAAAAGAGAGCATCATATGGGTGACGTTCTGCTGACGAATCAAAGCAGCGTTAATTGTCCCTCTACCCTTGCTGGGGTAATTAAAAGTTTTGGTTAATTATTCGGAATGATTATTGATTTTACTGGCTTTTTAGTATATAATATGGGCAAAGATAACAAACGGAGGTGCAGTCATGAACATCGTATACAGAACAACGGCACTAGCCACGGGCGGGCGGAACGGCCATGTCCGTGTGGACGGAACACCAATCGATTTCGAAATGGCGCCGCCAGTGGAAATGGGGGGCGGCAATAAAGAGGGCATAAACCCCGAGCAGCTTTTCGCAGCCGGTTACTCTTCCTGCTTTGGAAGCGCGATGCAACATGCGATCCGTGTGCGCAAGCTCAATATTCCCCCGCCGGATGTGCAGGCGACTGTGGGTATCGGCCGCAACGACGCCGGCAACTTCCAGTTGGAGGTGGACCTCGTAGCCATCGTCGATACTGACGACGCGGCGCTGGCGGACAGTCTCGCGCAGGAAGCGCACACCGTCTGCCCATACTCTCACGCCACGCGCGGCAACATAACGGTCAGAGTCTCGGGGCGTCCGCGGTAAACAACGCTTTATCCATTTTTCATAATCACATAAAGAGCGCCGGAGTTGCATCTCGGCGCTTTTGCGTTGCACTATTAATTCAGGTTTTTCATAAGCGATAAAAACAGATGCCGAGTGAAATTTCAATACCGCTCATCCTCTTTATCGGTTCATGTCCGATTTCTATACCGGTCAGCCCATCGTTAGTTGAGAAACACCGCAATAAAATCCATATCATATCCCCTACTGGACAGTTCCTTCAATCTGTCCCGTACCGGTTCCAGTATATCCAGCAGTTGATTGAGGTGTGCGCCAAGATCAGACGCCCTGGTCAAGGATGAAATCCAAAATCGACAACTGTGTTGAAAGGCGCAAACTCATCAGTCCACGATGCGGATGTACTCGTCGGCTTTGGCCGTATACGCGCGGCAACGGATTGAACGAAGCCGGGCATCTTCTCGCGCATGTCCCGGTCCAGCGGCTCCAAAGCCGCGCTCATACCGGAGCCGGCCTCCCATTCAGGCCAGCTGTCCAGCCCCGAACCGCTTGCCGTCAGTCGGCCCAGGCTTTCTCCAGCCGGTCCGCCAGTTGCCCGAGCGCTGTATCGCCAAAGCTCTTCAGTCCCTTCTTGAACCCCAGCCACACGCCCTTGTGGCTGAACAGATATGACAGCTGGCGGAACAGCGCCAGCGTACCGCCGCCTGAATGCCCCTGCAGCATCCGGAACATCAGCAACGCGCGCTGTCCACTGTTCAGTCTGCCAGTCAGCCTGAGCTTGGCGGTCAGGCTCTTGCCCATCACGCGCCTCACCGTCGGCCCGATGCATGCCTCTATCAGCACGTCGTCGTCCATTGCTGTAAACTCATCCCGCGATATTTTTTCCACTATGCTTAATTCTCCGTCCCGCGCCGTATTATTCCCTCACGATCTCATAGTCCATATTCAGTGTTACCGTCGCCTTCACCATCGCGGCAACGGGGCACAGCGTATCCTCCGCCTTTTTCAGCATATCCTGCATATCCTCATCCGTCAGGTCGGACGATACCACGCGCACGTGCAGCCGTATGCTCTCAAACATAGTGGGGTGCGTCTGCCGTCTCTCCCCTTCGGCAGAGACTTTCATGCCGAACACATCGCGCTTCATATTCTTGGCGAGAAACTGCACCGTTCCGCCCAGGCACGCCGAGAGGCTTACCAGAAACAGTTGCAGCGGCATAAAGCCCTGCCCATCGCCATACGGCGGTACGTAGTCGGTCATCACCGTGTGCCCGCCGGACCCGCCCAGAAACATCATCTTGTCGTTCTTCAGCTCCGCAGAGGCCGTCAGTATCGTCCCCATCTAACTGTAACTCCTTTACGCATGATTCATAACCATGATAACTCTTCCCACCATCTCTGCCAATACCTGTTTATCTGATTTGTTTCACTGCAACTGCATACACTTTACTGCGTGAATGAATATATATGTCTTATGGGGGTGAAGCTCATGAGCGGTTGTGAAAGAAAACACCATGACTGCGACGACGCCATACTGGACCGGCTCAACGGTGTTGACAATATCCAGCTGGTTGGCAGGCGAAACATCCGGAATGTCGACCGGCGGGAAGAAGAAGCACGCTTTCTGTCAGATCCGTGCGGCAGCGGCTGGACCGACGTATGCGAACGCCGTAAAGAACGGCGCTGTTGCTGCGATTTTTGCTGGCTGCGGTCACGCTGCCCGTACCGCGAAGACAACAGATTCCGGGATTGACCGGCCCTGCCGGACAGAACAGGCCCGCTGCTCAATACTGCGGGCCTTACTTTGAAACCGTAGCACCAAAACAAAAAGTACTGCAAAAATTTATCACGCATTCAATATCACTGAATATATATATTTATAGAGGTGAGTGATTGCCTCCTTTAATCCGAAGCATTTAGCGGTCAGGAAAGCGGCAGGCTGTGACGCCTCCCGAAATCCGAAAACCGCCAGCCGGTTAACCCTCTTGCAGGGGCCGCCGGGCTTACCAAAGCATTCACTTCGCTAATGATAAACGGACAACGGGCCTGGCAGCGGTGGCGGGCCCGTTTTGTCTTTTTATGTTCAACTTCCGCAGCAATTTCAAGCGCAATACGGAAAACAGATTCATCTGCTGTTCCTTCCGAAATTAACGAGCTGAATTGAAAAAATGCCTCTTGACATGATCGTATATAATGACTATATTATTATTGAACATCGTTCAATACATTGTTCAATACGTCGTTCAGTTAATTATTTTTTAATATAAAGGAGTTTCTATTATGGAAAAGGCACTGCCCATCTACATCATCGCTGCCGTGGCCGCCCTGGGCTCGCTGATTCTCGGTCTGCTGGACGTACCCTTCTGGTTCATCCGTTCCGCGCGCACCGCGGCCATTGTGTTCGCGGCGGCTGGCTTTGTGATGTGCGCCACCGGCATGATCAGCACGTTCGTCACCCAGGCGCCACTGCACCCGCTCACCATCATCGCCTATCTCGTCGGCCTGTTCGCGCTGTTCGTGGGCATCGTGCAGGTCTTCAATCTCAGCATCCCCCCCTTCAGCAATCCCAAAACGGCGCTGTTCATGATGGGTGCGGCTGTGGTCGTCAAGGTGGTCATCGGGCGGCTCGCGTTCCTCGTGCGGGCGTAAGGAGAGATTCATGGGTGGAGACGACAGGCAGACAAAGGAGCGCATCATCGAGGCGGCGACTGCGCTCATCAAACAGCACGGCAGCGCCGAAAGCGTGACGATGCGCGACATCGCGGCGGGTGCGGGCGTGGGCGTGGGGCTCATCAACTACCACTTCCAGACCAAGGACCGCCTGCTGGAGCTGTGCATACAGCGCATCATCAGCCGAGTGATCGACGGCTTCGAACCGATGTACAAAGCGCTGAACGGCACACCGCCGCTGGAAAAGCTGAAGACGCTGCTTAAAAGCACCGCGTCGTTTCTCGCCGCCCAGCCTGGCCTGTCCCGCACGTCCATCGTCACTGATCTGATCAGCCCCGCCGCAGGCGATAACACCACGCAGACGATCTCTGTTTATCTGCCCGTCGTCCGCGAGGTTTGCCCCGACGCACCGGACAGTGAGGTGTTTCGCAAGCTGCACACCCTCGTTTCCGCAGTGCAAGCAGCCTTTCTTCGCAGGAACGTGCTCAAAGCGGAACATCGTCTGGATTATGACGATAATAAAACGAGGGATGCCTTTATTGACGCCCTCGCGGAAGACCTGTTTGGCGGGTATGCGCGCTAACGCTCCTTCAGCGTTACGCGCACCGTATCCCCCGGCTGCTTGCCTATTTTCGCCCGTATATCCTTGCGCAGCCCGATGATATGGCACGGCGTGCCCATGCGCACCAAACTGCCGTCATACGGTTCGCCGTCAAACGTGGCCGACACGGGCACCCGCCCCCTGCCGAACTCGGCTTTTACGTCAAAAGGAATCTCCACATAGGCCCCGTCAATGTCCGGGACCTTTTTGATTTGTGCATCGAACACATATGTTTTATCCATGGCGTCCCTCCACGTCTTATGGAATGCTTTTTATCAGCCTGTCAAAGTCGGCCAGCGGCATCGGCTTTGCGAAATAATATCCTTGCGCCAGATCGCAGCCGATATCGCGCAAAAAACTGGCCTGTTCCCGTGTTTCCACGCCTTCCGCCACCGTTTCCATCTCCAGCTCCCGCGCCAGCGCCACGATGCTGCTGACGATCTTGTTGCTGCGGGCCGTATTGGAGGTTTCACAAAAAAAGGCCCGGTCTATTTTCACTGTGTCTACCACCGTATCCTTCAGCATCTTCAGCGCCGAATACTCGGAGCCGAAGTCGTCTATCGACAGCTTGAAGCCTGACTGGCGCAGCTTCCGCGTCATATCCGTCATACTGTTGATATTGCCGCAGAATGCGCTCTCGGTGATCTCCAGCTCCAGCTCCCACGGCGCGAAATGATACTCGGAAATAATATTCTTCAGACATCTGATATAGCCGACATCGCTGAGGCTCAGGCGGGACTGGTTGACGGACATTTTGAGCGGTGGCCTGCCCTGCCAGGCCCAGTTCTGCATGGTCTCGCACATGCGGCGCAGCATATAATCATCCAGTCTGGTGATAAAGCCGTTTTTCTCAAACACCGGAATGAACTTATCCGGCATGATCAGCCCTTTAACGGGATGCTGCCAGCGCACCAGCGCTTCCCCTCCCGCGAGGCCACCCGTCTTCAGACAGTATTTGGGCTGTATATACACGGCAAAATCGCTGTTGCTCAGCGCCGTGTTCATATCCTGCTCCAGCTCGTATTCCTTGATGATCTGCCGGCGCATCTCATCCTGATAGAATATGCACCGGCTGGTATAACCGCCCTTAACCAGACCCACCGCGATGTAGGCCCTGTCGCTCATCATACCAAAGGGCATCTGCGGCTCTTCGACGACGTAGACGCCGGCGTTTGTCACCATATTGAACGAGTTCTCCATGGAAAACCGGTAATCGGCTATCTCTCTCATCACCTCATCCATCCGGCGGCGCGTTTCGGCCTTGCTGTCATACACCAGCAGTATCAGAAACTTATCCGCTGCCAGATGGGCAAACGCCTCACGTTCGCCGACATGCCGCTCCAGCACCTTCGCGATATGCACCAGCAGACTGTCTCCCTGCTCAAAACCGAACATATCGTTGAACACCTTGAATTTATCGATATCCAGCACAACCAGCGCATAACGTCCGCCGCTTTGCAGCAGTTCTTTCGTCCTGCCCATGAACCAGAGCTTATTGCCCGCCCCGGTGAGCGGATGTACGAATATCAGCTCCTTCTCCCGCTGCCGCGCTTTTTCCTTTGACTCAGTGATATCAAATACGGTGCCTCTGACGAATACGGGCCGTCCTTCCGCGTCGCGTTTGGACACCTGGCCTCGGTCGTAAAACCACTTCCAGCCGCCATCCTTTGTCTGGATGCGGTACTCCGCCTCAAATGCTTCCGTTTCGCCCAGCAAATGACGATGCATCGCGTCTGTCACCCGCTCGCAATCCTCCGGATGCAGCTTACTTAAGAAAAAATCATTCCCTGTAATACCCGGAAACTCCTCCAAAGTATAACCCAAAGCCGCCACTTTATTCGGGCTGCAGATCACCGAATCGGTTTTGACGTTCCAGTACCAGTGCCCCAGATGGCCCGCCCATGCATAATCAAGACCGGTCTCCCGGTCATTTTCCGCCAGCAGCTGTTCGTTCAAAAGTTCCAGCTCGCAGATCCTTTCCATCAGTTGCTCTCTTGAAAGTGTTGAGTCAATCATGTCAGTCCTCTTCGACCAGATGTGATTATTTTGTTGTTAATGAAACCACAAATTGATGCAAAACAAGTTCGGACTTTAACTTTATCGGCACGCTCCTTTATTTACTTAACAGCCCCCGGGGCCGCGCAAGGCCTCCACTCCATGCAAAAAAACGGCAGCCGCATAAACGCGGAGCGCCGTTTTTACGAGTCTTATGGGATTTTTTACCCTTTTTTGAGAGTTCCTCTGACATCAAAAAATATTAAAAAAAATTTCACGCCCTTCACTTTCTCCCAGCCTTCACCGCTTCACGGCCTCATTCAGACCGTCGATGAATCTGCCATATTTCCTGCCGGTGATCAGGGCGATCAGCCATCCGGTGCCGGGGATAACGGGGTCAAATGATGCAGACCGCCTGACGACAGTGCCATCCCCGTCGGCGGCTGCTTCCACCCGCCCCGCATAGTTTTTGACCGGTGCGCCGGACAGCATCACATAGTCATAACTGCGATACGGTTCCACCGCTGTCAGCTTCTCATGGTATACAGACCGGCCTTCCCTGGCCAGCCTTTCGCAGCCCACGCCATGGTTCTGCGCATCCCCCTCCTTGATAACTTCCAGCGTCATTTGAGGGATGGGCGATCTGGAGAAGTCGGCCACAATGGGCCACAGTTCCTCCAGTGGTATACTCAACTTCCTCACAACAGTCACCGTTTTCATAGGGTTTGCTCCTTCCGGAATACTAAACAGAGCGGCAATCGTTACCCCGCCGCAGCGTTCGTGCATTCCGCATTATTTCCTAGCAAATACCGCCGCTTCGATCCGCGTTGCGTTGTTTACGGCGCCAGATGCTTTCTCGCCGGTATCAGCAGCACGGACGCGTCGCTGTGCCGCGCGACGTTGTGGCTCACGCTGCCGAGGAACAGCTCCTGCACGAAGCCGCGCCCCTGGCTGCCCATCACCACCAGCGACACGCCCAGCTCGCGTATCGTCTTCAGCGTCTCCACCGAAGGCGAGCCGAACCGTATCAGCGTCTGCACCTCCGTCCCGCACTCCTCCAGCTTCTTCCTCATGTCTTCCAGCCGCCGCCCGTCGATCTCGTTGTATTCGCCCAGCTTCTCCTGCAGCGCTTTGCCGATGCGCGACTGGTCCTGCACGTGCAGCAGCGTCACGCGCCGGACGCCGTACTTTGTCAGCGACATCAGCTGCTCAAATGCCAGCATCGCATTGTCCGAAAAATCGGTGGGCAGCAGCACGTGGGCCCCAAAGGTGATGGACGCCGCAGCGGAGTCGCTGATACGCACGATCAGTACGGGCTTGGGCGCGTGATGGATCAGGTCGTACGCCAGCCCGCCGAACAGCGGTTCCACCGCCGAATGCTTCTGCGCGCCCGTGACGATGGCGCTGTAATGCTCGCGGATGGCGATACGGTAAGCTTCGCTTCGCGGGCTGCCCGGCACGATGCGCGTTTCCACATCAAAGCCGCAGTCCGTCAATAACCGCTTCAGTTCCTCAAGGTTTTTTTCCAGGTATTCCAGCGTGTAGGTCAGCGAGATGGGAGTCAGATCGCTCACGGTGATGCATTGCAGTAAAAGGACGTCTTTTGTGCCCATCGCGGCCATGCCTTTAATGGCATGCGCCAGCGCATAAGATGCCATCGAATGATCGACGGCCACAACCAGCCTTTCGAACATAACGGTTCCCTCCTCTTCTCCATTCGAAAGCGGCAGGAACGCCCGTATCGGACGCACAAAAAAGGCAGGGCTTACGCATTCATTGTAACCCTGCCTTGTGTTCGTGTCAATGCAGCCGCCTGCCTCTCCTGCGAACCGTCTGTTATTCCGCTGCTTCCTTCGCCGAAACCGTCTGGCACAACAGCTCGTTTCTGAGCGCGGCTTCCACCTGTTCCGCCGGCATCGGCCGAAAATAGTAGAATCCCTGCACCTCGTCGCACATCTTCTGATAAAGGAAGTTCAGCTGCGTCTCCGTCTCCACGCCCTCGGCGATCACCTTGAGACCGAGGTTCTTGGCGAGGTTGATGATCACCTTGGTGATGGCCTTGTCCTTGTCGCTGCCCTCAATGCCGTGCACAAACTGCATGTCCATCTTGATACGGTCCACCGGCAGCATCTTGAGCCGTGAGAGCGACGAATACTCGGTGCCGAAGTCGTCGATGGACAGCGTGATGCCCAGTTCCTTCAACCGGCTCAGCAGTCCGATGATGTAGTCCGATTCGCGGGTGGCCGCGCTCTCGGTGATCTCCAGTTCCAGCAAAGCAGGGTCCAGTCCCGTCTCCTCCAGTATGCCCCGCACAACATCGCACAGCCTGGGGTTGCGCAGCTGTATGACGGATATGTTCACCGCCACGCGCATCGGCGGCAGCCCCATCATCTGCCACCGCATGTTCTGGCGGCAGGCTTCCCTTAAAACCCATTCACCGATGGGATTGATCAACCCGGTCTGTTCCGCAAGGGGGATAAACCTGTCCGGCTTCACAAATCCGCGTTCAGGGCTTTTCCACCTCAGCAGCGCCTCAAGACCGATGATCCGCTTGGTCTGCAGGCACACCTGCGGCTGATAGTATACGGCAAACTCGCCGCGGCTCAGCGCGCGATACAGGCTGGTGGTCATCGCCACATTGGAGCTGACCGCTTCCCTCATCTCATGGGAGCACATGACATACTGGTTCTTGCCTGTCTCCTTGGCGCTGTACATGGCGATATCCGCGTTCTTGATGAGCTTGTCCGGATCCGAGCCGTCCGCCGGGTACATGGCGATGCCGGCGCTCGCCGTGATGTAGAACTCCTGCCCTTTCATCTCAAACGGCTGCACGAACTGAGCCATGATATTCTGCGTCACTTTGACTATATCGCTGACCTCCGCGAGGTTGTTGATCAGCAGCAGGAACTCATCGCCGCCGAAGCGCGATACGGTATCCGATACGCGTATGGAGTTTCTCAGCCTGTCCGCAATGACAAACAGCAGCTCGTCGCCCCGTTCGTGCCCCAGCGTATCGTTCACCGTCTTGAAGGAGTCGAGATCGAGGAATATGACGCCCAGATAACGGCCCGTCCGACCAGCCTGAAATATGGCTTGGGACAGCCTGTCCTTGAAAAGCAGCCGGTTGGGCAGCCCTGTCAGATGGTCGTAGTAGGCCATGTAGTTGATTTCCCTTTCGGCCTCCGTTTTCGCCATCGCATCTGCCAGCGTGTTGGCGAGTATCCTGAGCAGGCCGATGGGCTCGTTCTGCCACTGCCGCGGGTTGTCGCTTTTAAAGCTTAAGAAACCCATCACGCATTCTTCCCTGATCATCGGTATCGCCACCAGAGACCTGCACTGCGCATCCCGCATGCATTCCTTCTCTTCGCCGTCGGGCAGCTGCCGGGCATCCGGAATATGAACGACCTCCCCGTCCATAATGCGCCGCAGCCAGCAGACCGGGTTTTCGGCCGGAAACACACGTCCGGCGTCTCCTCTGCCGTCCGTACCCTCCGGGGTCCATAAATGGCTGCACTGATATGCGCTGAAATCCTCGTTCATAAAGCAGGCAAGCGAACTGTCCGTCCCAAAAAACGCACCAGCTTTTGCCAGCATGCTGTGTATTTTTTCGTCTATATTCTCAAGGTTCGCCGTCACGAAATCCGTTGAAATCTCGGAAACCAGCGCCTGCAGCCGGATCTGTTCCGCGTTTTCCTTGAGCCTTGAGAGGTAGACCTTGTTGACATACATCGCCAGACCGATGCCGATCGTGAATATACCGATACGGCCCACAAAGTCCAGCTCATCGATGGGAACGCGCACCTCGGGCGCCACGATCCAGACGATCACCTGCGTCAGCAGCGTGATGAAAGCAACGGTGCGCAGCACCACACGCTTGTTGAACACCAGCGACACAGTGATCATGATGAACGGAAACGCCCAAACCGTTACGCTCGCGAAGCTGATAAAGCTCAGCGTCACCACGGGTATCGCCGTGGAAACGCACAGTATATTAATGAAATCCTTGGAGCGGTTGCTGATATTCAGCCGGTTAACCACCTGAATGACAGCGCCGATTAGCACAAATATGCCGCTCAGTATCAACGTGGACGCCAGCTGTATCTGGCCGTCGCCGTTCATTACATACTGGATCAGAAAGTTCAGAAACCCGCCGGCAACCAGCGCAATGGTCAGATACCGGTATATCTTCTTGCGCGCTTCCGGGTTCAGTATCTCCTCATGGTTGTCCGCCTGATCGCTGTTCAGCATGCCATATCGCCGGATTGACAGATAGATCGCCGTCACGGGGATCAGTATGACCACGGGCGCTAGCTGCGGTATCTTCACGTCCAGCAGTGAGCCCGCCAGCATGTCCGTCAGCGTCCCCAGAGCCAGCGCTGTAAGAAATGTCGCCACGATCACCCTCGACTGGCTTTTTATCTTTTTATCAGCCGATTTTGCCCCCCAGCGCCACACGAGTATCAGTCCGAGAGCCGTATAGCTGAGATAGTGAACTATGTAGTAGATATCCCACGCGTTGTTCTGCGCCACGTTCACCCATCCGAGGCTGGTATTGACCATAATAAAAGGCGTGGGGTTGAGCCCGGTGGGCACGGCAAAGACGAGCAGGTTTATTGCCACCGGCAGATACAGCGGCAAATACGGCCACTTTTTTCGGAGCAGCCCCTCCCTGCCGGTCAGCAGCAGCGCGAAATGCAGCAGCAGGCTGAAAAACGATCCCCAGCCCGTTGCCGCAATGCGGCGCCACATCAGGCTTATCTCCGCCGTCTGGGAAGACAGTGCCATTCCCAGCCCCAATGCCCAAACCATCAGCGCGATATTTAAGGCAAAGAATATCTTGTTTTCCTGCGCGTTGCGTTTGATGCGTAGTATGTAAGCGCCGAACATGAGGCTTATGCCCGCCACGCTGACAAAAATCGCAGTAAATACTTCCGAATAAGGCGTCATGTGTCGTTCCAGGATTCCTTTCCCGTGTTATCTTGAGCTGCAAATATATCGGTCCGCTGTACCGCATATTAAGGTATTGATGAAATTTTTTTCATGGGATTAATAAACCGTTTCTGCAATTATGTAACATATCAGTTCAGCTATTTTTTTACTTTTCTGTATCTTGCTTGTTTACAGGGCTGTTTGAGCATACTTCAGTCAGTTTCCATTTCCATCCGGTTTTCTATGACCTGCACACAGCAGCATTGCGGTCAAATTGCACCTGCCGGAAATCCATGGTATCATCTCTATTAGTATTACAGGGAACAGCCCTTGAAGGCTGCGCCCACACCCCCACCCCCAGCCTGTCTACAGATGCTTCACCGAGTTGAAGGAGGTATTGTATGTCCATCTACCGAAGCGGCGCCGGGGAACAGTGTATTAAGGAGCTGTACGAAAGGCAGCGGCAACGGCTCGGCATAGCGTTTGAAAGCCTGTATGTGCCGACGCGGTTCGGCCAGACGCATGTGCTTACCGGCGGAAAAGCGGATGGCATACCTGTGCTGATATTCCACGGCGGCAACTCAACCAACCCGCACTCGCTCATATACCAGGTTCCGCTGGCTGAACACTTTCGGCTGTACGCACCCGATACGATGGGCCATCCCGGCTTCAGCGCCCAGACGGTGCTGTCCTCAAAAAACATGGATTACGGACAATGGGCCAGCGACGTGATCGACGGCCTGGGTTTCTCGCAGATGGTCTGTATGGCGGGGTCTTTCGGCAGCGGCGCGCTGATACGGCTGATGGAATACGCCCCGGATAAGGTGGCCAAGTCAATACTCATCGTGCCCTCCGGCATTGCCAATGTGTCATTAAGCGCCGTGCTGCTGAAGCTGGGCGTCCCGATGATGGCTTACCGCCTCATGCCCAGCCGGGAAAGGCTGATCAAAGCCATACTGCCGATGGCGCTGGATGCGGGCGACATCGACGCCAACAACATCGAAATGGTGGAGGCCACGTTCCGGCACGTACATGTGAAAGCGCAGATGCCGGTCAACGCGCATGCCGACGCGCTGTCCAGATGCACCGCGCCCACCGCCGTATTCGCAGCCGACAGGGACGTGCTGTTCCCCGGTGAAAAGGTAATCCACCAAGCCAAAGCCCTCATCCCCAACCTTGCA
>JAEWWC010000135.1 GCA_023396555.1 Bacillota bacterium
CGATGCTGGGCAGGTTGGATGCGCTCAAGGACTACCCTTACTACTTTCAGTTCACGCTGACCGCCTATGACACGGACGTGGAGGCCAACCTTCCGCCCAAGCCGGTGTTGGCGGACGTATTTCGAAAACTGTCGGACAGCATCGGACCCGAGCGGTTGATATGGCGGTACGATCCGATATTGCTCAACACCTGTTACACCGAAGAATATCACCTGTGCAGCTTCGAGTGGCTGGCCCCCAGGCTGGCCGGATATACGGAGAAGTGCGTCATCAGCTTCATCGATTTCTATTCCAAGATCGCTGCCGCCGTGAGGGCGCTCGGTATCACACCGGTGCCGGATGAACAGAAGCGGCGGATCGCCAAATGCCTGGCGGAGATCGCTTTTGCGCACGGCCTTGGCATGGAAACCTGCGCCGAAGCCATCGATCTGCCCGACCTCGGCATCGGCCATGCGAGGTGCATCGACGACAGTCTCTTGAGCCGCATCGCCGGACGCCCCGTCAGCGCGCGGAAGGACAGCAATCAGCGCCCCGCCTGCGGCTGCGCGGAAAGCGTGGATATTGGTGCGTACAACACCTGTCCGCACGGCTGCCGCTACTGCTACGCGAACCATAGCTTTGCCGCGGCAACAAAAAACCGCGCCGTATATGACGCGGATGCGCCGCTGCTGTGCAGCCGCCTTGAGGAAAAGGACACTATCCATGAGCGGTCTGCGAAGAGCCGCTAACGACGTTACAGTATTTTCTTGAGTACCGGTACCTTGGTTAAAGCGTATGAAACTGCGAAGCATGTAACCAGGCAGATTGGGATCATCGCGGCGAACTTGACGAACGGCGGCCAGTCGACGGGCTGGAACAGCAGAGTCACACCCACGATGACGGGAGCATGGAACATGTACACGGCGAACGCGCTGCCGGACATCGCCCGAGCCAGACGGTTCTGAGCGTTGAGGTAATCCCGGAACAGTACCAGCAGCCCCGCGCACATCGCCACAGCCGAGAACGACTCCCACAGCGCAAACACCAGGCTCTGCCATGTGCCGCCGCCGTCCAGCAGCGCGTAGTTGCCCCGCCAGAACCCTTGAACAGCCATCATTAGCGCCACCCACACGCCTGGCCCCCATAGCGGCCACGTGTACAGTAGCCCCGTGCAACCGCGGCTCAGTTGGGAGAACAGATCGTAACGGTACGCGAGTATGCCTGCGATGAACAGCACAATGTATTGCGCGAAATACCACAGCGGCATGCCGAGCACGCCGGTTCCGACCGGGAACGGGATGCGGATCAGGAATGTCAGCAGCGCGACGGCCAGTATCAGTATCGCCAGCACTGCGGCGTTGGGCGATACGTTTTTGGACGAGCTGCCCCATGTTTTGCCCATGAGCCGTCTCGAAACGGCGTATATCAAAGAGAATACCAGCAGCGCCAGCGCGAACCAGAGCGGCCCCGAACCGCTTATAAACCGCAGGCTGGTGATATTGTCCGCGTAGAACGCACCGAAGCTCGTGCGGTCGTCCAGCAGCGCGTATCGTATGACCGGATCGAACACGAGCATGAAGAGCAGCGCGGGGATGCCGAGGCGTAAGGCGCGGCCTTCGAGGAACAGCTTAAAGCCCTTGCGGTCATACGACCCCGGCACGAAATAGCCCGCGATGAGGAAAAGAAAGCCCATGAAGAAGGACTGCAAAAATGTCTGGAAAAAGCTGAAGAACGATTCCTCGCCGCCGCTTAATAGGCGGCCCTCCGTATAGTACCAGCTGCCCGAGCCGCCATAGGTAAAGGACAGCTGCATGACGACGACCAGCATGATGACAAAAAAGCGTATGTTGTCGATATACAGCAGTCTCTTTTGTGCCTCCATAATAAGACGGCTCCCTTAAATCAAATCACGTCAAATCAATCTTTGAATGCATTATACAGTCTGCCCGCTGCGCCGTAATAGGATTATACAATCCTGAACCCGAAATATATTATCCGGCTTCGGAGCGATGCCTGCGGGGACATGCTGTGAGCGCAAAATGAAAGCAATAATACATCGGTTAGGACAAAAAAAGGCTAATGATAAACACGCATTAAACCCTAAACGCATAATTTCAAAATTCCGGCGCAGACTATCCTTCTGGGAAACCATCCATGAAAGGAGCCGCTTATGAAAAAGATTACGCCTGATATCGCGCTGGAGGATTGTGGGGAGAAGCTGGAATATTATCGGGAGATATTCGGCGGGGAGATCGCCAACCTGCGCAAAACGCCAGACGAAAAGGTGATGCACGCGGAGCTGCACATAAAGCCCGACTGCGTGTTGTACTTCCATGACAAATTCCTGTTATCGGAGATCACATATGGCAGCATTGTGCTGGTGCTGGAGATGGAGTCGGAGGAGGAGATGGGCCGGATGTACAATGCGCTGAAAGAGGGCGGCGGCGTTCGGTTCGATCTGCAGCAGACAGACTGGGGTGCGCTGCACGCCGTAGTGGAGGACAGGCACAGCATCGTCTGGTCGCTGAACTATATGATTTAAAGGATATAATGACTGTCCGGCGTACAACGGCATGTTCAGTCGATAAAGCATCAGAGTAGCCAACAATGGTGCTTATTGATGTAAACTGCCTGATAAAACATTATAATGTTAAATGTATTCCTGCTTGAGTAA
>JAEWWC010000143.1 GCA_023396555.1 Bacillota bacterium
GCGGGGAAAGCAGTGGATATTCAGAAAGTCAAAGGGGCGGCATATTTAATGGGCGCGTTTGCGCTGGCGGGAACGTCGGTGGTGTGCGCGCGCCTCATATCGGGGCACTTAGGAACGTTCACCATCACGGCAATTAGCATGGTGTTCGCACTGCTGTTCCTGCTGCCCGTTTGCGGCAGACGCGTTGCGACAAGCGTTCGCGGCATGACAGCGGGCGATTGGCTGAATACTGGCCTACAGGCGCTGATCGGCATATTCCTGTTCCGTTTCTTTCTGCTGAACGGCATAGCGCGCACCAGCGCGGCGGAGGCCGGTATACTCACCGGCGCGACGCCCGCCATTACCGCAATTCTCGCCTGGACGCTGCTGAAAGAGCGAGTCAGCCTTTTCTCAGCGGCAGGCGTGGCCGCCACGGTGTGCGGCGTGCTGCTGATACAGGGGCTGCTCACCCCGGGCTGTCCGCTGGAAGCGGAGCATTTCTGGGGCAACATGCTCATACTGGGCGCGGCGGCCAGCGAGTCCACATTCAACGTCCTCTCGCGCGTTTTTACCGTTAAAGGCACGGCCCGGCATCGGCAGACCGACCCGCTCGTACAGACCGTACTGGTCGCTGCCTTTGCGCTGTTGCTGTGCCTCGTACCCGCCCTGTTCGAGCAGCCTATTCAAAGGCTTGAGATTCTGGCTTTTTCGGGTTGGCTGGCTCTCGTGTGGTATGGCGTGTTTGTAACAGCGCTGGCGTTCATCTGCTGGTACGCAGGTATCAAGCGCTGCCCGGCTTCCATGGCAGCGGCGTTCTCCGGCATGATGCCGCTCACCGCGATGCTGCTGTCCGTCACGATGCTGGGCGAAGCCGCTGGATGGACACAGTGGATCGGCGGCGCGCTGGTGATGCTAGGCATGGCGCTGATCGGGCTGAAGGGGAAGCCTAATATCACACCTCAAGCGATTGCCGATGTACCCAAATAGAAAAGGGCTTACGCTCTCACCATAATACCTACTCAAAACCTTGGAGACTCTGCCTCCGAACCTCTGCTTAAGGGATGCCTCCCTTAAGAATCCCATCAGGAAAAAGTATTTATAAGACTTTTCCAACAGACTATCTTTTCCGGTACAGCACATACCGCTTAATGGTTTGTCCCTATTTACAGATAGACCTTTTAACTTCAGCCTTCCGCCTTCACGCCCGGCCCGGCCAGCGTGCTGCGCCCGCCTGAGAGCTTCTTCACCTCGATCTGCACATCGATACGCTCTTTGAGCGCCTCCACGTGGGAGATCACGCCCACCAGCTTGCCCTCACGGCTGCCGAGCGTGGACAGCGTCTGCAGCGCCGCTTCCATATAGTTCTCGTCCAGCGACGCAAACCCCTCGTCGATGAACAGCGAGTCAATCCGCGCCCGTCCGGACGACATCTCGGACAGCCCCAGCGCCAGCGCCAGCGACACGATGAAGCTCTCGCCGCCTGAGAGGTTGGCAGTCGGCCGCCGCTCGCCCGCCTGATATGTGTCCACCACCGCCAGCTCCAGCGGCTTGCCCGCATTGGCGTCGTCGCGCACCAGCACGTAGCGGTCACTCATCCGTTTCAGGTTGGCGTTGGCGAAGCGCAGCAGCGACTCAAATGTGATGCTCTGCGCGATGCGGCTGAATTTGGAGCCATCCGCTGAGCCGATCAGCGCGTTCAGCGCGTCCCACTTCTCCAAATATTTCTTCTGCACGGATTCGTCCGATTTCAGGCTTTTGAGCTTATGACGGCTCTGCGCGTTCACTTTGAGTATCTGCGCCACCACGCCCTTCTGTGCCGTCTGTTCGGCTACCAGCGCTCCCAACGCGTTCATCGCATAGCGCAGCGCGTCCTCCTCCGGCTTCTCACTCAGCCGGGACGCCATCTCGGCCCACACCTCAAACCGCGCCAACGTATCCTGCGCGTCGGATACCGCCGTCACGCTGGCCGCATCCTCCATCGCCGCCGCGTAAGCCACATCCGTTTGCCGCGCCTCCTGCTCCAGCTCGTCCTGCGTCCGTGCGATATCCCGCGAGTTCTGCAGCACGGCGCGTTCTGCCTGCTCCGCGTCCTTGCGCCGCTGCTCCTTGACTGCGGTCAGCCGCTGCGACAAGGCCTCCGCCGCAGTCTCCTCAGTGTCCGCCGCTTTACTGCCGAACAGCCGGGTGCGCTCCTCGCCCAGCGCTGCCGCCCTGGCCTGCGTCCGGCGCAATTCATCCGACCGCGCTTCCATCTGCTCCTCAATGTCCTGTATCGCTCGGCGGTTGTTATCGATCTGCTGTACGTCCTTATCTACGCCGCCCAACTTCTGCGTCAGCGCGTTCACCCGTTCCTGTGCTTCGCTGCGCTGACGCGCCAATGCCGCGTGCGTGCGCAGCACGCCCTGTGCATCCGTCAGCGCCCGCCGCAGTGCCGCCGCATCGCTCAGGTCTGGTGCCTGGCCGGCCAGCTTTTCGGTCTGCTGCCGCACGAATATTTCCTTCTCCGCGATCAGCTTGGCCTGCTCCTCCGCCGCGGCTACCGCCTGCGCCGCCTGCTGGCGCACCTGCTTCAGTTCCCGTTGCGCCGCCTCATTCTCCGCTTCGCACCGCTTCAGCCACGCGTCGTCGAACGGTCTGCCCGCCTCCGGGTGCTCCACAGAGCCGCACAGCGGGCACGGCTGCCCGGGTTTCAGGTTCAGCCGCTCGTGCCCAAACCGCTGCTCCAGCTTGGCAAACAGCAACCGGTCCTCCGCATCCTTTGCGGGGTGCTCCAGTTCCTTCTCGTGCCCTTGCAACCCCTGTGCTTGTTTCTGCACGTGTGCAAGCTTCGCCTTACGCTCCGCGATTTCTGCCAGTGCTTCCGCTGCCGGCACAGCAAGGCCCAGCACGTCCTGCTGTTGCTGCCAGTACGCCTCGTCCTGCTGCTTCAGCGCCGCCGCCATCTGCGCGCGCAAGGCCGCTTCCTCGCTCTTCGCCGCGTCCAGCTCGTCCTGCGCGCTCTTCAACAGCCGCTGCCCCACGTTGGTGTCACGGTACAGCGCCCCGTACGTCTCGTTGTCCTGATCCGGCATGTATTTCTTGAACAGCGCCAGTATCTCACGCTTGTATACGTCGATGTGCTTCCTGTCCTCACCGATCTCTTTATCCAGTCTGTCGATGATATCCCGCTGCGCCGCGACCTGCTGGTCCAGTGCGCGCACCGTTTTCAGCGTCTCGGCCAGCGCTGTCTGCGCCTGCTTTTGCGCCGTTTCCTGCCGCTCCGCCTCCGCCAGCTCGCGCTGCCGGTCAGTGCGTAAGTCCGCCAGCGCCTGCGAACCACTGCGGTACCGCTTCAGCTCCGCCTCCTTGGCCCCCAAGCGGCCTATGCCGTCGATGCACGCCGCCAACTTGTCCTTGAGCGCTGCGTGCACGGGTATCGCCGTATCCAGTTGCTTCAGCTCGTCCTCCCGCGCCGCCGCTTCTGCTTCGCTCAGCACTTCGGCGGAAACCTCCTCGATGCGCGCGCGCGTCTGCTGCAGCGCCAGGCGCGCCTGCTTGGCTCGGTCGTACGCCGCCATGGATATGCGGCGGTACAGCCCCATATCCGTCATCTGCTCCAGTATAGCGGCGCGGTCGTTGGAGTTGGCCTGAAGGAACTCGGCAAACCGGAACTGCGCCAGCATGATGGAGCGCGTAAATCGCTCGAAGTTGAGGCCTGTCAGCTCCTCGATCTTGGCTTCCGCTTCTCTGATGCTCGTCGCAACCGGCTTCCATTTTCCGCCCGTTTCCTGTTCGCATATCTCACGCTTCACCGCGCGAAAAGGCTTGGACCCCCTGACGGTGCGCCCGTGCTCGAACCGGCTCATATACCGCTTCCCGCGGGATGTGAATACAACCTCGGCGGCGCACCCGTCCTCATTTTTGTTCATCAGTTCGTCCTGCGTATCGCTGATGGTGCCAATACGCGGCGTTCGCCCGTACAGCGCAAGGCACATCGCATCCATAACCGTGGTCTTGCCCGCACCGGACGGCCCGACGATGGCGAACAGTCCGCCCGAATAAGCGCGATCGCACAGGTCGATCTCAAAGCGTCCCGCAAGTGAATTCAGGTTTTCGATGATCACTCTCTCTATGCGCATGATTCCGCGTCCTCCAGCCCTGCGACCAGCTCGTTGAAGCCACCGATCAGTACCTCCCGCTGCTCCTCGCCGATCCCTGCGCTCTCCAGACAGCGCAGAAACACATCCTGCACCGACAGCGTCTCCAGCGTCTCCGCCTCGCCCGCGTTGATCGACTGCCCCGCCGCACCCGCCGCGCGGATGCTCAGCACCTGCGCACGCCCGCCCTTCACCGCGTCGTTCACGTCCGCCGCCAGATGCGGGCAGGCTTGGGTTCCGGTGTACGTCACCTCCACCCACGCGTCCTCGTCCGCCAGCGCGACCAGTTCTGACAATATCTCCTCGCGCCCGCCGCGCACCGCAATCAGCCGTGCAAACGCGGGCACCTCTATCTCGTTCACCGCCAAACTTCCGGAAAAATCCACTTCCAGCACGCACTTTTTGGATGTCTCGCCGAAGCTCATCGGCAGCGGCGCGCCACAGTAACGGATATTGTCCTGACCCGCCACGCGCTGCGCCCCGTGGATGTGCCCCAGCGCCACGTAATCGATCTCCGGCGGAAATATGTCCGCTCCCACCTGTCCGAGGGTACCCACGTACAGCTCGCGTACGCCGTCGCCCTCGCTGCGCAGCGCGCCCGCCGCAAACAGGTGCCCCGTTGCTAAGATGGGCACGTTGCCGTACTGCTCCCTCATTTTCATTGCGGTCCGTACCGCGTCCCTGTAGAACAGCGCGGTCGCGCGGACTATTTTCTCGTCGCTGCTTTCGCCATCGTCCTCCAGCCGCACCAGCTCAGCTTTGCGCAGATACGGCACGGCCACACACAACCCGCCCACCGTCCCGTCCTTCTGTCGCAGCGGTATCACGTGCCGTTCCGGTTCCCCCGCGAGGCCAACGGTATGAATGTTCAGCCGCTCCAGCACGCCCGAGGGCGCTTCCAGCAGCGTGGGCGAATCGTGATTGCCCGCCACTACCACCACCGTCTTGCAGCATGTCCCCAGCAGCGACGTAAGGAAGTCATAGTATAGCCGCTGCGCCTGACCGCCCGGTGCGCCGTTGTCAAACACGTCGCCTGCTACGATCAGCGCATCGATCCCCCGTTCGCAGATCATGCCCTTAAGCCATTGCAGGAACTGCTCGTGCTCATCGTATCTCTTTTTGGCGTACAGCGTATGCCCGATGTGCCAGTCGGACGTGTGCAGTATCTTCATGCGACCTCCCATTTATATCAAGTCTGGTGGTATTTCCATTTGCTTTCATCCATTCTATCATGCCCGATACCCCTTTTCAATGCGGGTACGCCCAAGCCGGACAACCAAAAAAGGCCGCTCCGTTGCGGAACAGCCTTACAGCACCTCATCAGTTCTCTCCGGCAATTCCGTGACGACAGGGCAGAACTGTTTTTCCACCGTCACGCGGCATGCCGTCAGAACAATCAGCAACGTTATGACCATCAGACATAATACCGATTTGCGCATATTTCTTCCCCTTGGGCGCGCACACTGCGGGCACGGGCAAATGGTTATGCCCATTTACCTATCGTCCCCATCCAGGGTAGCGCACAACGCCGCTCCCGACAAACACCGGTCTGCCGTTGTCCATGTGTATGTTGCCACCAGGGCATAAAATTGGTCTTTGCTGCTGTTTAAACTGTCACACTTTCAGCTTCGCGAACCGCTCCATCGCTTTGATGGTGTTCTCGCGCGTGTTGAACGCTGTCAGCCGGAAGTAACCCTCGCCCGCGCTGCCGAAGCCCGCGCCCGGCGTACCCGCCACGCCTGCGTCCAGCAGAGCATCGAAGAAGTCCCACGACGGCATGCCGCCCGGCGTCTTCAGCCATACATACGGCGAGTTCACGCCGCCCCAGCAGTCGATGCCGATGGAGGCCAAACCCTCGCGGATCACTTTGGCGTTGCCGAGGTAGAAGTCGATGATCTCCCTGATCTGTGCCTTACCCGCATCCGAATAGCAGGCGAGCGCACCCTTCTGCGTCACATACGGCACGCCGTTGAACTTGGTGGTGTGGCGGCGGTTCCACATCGCGTTCAGCGAATGCAGGTTACCGTCACTGTCCGCGCCCATCAGCGCCTTGGGCACCACAGTGAACGCGCAGCGCGTGCCGGTGAAGCCTGCCGTCTTGGAATAGCTGCGGAACTCGATGGCCACTTCCTTCGCGCCCTCGATCTCGTAGATGCTGTGCGGTATGCCGTCCTCACGGATAAACGCCTCGTACGCCGCGTCAAACAGAATGATCGCGCCGCTCTTCTTTGCGTACTGTACCCATTCCGTCAGTTCCGCCTTAGTAAGCGCGGTGCCTGTCGGGTTGTTGGGATAGCAGAGGTAGATGATGTCCACCGGTTCCGTAGGCAGCGACGGTTTGAAGCCGTTGGCCGCGCTGCACGGCAGATAGGTGATGCTCTCGTAGCCGTTCTTCGCTGTATCAAAATCGCCTGAGCGCCCCGCCATCACGTTGGTGTCCACATACACCGGATACACCGGGTCCAGTACCGCGATGGTGCACATATCGGAGAAAAGCTCCTGTATGTTTCCGGTGTCGCACTTCGCGCCGTCCGACACGAACACTT
>JAEWWC010000119.1 GCA_023396555.1 Bacillota bacterium
GAGTTTAAGGAGGAGTTTAAATATGGCAAGATATACAGATTCGGTATGCCGTCTTTGCCGCAGGGAAGGCTGCAAGCTCTTCCTGAAGGGAGACCGCTGCTATTCGGGAAAATGCTCGGTGGTCAAGCGCCCAACGGCGCCCGGCATGCAGAGCAAAAACAGACGTTCGAAGGTGTCGGAATACGGCATTCAGCTGCGTGAGAAGCAGAAGGTTAAGCGCGCATACGGCCTGATGGAGCGTCAGTTTGAGAAGACTTACCGCACAGGCGAGCGCATGAAGGGTAAATCAGGCGAGAACCTGCTGGCGCTGCTGGAAGCACGGTTGGATAACGTCGTCTATCGTCTGGGACTCGCGGATTCTCGTCCGCAGGCGCGCCAGACGGTGCTGCACGGTCACATTCTCGTGAACGGCAAAAAGGTGGATATCCCGTCTTATACCGTGAGCGCGGGCGATGAGATTTCCGTTAAAAAGAAATCCGCTGCTGAGATCGACCGGTTCAAGGAACTGCGCGAGGGCGAAACCCGCGTGATGCCGAGCTGGCTGACGATGGACAACGCGAACCTGACAGGCAGAGTTGTGACAACTCCGGTCAGAGAGGACATTGACCTGACAATCGAAGAGCACCTGATCGTTGAGTATTACTCCAAGTAGCATTCGGGGAAAAGCGGTTGCCCTCAATAAACGAAGAGTCTATAACGGGAGGGTTATATAAATGTTAGAAATTGAAAAGCCCAACATACAATGCGTTGAGAAGTCGAGCGATAACGGGTATGCCAAGTACGTGATGGAACCGCTGGAGCGCGGTTTTGGATCGACACTGGGCAACTCGATGAGAAGAGTTCTGCTGTCCTGCCTGCCCGGCGCCGCTGTGACGCGGGTGAGGATTGATGGCGTGCTGCACGAGTTTTCCACGGTCAAAGGCGTCACCGAGGATGTAGTGGGTGTGGTGATGAACTTGAAAGGCCTTGCGGTCAAGATGTATGTTGACGAGCCCAAGACGCTGATACTCGACGTGACGGGCCCTAGAGACGTGACGGCGGCGGACATTTCGATGGACGCGGACGTGGAGGTTTTGAACCCAGACATGCACATACTCACGCTGGATAAGGACGCCAGCGTATACATGGAGATCACTGTCGAGAAGGGCCGTGGCTACGTGCTGGCCGACAAGAACAAGGAGAACGACATGCCCATCGGCGTGATACCGGTGGACTCGCTGTTCACGCCTGTTCGCAAGGTGAATTTCACGGTGGAGAACACGCGCGTGGGCCAGATGACGGACTACGACAAGCTCTCCATTGAGCTGTGGACCAACGGGACGATTGCGCCTGACGAAGCTGTGTCGCTGTCCGCGAAAATTTTGAACGAGCATCTCGCACAGTTTGTGGCGCTGACCGACCATGTTCAGAACGTGGAGATCATGGTGGAGCCGGAAGAGGACAAGAAGGAGAAGGTTCTGGAGATTACAATCGAAGAATTGGATCTGTCCGTCCGTTCCTACAACTGCTTGAAGCGCGCCGGCATCAATACTGTGGAAGAGCTGATCAAGCGCAACGAAGAAGAGATGATGAAGGTGCGCAACCTCGGGCGCAAATCGCTCGAAGAGGTTGAGCAGAAGCTGGCGGCTTTAGGCCTGTCGCTCCGGCTCGACGATTAATAATAATCACCCCAAGAAGCCTTCGGCTTTCCGGGGACACCGAATAACAAATTTGCCGGGCGGCATCGGCGCGGCAAACAGGAGGCTTTAAACTATGGCTGAATACAGAAAGCTGAATCAGCAGCAGGATCAGAGACAGGCTACCTTGAGAAACCTGGTCAGCTCTCTTTTGTGGCACGGCCGCATCGAGACCACGTTGGCAAGAGCCAAGGAAACCCGCCGCATTGCGGAGAAGCTGATCACCATCGCTGTCAAGGAACATGCGAGCACACTCAAAGTCGTCAAGGAAGTCAAGGACGGCGATGAGAAGCTGAAAAAAGAGGTCATCATCGACGCGCCTTCCAAACTGGCTGCGCGCCGCCGCTTGATGTCTTATCTCTATGACATTCCGGAACTGAAGAAGGACGATGAGTCCAAGTTCGACTACAAAAAGCGCACGGCAGAAATCAGCCATCCGCTTGTCGAGAAGATGTTCCGTGAATACGGTCCGAAGTATTACAAGCGCGCTCAGGATCTGGGCCAGGGCGGCGGTTACACCCGCATTATCAAGAAGGGCCCCCGGCGCGGAGACGCGGCGGAAGTCGTCATTCTCGAGCTGGTATAGAATCTGATTTAATATTTCTAAAGTCTTTTTGCGGTGGCTTTGCCCCCGCCTCCCACTTCTTTTCTTAAAGAAAAGAAGCAAAAGATAAGGGAAATGCCAGCGGCATTTCCCTGTGGGATTCTTAAGGGGCTCGCCCCTTAAGCGAAGGTCTGGAGGCAGAGCCTCCAATAGAAAGGGTTTGCAACAAACAGAGGCTTTGAAAGTAGGCTTTCAAAGCCTTTTGGTGTATAATGGAGCATATCGCGTTTGAAAGGGAAACAATGGCCATTATCGAAGCTAAAGACGTGACATACGCATATACCAGCGAGGACAGCATATCGCTTGCGCTGTCTGGTGTCACCCTCAGCGTGGAGGAAGGGGAGTTCGTCGCAGTGATCGGGCACAACGGCTCCGGAAAGTCCACGTTCGCAAAGCACATTAACGCGCTGTTCCTGCCCAAATCGGGCAGCGTGGCGGTGAAAGGCATGGATACGAAGGACGAATCCCATGTGTGGGATATACGCAGGTGCGCCGGCATGGTGTTCCAGAACCCGGACAACCAACTGGTGGCGACCATCGTGGAGGAGGACGTGGCGTTTGGCCCCGAGAACATCGGCGTGCCGCCCGCGGAGATACGCCAGCGGGTGGACGAAGCGTTGGAGCAGGTGGGTATGAGTGCGTTCAAAGACCGTGCGCCGCATATGCTGTCGGGCGGACAGAAGCAGCGCGTGGCGATTGCGGGAGTGCTGGCGATGCATCCGGACATCATCGTATTCGACGAACCCACGGCGATGCTGGACCCGGAAGGGCGCGACGAGGTGCTGGCCGCGATACGTGAGCTGAACGGACAGGGCAAGACGATCATATTGATCACGCACTACATGGAGGAGGCGCTGTTGGCTGACCGCGTAGTAGTGATGACGGGCGGTCAGATCACGGCGATGGGGACACCGCGCGAGATATTCGCGAACGAGGCGGTGCTGAAGGACGCAGGGCTGTCCGCACCGCCGCACATAGAGCTGTATCACCGCCTTGCAAACAAGGGTTATGAACTGGGCGAATGCCCGCTGACCATAGATGAACTGGTGGATAAGCTATGCCGATAGAACTGCAGAATCTCACATATACATACAGCCCCGGCACGCCGTTTGAATCCAAGGCGGTGGATGACATCAGCCTCAAGATCGAAGATGGTGAGTTTGCGGGTATCATCGGGCATACTGGCAGCGGCAAGACCACGATGATCGGGCTGATCGCGGGGCTGCTGAAGCCCACGTCCGGCAAGGTGCTGATAGACGGCGAGGACATCGGGGCCAGAGGCTACGACCGCAAAAAGCTGCGCCGCCAGATAGGTGTGGTGTTCCAGTACCCCGAGCACCAGCTGTTCGAGGAGACGGTGTACAAGGACATTGCGTTTGGGCCGGGCAAAACGGGCGTGCCAGAGGGCGAGATTGAGGCGCGTGTACGGCACGCGATGGAACTGATGGAGCTGGACTACGACGGCATCAAGGGTCTGTCCCCGTTCGAGCTGTCGGGCGGGCAAAAACGGCGCGTGGCAATAGCGGGCGTGCTGGCAATGCGGCCCAAGGTGCTGATACTGGACGAGCCGGTTGCCGGTCTGGACCCGGCGGGTCGTGACCACCTAATGAAGCTGGTGGGCGGCCTCAACAGCGAGGGCGTGACGATCATACTGATCACGCATTCGATGGACGACTTGGCTGAGAACGCGCGGCGCGTGATCGCACTCAAGGGCGCGAAGCTGATGATGGACGGCACGCCGGCGGAGGTGTTTGCGCGCGGCGGCGAACTCAAAGAGGCAAGCCTGGACGTGCCCAGCGTGGCGGATATCGCCGCGAAGCTGCGCACCCGGGGCTTGGACGTGCCGCGGGACGTGATCCGTCTGGATGAGTTGGAGCTGTACGCGGAGAAGATGCTGGGAGGACGGCCATGATCAAGAATATTACTCTCGGCCAATACTTCCCCGGCAACTCGATCATTCACCGGTTGGACGCGCGTATGAAGCTAATGCTGACCATCGCGGTGATCGTGATGATATTTCTGGCGCAGACGGTGATCGGCAACGCGGTGGTGCTGGCGTTTCTGGTAACCATCATCATACTGTCGGGTGTAGGCTTCAAGTTCGTGCTGCGGGGCTTAAAGCCGCTGTGGTTCATCATACTGCTGACGTTCGTGCTCAATACGTTCTTCTACTCGGGCGGTTCGGAGCTGTTCTCGTGGTGGATATTCCGCGTCACGCAGGAGGGGCTGATCAGCGCGGTACGGCTGGCGGCACGTTTGATATTTCTGATTACGACGACGACGATATTGACGCTAACCACGTCGCCCATATCGCTGACGGACGGGCTGGAGAGCCTGATGAAGCCGCTCAAGGTGGTCAGGTTTCCGGTGCACGAGCTGGCGATGATGATGACGATCGCGATGCGGTTCATCCCCACGCTGATCGAGGAGACGGACAAGATCATGAAGGCGCAGACCGCAAGGGGCGCGGAGTTTGACTCAGGCAGCGTGATCAAGCGTGCGACGGGCATGGTGCCGCTGTTGGTGCCGCTGTTCGTGAGCGCTTTTAGGCGCGCTGATGAGCTGGCATTTGCGATGGAATCCCGCTGCTATCACGGCGGCGAGGGCAGGACGCGCATGAAGGTGATGCACCTGCATGCGCGCGACTGGGTTGCCGCGGGCATCGTGGCGGCGCTGATCGTGTTTATGGCGCTGGGCTTTTAAGGGGTTAGTGGAAGGTTAAGACCGTGGAGGCGCCGCCTCCACACCTCTACTTAAGGGATATCATCCCTTAAGAATCCCATCAGGAAAATGCCCTTGCAGGCATTTTCCGTTCTTGATTATATTGGAATATGTCTGTTTTTATCGTTATAAGCTTCTTGTATTATCAACTTTGAAAAGTTAGACATATTGGATCAGTAAGCCGGGAGATATTGCATGCGGATAAGGCTGATTGTGGAATACGATGGTACAAATTATGTGGGCTGGCAGCGGCAGAAGGATTTTCTGTCGGTGCAGGAGGCAATGGAGCGGGCTTTCCATGAGGCTGTGGGCGAGCGCGTGGTGATACACGGCTCAGGGCGCACCGACGCCGGTGTGCACGCCGAAGCGCTGGTGGCGCACTTCGATACACAGTGTCCCGTACCGCCCGACAAGATCAGCTACATGTTCAACATGTATTTGCCGCCCGATATACGCGTGAGGCATTCGGAGCAAGCGGACGACGATTTCCACGCACGGTTCGACGCGAAGGGGAAGACGTACCGGTATACGATATACAACGGTAAGCACGCATCCGCGATATGGCGGAACATGGCGGCGTTTGTGCGCGGGCCGCTGGATATCGAGAGGATGAAAGCGGCGGCGGCGAGGCTGTGCGGTACGCATGATTTTAAGCCGTTTTCCGCGAATGGCACCGAGGTGAAGGACACGGTGCGCACGATCTTCCGGGTGGAGATCACGTCGGCGCTGCCGTTCATATGGATCGACGTAACGGGGTCGGGTTTTTTGAACCACATGGTGCGCATCATCGCGGGGACGCTGATTCAGGTGGGTATCGGCAAGCGCGAGCCTGACTGCATCGACGCCATACTGGCGAAGAAGGAGACGGCGGGTGCGACCGCACCGGCCAAGGGGCTGATGCTCAAGAAGGTATATTACGCGCCGGAGGAGCCTCAAGGGGGTCTGAATGAGAGATGAGAATAATCCGGGCAACAGCGTATTCATTAAAATAATCTGCTGGCTGCTGATAGCCGCGGGGCTGGTGCTGTTCGGGCTGTCGGTGATATCCGTGCTGGTATCCACCGCCGTTACCTTCGGCATGGTGATGCCCGCGGCGATGGGTCTGCTGATGATCGTATACGCTGTTGCGCGGCTGAGGAAGAACGGGCGGGTGATACAGCGCAAATGGCTGCGCGTCGCCATCACGGTCTGCCTGATCATCGGACTGTTGGCAGCGGCGGTGCTGGAGACGCTGATGTGCATGGCGGCATACAAGCCGCTGCCGGAGGAGGATACCGGGTTCGTGATCGTGCTGGGCTGTGGCGTGTTTCCCGATGGAACGCTGACGCTGTCGCTCAAGAACCGGCTGGACGCCGCCTTTGACTACCTGACGGTGCATGAGGATTCGTTGTGCATCGTGTCCGGCGGACAGGGCGACAACGAGCCGGTGCCCGAAGCGGTGGCGATGAGCCAATACCTGCGCTCGCGCGGGATCGATGGCAACCGCATCATCAAGGAAGACAAGTCTACCAGCACGCTGTTGAACCTGACGTATTCCAAGCAGATCATGGCGGCGCATCCGGAACGTCCGCAAACGGCGGCTATCGTAACCAGCGATTATCACGTATTCCGCGCGCTGCTGCTGGCACGAGATATGGACATAGACGCGTTCGGTATACCGGCGGCGACCAACTGGAAGATCGTCGTGGCGTGCCATGTGCGCGAGTACGCAGCGATCGTTAAGACGGTGCTGTTCGGCGGCGAGGAGATATGACGGCGCGGCGGCAATAAGTGTCCGCAAGCACCTGTACATGACGGGATGGATATAGTATAATAGCACCCGTGTTGTCGTGTTAGTGCGATGAATATTGGAAATCAGGAGAATCGAAAATGCTGACTTATCCGCTGCAAGTCGCCGGTTTGAAGCGCGACCTGCCCATCTGCAAGGTGACAGATGATTTATACATTGGAGCGTTCGTGATATTCGGGGATGTGGAGCTGACCGTAGCCTGTGCGTCAGCGCTGCTCAAGATCGCCCCGGAATTCGATTATATGATCAGCCCGGAGGCCAAGAGCATACCGCTGATACACGAGATGGCCCGGCAGAACGGCAATAACAAGTACATTCTGGCGCGTAAGGTACCCAAGCTGTACATGCGCGACCTGTTCAAAGCGGAGGTCACATCCATCACCACTTCGAAGCCGCAGGTGCTGTATCTGGACGGTGAGGATGCGAGGCTGATGGAAGGCAAGCGCATACTCGTTGTGGATGACGTGATCTCGACCGGCGAGTCCATCAGGGCGGTGGAGGAGCTGGTGAAGAAAGCGGG
>JAEWWC010000266.1 GCA_023396555.1 Bacillota bacterium
AGCAGCTCCTTCATCGTGAAGCGGAAGTCCACATCCTCGTCGAACATCGCATTGTCCGTGATGATATCGGCGTTGCGCGTCACACGGAAAATCATTTTGTCGACCGGCTTGTTGCTGCCAAACAGAGAATCAGCGTAATGGTAGATCAGGTCTTCTGCCAGCACAAAGCGTATGCCGGAACCCGGCAGCATGATCATGCGGTCAAACGCGCCGGATGCGGGGATGACGCCGAAGCTGGTGGAGTGTTGGGACTCGAAGTACATGCCCACGTAGATGCGGCGGTTCATCAGGAACGGGAACGGATGCCTGTTATCGATGATCTGAGGCGATAGCAGCGGATATATTTCGCGCAAAAAGTAGTTCCGGACATATTCCTCATCCTGTTCGCAAAGCTCGGACATGCGCAGATGGCGGATACTATGACGGCCCAGCGCCTTGACGCAGGCGCGGTATATCATGTCCTTGCGCGAAATGTCACGCCTCAGACTTTTGAGCACGGCCTGTATCTGGGCCTTGGGCGTTAGCCCCGTCTTGTTGTCTATCGGGGCTTCGCGGAGGAGCATCTGGTCCTGCAGGCTGCCCACGCGGATCATGAAGAATTCATCCAGATTGTTCATATAGATGAATATATATTTCATCCGCTCGAATAAAGGGACGCTGACATCCGCCGCTTCCTCCAGCACGCGTTCGTTGAACTTCAGCCAACTGAGTTCACGGTTCAGGTAGACGGAATCAAACTGTTGGGATTTACTGCTCATGCTTTGCCGCTGCCAAGCAGTGTTTTGCCCAGCAGATAGCCCTCCCTTACGCCGTATTTGCTCAATACTGCCGTTTTTGTGCCCGCCTTGCGAGCCACCGCCTGCAGCGCGAGCATCCCGGGTACTATGGTCTGTATGCGGTCAGGTATGATCTGCTCCAAGCGTTGGTAGTGGTTTTCATCCTCCAGATAGAGCAGCAGCGGGGCGAGGTCAGACACGGGATAAGAGTAGCCTTTGGAATCCATAGAGTAGGAGAATATGGCTTTATGCAGCTTGGAGACCGCACGCGCCGTACCGCCTATCGTATAGATCGTATCGCACATCACATGCGGCAGCCACTCAACGGAGGACAATAGGGAACTGACGCCTTCTTCAATTTCGGCACACTCATACTGATCGGGAAATTTACCGCCTGCGTATTCGATGGAGAGCTTGAGCGAGCCGGTAGGCAGGCTAATGCACTGGTACAGCCGCCCGCTGCGGATATGTATGATTTCCATGCTCCCGCCACCGATATCCAGCGCGACGGCATTACGAATGCCCGGAAGATAATGCATCAACCCAAGGTAATCGTAATAAGCTTCCTGTTCGCCTGTCAGCAGTTCAACGTCAATGCCCGATCCTTTTTTGATTTCCTTGATAACGCTCTGGGCGTTGCTGACATTGCGAAGTGAAGCTGTTGCGAAGCAATAGATTTGATTCGTCAGGGGTTCTGCGGCATGCTTCAGTTCCGCCAGTGTGCCGACGGCCAGTCTGATCCCGTCTTCACTGAGAATGCCGTCCTTTACGTAGCGGATGACGCCCAGTGCCGCCTTTTGTTTGAGCAGCAGGCGGAAATCGTGATATCCCATGCGATAAACTGCAAGCGTAACTGTGTTGGATCCAAAGTCCATTACCGCGTATACATCGTCCTTCATCGGTGTCCCCGTTTCGTAATACTGTTGATTTGCCGTTTTTATTATAGCTTATCGCAAAAAGCGCTGTTTCATGAACGCCGGCTACGGTTAAATGCCGAGGAGCGTGTAATTATCCTTTGAGTATTATTGAAAAAGAATTATAATTCCGCATTAACTGTTTGTTAAGACTTTGTAAAACAGTGGAGAGCTTAAAGCCTTATGGCTTGTCGCAGGTCCGATCCATCTGTTTTGGTGAATACAGATGCTATAAACGCCCGCACAAAATGTGCGGGCGTTTAGGGAGGAATACCATGAAGACAGCTGTCGGCAAGCTGTTATTTTCAGTATATGTGTCGAATAACGTTGTCAGACCCTATGAAGCGGTTTTCTTATTGCCGGCCAGCATTGCTTCCATCGCTTCCTGAACAGCGCTGCGCATCTGCAGCACACGGCTGCGTTCAGAACCGGTCTTGACCGGGTATTCGGGCGCGCCGATACGCAGCGTGACGAGCGGCTTTTTGCGTAGTTTGCCCATCAGTTTGCCGGGCTCGCGGAAGGTGAAAACCATCGGCAGCACCGGCACGTCGGACCTCACCGCCAGATGGAACGCGCCGTTGCGGAACGGGCGCAGCTCGTCATGCCAGGGCCAAAGCGACGCTTCCGGATAGAAGTGAACGATGCGGCCTTTCTCTAGCTGAACCCGCATGGATTCCATGAAAGCGTGCAGCGCCTTGGGGGATTCAGGGATAGGCACACCGCCGAGTAACCGGACGAGCCTCCGCACCACGGGTATCTCAAAGTTGGCCTTGAGCGTGGCGAAAAAGGGTTTGCGCGGGAACAGCGTGCAGGCCACCATCGGCGAGTCCAGTATGTGAACGTGGTTGGTGACCGTGACGGCTCCGCCCTTCAAATAGCGCATGTTCTTTTTGCCGGTGATCTTAAGCCCGAAGAACAGCCGCGCCACGATATCCAGCAGCGGAACGGCGATCACATAGAAAAGCAGCGCCGACCCCAGCCGGAAGAATATGTTCCGGTTGACAAAACGATAACGTTCGTCCACCCGGTATACATAGGGCGTGGGCATGTGGACGACGTGCGCATTCTTGTCAAACGGGTCCGCAGCGGTGGCACGCTGCTCGGCAATGACGCGGGCATAAACCTCTTCGATGCGGTCAATGGATTTGGAGATTCTGTAATCGTCCGCCTCATGGAGGTATTTCTCCTGCATTTGCGCTCGTTCTTCGGGGTGCTCAATCCAATAGTCGATTTTTTTGGTGAGGTCGGCTGCATCCTTATTTCTGAACAGGCTGCGTTCGTCCAGCGCGAACTGGCGCGCGGCGCTTTTGTCCGAGTTCGCGATGACAGGCACCAGACCGCTGGCGATGGCTTCCAGGCATACGATGGCTTCGATCTCGGCTTCGGCGGCGTGCACATACAGGTCGCACTGGTTGTAGATCTGGACGATTTCGTTCTGGCTGACATATTTGAATATTGGTCGGTTTTTAAGCCTGCGCCCAAGGTGTTCATAAGAGCGCTGCTTGGGGCCCTTCCCCAGAAAGACGAGTTGGATGCGGTCCGCGTATTTGGATTGCATGGCTGCTTTGATGACCAGATCCTGCCGTTTTTCGGCGGCCAGCCGTCCTACCATCAGTATCACGAATTTGTCTTCCCATTCGGATGGCTTTGGTACATCCGCGGGGCCGAACGCCTCGTCGACGCCGTTGGATATCACGTGCAGCCGGGATGCGTAGCCGTGCTTCTCCAGCTGCTGCGCGATGAAACGCGACGGGCAGTGGATATCCCGAATATAGCGGTAAAACCGGTGGCGGAATGAGTGATAGAAGTGGTGAGCGACAAAGGGAAGATGCTTCAAGCCGATGTTATAGGTGATGTTTTCCGGCTGGCAGTGGAACGCCGCCATATGCGGAACGCCCATTTCTTTCGCTACCCGGCGCGCGCCGCGGCAGAGGCGGAACGGTAGGAAGAAATGCACGACGTCCACATCCTCGAATGCCTTTTCGAGCATAGCTCTGTCCGGCAGGCCGAATGCCATGCCGTGTACGCGGAATACGGGGTTAAGCGGACCGAAGCTGGCCGTGGGCACCACATACTTGTCGGGATACTCTTTTCCGGTGGCGACAATGCGCACTTCATGGCCGCGTGCGCGAAGATAACGGGCAAAGCGAGCAGCGGAAACAGACGTACCGTTGTTCTGGTTGTCAAACTGGTCGATGACATATGCAATTTTCATAACGGGTCAATAAAGGACGAACAGATATAAGATAAAGATGATTGCGGTGGAATCCTTTATTGATGACCTCCTTTCCGACAATCTATTTGGTTATACTGAATGGATATGAATTATTGTTTATTATCATACTACAAAAGGGTATATACCGCAACCTGTCGCGTTTAATTCCTTGATTTTTCAGTTTTTTCGTTTGCGATAAATCGCATGTGCAACTTGCAGACAGAGGTTAAAGCATTGAGAAAAATAATCGGCATCGCAGTCGGCGGCATGGCGGGCGCGATGCTTCGTTACTGGATAAGAAGTGTTGATGTGAGCGGCATTCCATGGCGCACCTTCGCGGTCAATGTTTCGGTGCGCTGCTGCTTGGCATCGTACTGGGGCTCCGTGTGCAGCCCAATGCGGCGTTGCTGCTGCGGACGGCTTTCTGGGCGCGTATACCACGTTCTCCACCTTTATGTATGAGGGGTTCCATTTGTTTCGCGATAACCGGTTGATTGCCGTCGTCTATATCACCGTTCGTCGGTCTGATCTTTTTTGTCGGCAGTCTTTTTCATTACGAATGCTATACAATAGAAGAATTGTCTTGTTGCCAATATTTACGGTTCAAGCAAAGGCTTTTCCGCTGAAACGGTCCGTATTGACAGCGTCACGCCGCTATATTATAATGACCGCAATGCGATGACAAAGAGGAGTAGGACGCGTGCGTGCGCCAAAGAGAGGGGCTTCGCCGGCTGAAAGGGCCCTGCGGATAGTGTGTCTGAAGTCGCTTTGTGGCACTGTGAGTGAACGAATGAGTAGCTCGCGGCGTGAACCGCGCGTTAAGCGGAAAGAGAGCGGGTCGTTTTCTGACGCCCGAATCAAGGTGGTACCACGGATTTTCCGTCCTTTTACAGGGCGGTTTTTTATTTTCTGAAAATATGGAGAGGATGAGATAATATGTGCGCAAAAGAGCTGGCCAAGGTTTACGACCCTAAAGAGGTTGAACAGCGTCTGTACGACGAGTGGCAGAGCAAGGGTTACTTCCATGCCGAGGTCGATAAGGACAAGACGCCGTTCACCATCGTGATACCGCCGCCCAACATTACAGGGCAGCTGCACATGGGCCACGCGCTGGACAACATGATGCAGGATGCCATCATCCGCACCAAGCGCATGCAGGGCTATTCGGCGCTGTGGCTGCCGGGTACCGACCACGCGAGCATCGCGACGGAGGTCAAGATCGTCGATAAGCTACGCGAGGAAGGCACGTCCAAGGAGGAACTGGGCCGCGAGAAGTTTCTGGAGCGCGCATGGCAGTGGAAGGCGCAGTACGGCGGGCGCATCGTGGAGCAGCTTAAAAAACTGGGTTCCTCGTGCGATTGGGAGCGCGAGCGCTTCACGATGGACGAGGGCTGCAACCGCGCGGTCAACGAGTTCTTCGTGCGGCTGTATAAAAAAGGACTCATCTACAAGGGCGACCGCATCATCAACTGGTGCCCCGAGTGCGAAACGGCACTGTCCGACGCCGAGGTGGAGTACGCGGAGGAAGCGTCGCACCTGTGGCACATCCGCTATCCCGCGGAGGACGGCGGCGATGGTATCATCGTGGCGACCACGCGGCCTGAGACCATGCTGGGCGATACCGCCGTTGCTGTGAACCCAAAGGACAAACGGTACAAGCATCTAGTGGGCAAGAACGTGATACTGCCCATCATGAACCGCCCCATCCCCGTGGTGGCGGACGATTACGTGGACGCGTCGTTCGGCACCGGCGCGGTGAAGATTACGCCCGCGCACGATCCCAACGACTTTGAGGTGGGCGAGCGGCACAGTCTGCCCGTGATCCGCGTGCAGGACGACCGGGGTTACATCAACGAGAACGGCGGCAAGTACGCGGGCGTCAAGAAGGAAGATGCGCGTGTGCGGATCGTCCAAGAATTGCAGCAGCTGGGCCTGATGGTGAAGATCGAGGACTACAAGCACAATGTGGGCCACTGCTACCGCTG
>JAEWWC010000285.1 GCA_023396555.1 Bacillota bacterium
ATCGTTACAATTTTATTTAGAAATTATAACATAAATGTGAATGGAGTAAAACCCCGGCAACAATAAGTTTACATTTTGCCGCGGCTTTGCAACAGCATAACAGAAAAATGCCGGTGATGGAAGACCCGCCGGCGTCCAATGCTGTAATTACAGGGGGTGTTTATTGGGCGGTCTCTTCCAGTATCATCACACGCAGTGCCCTGCCCTGCACCGGATATGACTCCGCCACCGGCCCGCCGAACACCACCTCGACGGCATCGCCCTTGCTGATCTGCTCCATCGCAGCCGTCTTGCCGTCCTGCGTCACCACCACAGTGTCCGCACCCACGCGCACACTTGCCTTGTCGTACATGCCATGGTCGCTGCCTGTCGCCTCCACCATCATCGTCAGCTCACCGCCTGACATGGACACATCCGTCACTTCACCGCGTATTCCCACCGCGTTCTGCAGGCTTTCCATCAGCTCCGCACCGGACGACGGGCACTTGTCCTTCAGGTCCGAATATGTCAGATACAGAAAGCTGGTGCCGTCCACCAGATACACCGCGGTATGCTCCTCGCCCCAGCCGGCGTCCTGCGTCGCGCCCAGCATTTTGATGATGTCGCCATACGCCGTATTTGCCTCGACAGTTTTCACGTCCTCGCCCAAAACGAACGCAACCGCGTTATCCGCCGACACCAGATCCGCCGGATAAGCCGCGCCGCAGGCCGTCAATATAACCAGCGCAAATGCGCTTAAAATCGTTGCCAATGCTTTTGTTTTCATATCATCCTCCCCATTGTTTCTGTTTTTAAGACGCGCAGATGCGCGCATTTGTTCCGTTCCATGTTCTTGCAATATGGACAAAGTCCGCCGCGGGGTGATATATTATAGAGGCAAAAACAAGGGAGGAACAAATGGCTTACAGGGCACTCTACCGCACATGGCGGCCCGCGCGCTTCGCCGATGTGGTGGGTCAGGAACCCATCACCAAGGTGCTGGCAGGCGAGATCGAGAGCGGCAAAATCGCGCACGCGTATCTGTTTTCCGGGCCACGAGGCACCGGCAAGACCAGTCTTGCCAAAATATTCGCGCGCGCCGTCAACTGCCGGAACCGGCAGGGTCCGGAGGCCTGTGGCGAGTGTGAATCCTGCCGTGCAACCGCGGATGAGGGCTCGGTGGACATCGTGGAGATCGATGCCGCGTCCAACAACGGCGTGGACAACATCCGCGACATTCGCGACCGCGTGAACTTGCTGCCCGCCTTCTGCCAATTCAAGGTCTATATCATCGACGAGGTGCATATGCTTTCCAAGGGCGCTTTCAACGCGCTATTGAAAACGCTGGAGGAACCGCCCGCCCACGTCATATTCATACTGGCAACCACCGAGCCGCATAAGCTCCCCGCGACGATACTGTCGCGCTGCCAGCGGTTCGACTTCCAGCGCATCACCGCCGCAGCCATCAGGGGCCGTCTGGCCGAAGTCGCCAAAGCTGAAGGTTTCAAATACGAGGACAGCGCGCTGAAAGCCATCGCGCGCGCGGCCGAGGGCGGTATGCGCGATGCATTGTCGATACTCGACCAGTGCGCAGCGTTCGGCGATATCACGATGAGCAACGTCACCGCGGCGCTGGGCAGCGGCGACATGAGCCAGCTTTACGCGCTGGTGTCATCCATATCGGAATACGATGAAAAAAGCGCGCTGACCGGTCTGAGGGGGTTGCTGACCGCCGGCGCGGACACGCGCGCGCTGATCAAGGACCTCGCGGATGTGTTCCGCCGCATGATGTGGCTGGCGGCGGGCGCCGATGCCGAGGAGGACGATGCCGACCTGAAAGCGCTGGCTGCGAAGTATGGCAAAGCCGCGTGCATTCGGGCGCTGAACATACTGATACAGAAGGAATACGAGATGCGGCAGAACCTACGCGCCGATATCGTGCTGGAAACGGCTGTGATGGCGCTAATGGCACCCGAGGACGATGCGTCCTCCCCTGCCGCCGCCCGTATCGACAAACTGGAAGCCCGGCTGCGCGCGCTCGAGGAGCGTCCGTTCACGGCTGCACCCGCTCCGGCAGCGGAAAATAAGCCCATGCCCATGGCGGAAAAGCCAAAGCCCCGCGCCGCCAGGCCCGCGCCGCCCAAGCCGTCCGGAATACCGGACACGGAAGCGGATAATATATGGAAGAAGACACTGCTTGCCCTTGAGGATAAGAAAGCCTATCATATCTGCACATACGCAAAGAAGGCCGAAGCGGTGGTGTGCACGGACGACGTTTTCGAAATACGGTTCGATGCCGAAAACGAAACGGCGGCGGAATCTCTGAAGCTGCCCAACGCTGAAGCCGCACTGGTGCAGATGCTGTCGGCGGAGGCGGGCAGGCCGCTCACCGTGAAAGTCATCAGGGCGCACGGTGCGCAGGCAGGCCAATCAGACGAGAATTACGCAGAAATGTTTGACGGATATAATTTTGAGATTGTAGGAGGACAGGAATAATGGCAAAGAGAAGATCAATCGGCGGCGGCGGCATGGGCGGCGGCATGAACATGAACTCCATGCTCGCCAGAGCGCAGAAGATGCAGGCTGATATGGCGGCGGCACAGGCCGAGGTGGAATCGGCGGAAGTGGAAGCTACGGCGGGCGGCGGCGCGGTAACGGTGCGCGCCAACGGCGCGAAGAAGATCATCAGCGTTAAGATATCCCCCGACGCGGTGGACCCGGACGACGTCGAGATGCTGGAAGACCTGATCACGGCGGCAGTCAACGAAGCGCTGTCCAAGGCGGAAGAGCTGATGCAGCAGAAGATGGGTGGCATCACGGGCGGCATGGACCTGGGAGGCTTGTTCTAGTTTGGGACCGATCATCGAGCCGGTGATGCGGCTCATCAACCAGTTTTCCAAGCTGCCCGGCGTGGGCGCTAAAACAGCGCAGCGTCTGGCTTTCCATGTCATCGGCCTGAGCGACGAGGAGGTAAAAGCCTTCGCTGAGGACTTGGCTTACGCCAAGGAGAAGGCCGTATTCTGCCCCGTGTGCGGCAACCTGATGGACAAGGATATGCCCTGCTGTGCGGTATGCGCGGACGGTGGACGTGATAACGCGTGCGTCTGCGTGGTGTCCGACATCAAGGACGTGCTCGCCATCGAGAAGACGCGCGAATACAAAGGCGTCTACCACGTGCTGCACGGCGTCATCTCCCCGATGGATGGCGTGGGGCCGGACGACATCCGCATCGCGGCGCTGATCGACCGGCTGGCCAAGGGCGATATTTCCGAAGTGATACTCGCCACCAACCCGGACGTTCAGGGCACGGCGACAGCGGCCTACATCGCCAAAACCATCCGCCCCTTGGGTGTGAAGGTGACGCGCATTGCGCACGGCGTACCCATCGGCGCGGACCTCGAATACACCGACGAAGTGACGCTGGTGCGCGCGCTGGAGGGGCGGACGGAGTATTGAAAGAGGCTATCATTCTGCACAATACAGCAGACACGCTTTCGAATGATACTGACGCGTATACAGTTGAGATCGATACCTCAAGCCGCAGAGGGCGTTGGGGTTTCGCAGGATTGATCATCGCAATCGTCGGCGTTATACTTCTTTTTACCGGTTCACTGTGCTCAGCCCAGGACTATACAGTACCGCTCAACATCGAGTATGGCCTTGTAGATGTGAGTGGCATTACCCGTTGACAACGCGGACAACCTTTACGTACTGAGCAATCAGCTGTGCGCCGTCAACGTCTACACTTCCGACGGCGAATTCCAATACTCCATAAAAGTCCCAGACTACCCCAACG
This sequence comes from Bacillota bacterium, assembly GCA_023396555.1. Lineage (GTDB taxonomy): Bacteria > Bacillota > Clostridia > Christensenellales > SZUA-584 > SZUA-584. The sequence goes on from JAEWWC010000285.1 coordinate 3,776, forward strand.
GCGGTAACGAAATCTACGTGTTGGATGACGTGCTGTACATTCAGGACAAGGGTGGGAACATTTATGCATATCAAAACGGGGTGTATCGCGGGCGGGCGGCGTACGCGGACGACGACGAGGACGCCGTAACCATCAATGTCTATGATGAAAATAACCGCATGCTGTATTCCCTGACTTTTCCATCTGACGGCAATTGGTATTCTCTACTTCTATTAAAGGGTTCATCCATGTATGTTGAAAGACAAGATGCTTACGGGTCTTCGGTGCAGACTTTTGAGAATGGTCAATTAATTGCAGACGAGCCGTATACGTATACTGATTTTTTTACAGAAAGCGTTGCTCAGGACTCCGAGGGTAACATTTTTGATATGTCCTCCTTCGGTCCTCAGTTGATCAAGATTCCCCTCAGCGGCGAGGACGTTGTTATTGCCTCCACTTCATGGATCGAATGGCTTTGGAGAACATCCGTATCCGGTATAATATTATTAGCGTTGGGTACTATCATTGCTTTGGCATCACGTCTGGCTCGGCAGGAGAGGAAAAATTAGCTAGGTATTGGTATAAAACAAATTGCTTTGCTTCAGCACTATGGTAAAATGTATAAAACCGACCCATCGCGCGGGTCTGCAACAAAGTGAAGCTGGTGTTACGCCGAAGGGCCGGACCATTTTCTTAAACGGAGGGTCATATGCTTAAGAAACCAGCTTTACTGATCGCGTTTCTTCTTGC
>JAEWWC010000288.1 GCA_023396555.1 Bacillota bacterium
AATATATCAACCGTCCCGAACGGGCGCACGCGTGGCTGATCGCCGTCAACCGTGGCCAAATAGTATGTGCCACACTTTTTTTAAAAAACCATAGACTTCTTTCATCATTAACCTCCATAGCGGATACTCTTTCCAGTACTATTCTAATATGCTCTTAAATCCGTCAAGTATGAAAAAGCCCCCGACCATGGTCAGGGGCTTGTCTGGCAGCGGAACTAGGATTCGAACCTAGACAATACGAGTCAGAGTCGTAGGTGCTACCGTTACACAATTCCGCTATATCATATTATGTATCCCAAGGTGCCGTCCGCCCAGTTTTAACACCTGCCCCTAAAAGCAGGTGGGTGTGCTGCCTTAACTTCTGCCATCCCGTCGATGCGGGCCCGACATCCGTATCAGGACTCGCGCTCCCGTAAATGTACTGTAGGTTTAAAACACAGGCGTTCTCGAACACCGCAGGACTGGTGGGGTTAATTGGGATCGAACCAACGACCTCTACGATGTCAACGTAGCGCTCTAACCAGCTGAGCTATAACCCCCCAAAAGCCGCAGTTCATATTATACACAATATTTCGATGAAATCAATAGCTATTTTGTACTTTTAAATCATGTAACATTCTATAAAAATTTGTTTACATGCGCAACAGCAGTATGTTATAGACCGTTTTCGCATATTCCGGCACGCTTTGATATTTATTTTCCCATCGGGCATACGGCCATACAGATGCCGCATACCGCACCCCGTCCGATGTGCTGATATGCCTTTTTCATATGTCGCGAGCACAATGCCGCGTCCACGATATCGTTCCGGTCGCCGTCAGCCGACCACGTTCTACCGGTCAGCGCGCCGCATGGGCATGCGTCCACGCAGACGCGGCAGTCCACGCACTGCACAGGCCGCATTTCTCCCGCAGGCAGCGGCATGTCCGTCAGCACCGTCACCAGCCGCACCCGTGGCCCGAACTCATTCGAGACGAACAACGCGCTCTTACCGATGAACCCCAGCCCTGCCATGTTGGCTGCTGTCTTGTGCGGGAAATCGCCCGAGTAGCCATCAGTGCTAGTGGACTGGGATGCCGGTATCGCCAGCGCGTTCCAACCGCGCCGCTGCAGCCACCCCACACATTTGAACGCCAGTGCATCCAGAAACGCATTGGCCGCGCGGTAGTGCGCGAAATAGAGCATCGTGGGCCCATCCGCCACTTCGCTAATCACGGCGTCAGAGAGCCGCACGCCGACCGTCAGCGCATACGGCAGCTTTGAAAACCGGTCCGGCAGCAACGTGCGCAGATGTGATGTTCCCACAATATCGGCGCCCTGATCATGCAGCCATGCTTTCATTTCTCCAACCATCCGTTTGTTTCCCTCAATATATAGTTTATCTTTAAAATTAGAATACCATATTTGCTGTACTATATCAAAAATTATGATATAATAGATTCAGATAATACTGCCCGGAGGTTGGTCCATGCACATCGAAGCCATTGCTCAAAACAAACTGCTCATATTGTATTTGATGAAGACGATCAATATACAGTTGTCTGAGCTGCAGATACTTCGCATCGTCACGGATAATGGCTGGCTAAACTATTTCGATTTGAAGGAATGTATGTTTGAGCTGATCGAAGGACGTCTGGTGGAGCAGCGCGAAACGCCCAACGGTACGTTTTACGCCATCACGGAGCTGGGCGAAACCACTGTATTCTATCTGGAGAAGGAGCTGCTGGAATCTCAGCGCAAGGCCATCGACGTATACTGCGCCGAGAACCGGAACGACCTGCGGATGGAGACTGAACTGGCCGCCGACTATATCAAGATCGATGAGGGAGAATACCGGGTGATGCTCAAAGTATTGGAAAACCAACAGCCCGTGTTCGAACTGAACCTGGTCACCTGGTCCAAGAATTCCGCTGAAGCGTTCATCCGCAAATGGAAGGACGTCGCGCCCGCAATATACAAATCCACCTACGACAGTCTGTCCGAGTAATTTATAGCTGCAGCTGCCGCGAGAACGCCACCGCATCCCGCTCCAGCGCCGCCTCCAGACGGCATCTGTCGCCGCGTATCAGCATGGACGCCGATTCAAACAGAGCGCCCGATTTCATTTTCGTCAGACGCTTTACAAGGAACGCCGCGTGCGATTCCGTTTCCAACAGCCGGGCTTCCTCGCGGCTGAGCTTCACCACTTCGTACGATTCGTGCGCGCGGCAAGGCGCATATCCCGTCATTTCTTCGATCACATCATATAGTGACCGGTTATCCAGCGCTTCTTTAGTGAGCGATGGCGCCAGATAAATAGGAAAATACACTGTGTCAATCATGAACGGCCGCCCGTCCGTCAGCCGTAGGCGGACTATTTTAAACGCCTCGCCCGACAAATCAAAAGGCAAGCCTTCGTCATCCGTTCCTACCCTGTCGAATTCCAGCACCTTCGAAGCGCTCTCAATGCCCAGCTCTGCCATCTGACGCGTGAAGCTGCATAAACGGGACAGCGGGCGCTGGACCTTGGGCGTATTGACATACGTACCCTTGCCGCGGCGGCGCACCACAAAGCCCTCCTCTTCTAAGTGCGCAAACGCCTGACGCACGGTGGAACGGCTGATGCCCAGCGTTTCACACAGCTCTGGTTCGGAGGGCAGCAGCTCGCCCGCTTTCAGCTCGCCGGAGCGTATCAGGCTTTCCAACTGCGCGGCAAGCTGGGCATAGAGCGGCTTCGCGCTCAGGCTGTCCAAAGATTCCTTCAGTATCGCTTCAATGCCCATTAATGCCTCCCAGACTGTCTTCTTTTAAATATAACACAAAGAGCGCACAAGTGTCTCATGCGCCCATGCCGATGAAAAAGTGTCCTAAGACCTTGGAGGCTCTGCCTCCGAACCAGCACCCCAAAAAGCTGCGCTTTTCGGGGACCCCGCACTCACCGCTTAAGGGATAACTCCCTTAAGAATCCCATTAGGAAAATGCCTTCCTTAAAGGCATTTTCCAGCTCATTGGGATAAAAAAGGCTTTGGCAGTAAGCTGAGCGCACAAACCTTTTGTGCACTCATACTCGTCTTCAGCCCTGTGTGACAATCTGCACGCTCGCGCTCGCACCTACCCTGTTTGCACCTGCGGCCAGCAGCGCGCACACCGTCGCCGCGTCTTTCACGCCGCCGTCGATCTTGATACCGATGCCTTTGCCAATGATGGAGCGCACATATTTCACGTCCTCCACCACGGCCTTCTTGCCCGTCAGCGCGTTGCTGATCTTGATGTAGTCCACGCCTGCCTGTTTGGCCAGCAACAGCGCCTTCACCTTCTCTTCCTCGGTGTAGAGCCCCTGCTCGTATATCGCCTTCACCTTGGCCCGGCCGCCCGCCGCGCTCATCATCGCGTCGAGGTCCTTCTTCGCGGCGTCCAGATCGCCCGACTTGATCGCGACGATGTTGAGCGATACGTCAAGCTCACCCGCGCCGTTCATGATGGCTTCACGGATCTCGGTTACCTTAGCCGCTGTGGAAGCTGCCGCATGCGGAAAACCGATGGGCACGCACACCGGAATGCCGGTGCCGGCCAGCGCCTCTGCGGCATCAGCCGCCAGAAACGGCGTCGCGCACACATTGCCGAAGCGGTATTTCTTCACGTCCGCGCAGCCTTTCAGCATCTTTTCGCGTGTCATGTCGGGGTTTAAGAGCGAATGCTCGATCGCCGAAGCGATATCCGTCATGCTGTAGGAAAGCTGCGGCGAAGTCAGGCTCTGTATACCGGCGCTGCCGATACGCGCATATACCTCTTTGGTGACCCGTTCCACGATTTCCTTTACATCTATGCTGTTTAAATCCATGTCAAACCCTCCCCCATTCAGAGGTGCACGATCTTGCCGTCAAACGAAAAGTGATCTAGCACTCCGCAGATGGTCAAGTCCGCTATCAGCTCGTTGTCCTCCAGCAGCATCTTCGCTGCGCCGCCGTCCACGTTGATGAGCACAATATCGCCCACGCCCGCGCACGCGCCGTCGAACGCAATCTGCCGGGGACCGATGGGGTTCCCTTCCGTATCGATATATTCCACCAGTAAAAGCTTATACCCGTACTGGGTCTGGTTTTTGACCGTGGACACAACGTTGCCCACGACGCGTCCAATTCTCACTTGTACGCTCCTGAATTAAGCTTATTTTGTGGGCAGAATCGTCTCGACATCTTCGTGCGGCCGCGGAATCACATGCACGCTGAACAGTTCGCCGACTCTCTTTGCCGCCGCTGCGCCCGCGTCCACTGAAGCCTTCACCGCGCCGACGTCTCCGCGCACCATGACGGTCACGAGCCCGCTGCCGATTTTTTCCTTGCCGATGAGCGTTACGTTCGCCGCTTTCACCATCGCATCCGCTGCCTCGATTGCGCCGATGAGGCCCTTCGTCTCAACCATTCCTAAAGCCTGTTTTTCCATGATAGACTCCTTTCAAAATCCGTTTTAGTTGATTATATGTTTTCGTTGTATTCGTCCACGAACCCCATGATGGAAGCATCAAAGGGATTGAGCTTGTGCTGATCGAGGAACGGCATGCCCGCTTCCTTGGACCCGATCAGATACACAAAGTCGCCGTTGCCCGCGAGGCGCATCGCGTCCGCCGCAACGATGGTGTTTTTGACAACGCCGTTTTCAATGACCTCGACCAGTTTCAAGGCCACGCCCACCAAAGCGGGATCTTTTTGAGTGCAGACGACGCTGCCCACCACTCTGCCGACGTACATATTACTCCTTCGCCGCCGGTTTCGCCGCCTTAGCCGGCTTGGGCGCGCTCTTCTGGGGCAGAATGCCTTCCACATCGCTGTGCGGCCGCGGTATCACGTGTACGGAGACCAGCTCGCCGACTCTCTTAGCCGCCGCCGCGCCTGCGTCCACCGACGCCTTCACTGCGCCCACATCGCCGCGCACCATAACGGTCACGAGACCGCTGCCGATCATCTCTTTGCCGACCAGCGATACGTTCGCTGCTTTCACCATAGCGTCCGCCGCTTCAATCGCGCCGATCAGACCTTTCGTTTCCACCATGCCCAATGCTTCCTGATTCATGTTTACCTTTTCTCCTTTATCAGTCTCAAAATTAATATATGGCCTTAAACAGATCCGGATGCGGCGACGGTATCACCACCGTATTCGCCATCATGCCGTGTTCTTCTCCTGCATCAATTGCCGCGGCCACCGCCGCTTTGGCTGCCGCCACGTCGCCCGTCAGCGTGACGAACGACTTACCGCCGAGGCCGCGCCCCAGCCTGATCTCCATCAGGTCGATGTCCGCCGCCTTCACCGCCGCATCCGCGCAGATCACTGCGGAAGCCAGCGAGTACGTCTCGATGATGCCCAGTGCCGCCGTCTCCTTGATGTCGCTGCACGCCGACAGTGCCGCAATGACCTGATCGTGCACGTTGGGTATCACGATGCTGTCCACCAGATAGTTGCCCGCCGTCGGTTCGCCGTCCGCCACAGCCGCTTTTACCGCCGCCACATCGCCGGCCACCAGCACGATATACTTTCCGGCGCATACGGCTTGAGCCGTTACCAGCTCCACCGCCGCCGCTTTCAGCATCGCGTCGCCCGCTTCAATGCCCGCCGGTATGCTGTTCGTCTCGATCATTCCAATCGCGTTCATGCTTTTCACCTTCCTTAGGCCTGTATGACAATCGCCGTACTGGTCACTTCAGCCACCGTGCCGCTGATGCTGGCATGGATCTTCGCGCCCAGACTCTTCTCCTTGATATCCGCGATCAGCGCGCCTTTTTCCACCCGGTCGCCCACGGACACCACTGGCACCGACGGCGCTCCGATATGCTGCTGCAGCGGTATCGTGACAGTCCTGACGCCGATGTCCCGCTCATCCAGCGGCGCGGGCACGTCGTAATCCGCCACGCCCAGCCGCGCGATCAGCCGTTTCACCGGCAGCCGCGAAGCCTCCAGATTCCTGTTGGGGCTGCCCGCCACTTCCTTGCGCGGCTTGTAGCCGCCCTGCGCCAATCCCTGCTTCATATTCTGCATCATGCGCGAGGGCTTCAATCCAAAGTTGCACGCGTAGTAGGTGCAGATGCCGCAGTCGCAGCAGGAGAACACGCCGTTCGGGTCTCCCAGCAGAGCGCCCTGGCCCATCGCCGCGGCGCGCATCGCCTTGTGCGGCTCCACCCGAAGGCCCAGCGCGTTACGCGGGCACATCTGCGTGCACATGCTGCACTGGCAGCACACCGCCTTGGCCATACGGATTTCTTCCGCCGTGTTGGGCGTCTTCTGTGCAATCAGCTTGTGGTTGCTGCGGAACACCAGCACACCGCCCGTCGTTTTGGTGACCGGCGTGTCCCAGTCGCCTGTCAGCTTGCCCATCGCCGGGCCGCCGATAATCAGCGTGTACCCGTGCTCGCTCGCCGGACCGCCTGCCGCGGCCACCAACGTCCTGATAGGCGTGCCGATCGGCACTTTCAGCGTAACGGGGCTTGCGACCTCGCCGCCCACCGTCACGTATTTGTCCGTCACCGGCCTGCCGTCCAGCGCGTCCGCAATATTGATAAACGTATTGACATTGTTGACCACCGCGCCCACATCCAGCGGCAACCCGCCCGTGGGTACCACGCGACCCGTGATGTCATACACCATCTGCTGTTCGTCGCCCGCCGGGTAATAGCTCTTCATCAAGTGCAGCGACAAGCCCGGCTTACCCTCTATCGCCTTCTCCAGCGCGTCCACCGCACGATGATAGTGTGCTTTGAGGGCGATCACGCCGCGCTGCGCGCCCGTGACCTCCATCACCGCCTGCATGCCGCGCACGATGGCGTCGGGATAATGCTCCATCAGCTGCTGGTCGATGCGTAGCATTGGCTCGCACTCCGCGCCGTTGGCAATCACCACTTCGGCCTGGCACTTCACCTTGACATGTGTCGGGAAACCCGCTCCGCCAGCGCCCACGACGCCCGCGTTGCGGATGAGTTCTACCACGTCCATTTAATGCCTCCCGCTATATGATCCGGAAATTGCCATGCAGCACGCAGCGGCGCGCGCGCGTAAAGCTCTTGGCGCTGGTCAGGCCTTCGCCCGTGGGCGTGGCGATCGTCAGCGTCGTATAACCTTCACCGTTGAATCCAAGGCCGGCATAAGACGGCGCATTTTTCACGAATATCGTGGTGTTGAGCGCCCGAGCGGCCATTGACAGGTGCGTTACATTCTGAGAATGGATCATTGCGCTGTGGTGGCAGCCCGCCTCGGCGGCAATCGCCTTGTCGATCGCTTCCTCAATGGTGCGCACGCGCACGATGGGCAGCACCGGCATCAGCATCTCGGTCACCACCAGCGGATGGTCGTTCGGCACGTCCGCGATCACCAGCCGCGGCTGTCCGGTAAACGACACGCCGCTGTCACGCAGTATCAGGTCAGCGTTGCGGCCCACATACTTTCTGTTGATCACGTAGCCGCAATCCTTTTTAACGAGTACCGTATTGATAATCTTGTTGATGTCGTCGCCGGCCACCAGACACGCGCCGTTTTTCACCATCAGTGTCATCAGCTTATCGGCGATGTTATCGAAAGCGAAAACTTCCTTTTCCGCCACGCACAGCACGTTGTTGTCAAAGCTCGCGCCGTCCACGATGTCCTTTGCGGCTTCTTCCAGTATCGCCGTATCGTCTACGATAACCGGCGGGTTGCCCGGGCCGGCCGCGATGACCTTTTTGCCCGTCTTCATCGCTACCTTGACGACCGCCTCGCCGCCCGTGATGGACAGTATCGGTATATCCTTGTGGTTCATGATGATGTTGCCCGACTCCAGCGACGGCTCCTTCACCGTGCAGATGAGCCCCAGCGGGCCGCCTGCCGCCACGATGGCCTGGTTGAGCACGCGCATCGCCTCGATTGACGACTTTTTGGCCGCCGGGTGCGGGTTGTATACCACGGCGTTGCCCGCCGCGATCATGCTGATGGAGTTGTTGATCACCGTGGAGGTGGGATTGGTGGAGGGTGTGATGGACCCGATGACACCGTAGGGTGCCATTTCGGTCAGCATCAGGCCGTCGTCGCCCGAAACCGCCGCCGTCTTGAGGTCTTCGATGCCCGGCGTCTTGTTAGCGGCCAGCTTGTTTTTGGCGATCTTATGTTCCACGTGGCCGTAACCCGTCTCTTCGTTGGCCAGCTTCGCAAGATACTCCGCATTCTCGAGAGCGGCCTTTCTCATCGCCGCGATCAGCTCGCCGCGCTTCTCCAGCGTCATGTCCGACAGCTGCCGGTATGCCTTCTTCGCCGTCTCAATCGCCTCTTCAGCGGTATCGCAAAGCCAGCGGCTCGGGCTGAAGGAAGATGCCGCCCCTGCGGGGGCGTTCAGCGCCTTCAGTGTTTCCGCGACGATTTTGGATATCTGGTCCTGCGTCATTTCCATACGTTTACACTCCTCACTGTGTCAAGTTTATCTGTACAAAAGCGGGCAGACCCTATTGCTCCGGGCGTCTCTCGTTTTTGAACTTTTCGAATATCTTCTCCCCTTTAAGCTCCACACTGTCGATGACGGCGATAATGGACAGATCCACCGGTTTGCCGTCCGTCAGCGATGTCTGGCGCGACGAGCTGCCGCCCACGACCATCACGACCTCGCCTTCGCCTGCTCCCACTGTGTCGATCGCGACCAGCGGCTGCCCCTTCTCCGCGAATGTGGCAATATCAATAGGCACTACCAGCAGCAGCTTTAAGCCCGCAAGCCTTTCTGATTTGGTGGTGCTCACCACGTTGCCTCTCACTCTGGCCAGATTCATATCGTTTCTCCTTACCGTTATATATCGATGGCAACGCCCTTATCGGCGGCGGCGTCCCGCGCGAGCGGGGTCACAATCGCACCGGGGGCGCACTGCAGCCGCGCAATACCTCGCTTGGCCGCTTCGTTGACTTCAAATTCCGTAATCAGCGCATAACCCTCGTCCGGCTTGGCTCCGAGGTATACCACTTCCGCGCCCATGTCGCGCACCGCGTCCACGGCGGAAACCACTTTATCGAACAGTGTGCCGCGCTTGAACTTGGGCGGCTGAAAGTCCAGCAGCACCGTGGCCTTTTTGCCGTCCAGCAGCGCCTTCTCAAACATCACCGCTGCGAAATGCGAATCGTCGCCCTGAGCAACAGCGGTCAGCAGCGACAGCGACGGCGCAACCAGCACCACTTCCTCCGCGTCGCGGAGCGTGCGCAGCAAAGCCTTCTTGTCATCCGCCGTGTCCACGCGCTTCGAGTCGATATCAGCCAAAGGCTCGGCGTCTCCAAACAGCGCCGCACAGGCCGAACGCCTGGCGAGATACTCAGCTGCCTCCGCCATGTAGGCGCTGTATCCCGGAACAAGCGCAATCGTCTGGCACTCGCCGAAACCGGTGAGCCGCCGGATGACCTCCAGCACTATTCTTTTGATAAGCTCCTTGAGCTGGTTCTCGTCCAAACTTATTCCCTTTAACTTGTATACTTGATTTTATCTGATGATCTCCAGCAAGTCCCCGTTGTTGAGCAGCGCCGCGTTGGCTTCGTCGGTGTCCAGATGCACCTCCAGACTGTGCCCGTCGCCGCTGCGCACCACTACGTTACCGAATATCGTTTCCCTGATTCCGCTCTTTTTGACCGAGACGATCTGCCCATCCTTCAGCCCGTAGGCCGCCGCTTCTTCCTTGGATATGTGCAGATGCCGTGCCGCAATGATGACGCCCTGCGGCAGTTCAACGCTACCCTTAGGCCCCACCAGTTTCGCGCCGGGTGTCTCCATCAGTGCCGCCCCTGACATGCGCACCACCTGTTTGAATCCCAGCTTGATGGCGTCCGTCACGGACAGCTCGATCTGCGTTTCCTTGCGCGCCGGCCCCAGCACACGAACGCCCGTGATGCTGCCGCGCGGGCCGACGATATCCACCTTCTCTTCGGCGGCAAACTGCCCCGGCTGCGTCAGCGGCCTCATCGGCTTTAAGGCATAGCCCTCGCCAAACAGCGTGGCCACATCCTTTGCACTCAAATGGATATGGCGCGCCGAAGCCGCCGCCGGCACGTAGTATTCCCCCCGCGCCGCCGCCTGCATGCAGACCGCCAATGTCACCGCCCGTTGTACTGAGCCTTTGTCCATACCAATTATCCTTTCAATCGCCCCAAGACACAAACACAAGGGGCACCCGTTATGTCTTGCGCACAACTTGTATTGCCACTTGTATCAATTGTATCTGACATTTGATTTATTCGACGTGTGCTCGAAAAACCCTTTTTATTTTTCGCGATTTTATAAAAATAATCTTGAGTCTACATCCCCAGATTATTTTCTTTTTTTATATAGCATTTCAAGCGCGCTCATAGTCCACCGCGACGGAGGACTCGACGATGCTGTGCATAAACTTGCGCACCGGCTGGTGCAGCTCGTGCGCGTCATACACCTTATAATCGTCCATGTTGTCGAAATCTACGATCAGTATGATATCGTACGAGCGCGGGCTCTTCAGGCTGTCCAGCCCCACCTCGATATTTCTGACCTCATCAATTACCGTTAGCGACTCCAGCCTCTGCTTTGCCTCAGTCGCCTTGTCCTTCTCCTCCGGCCTCAAACGAAAACACACCACATGTCTGAACATCAGTTTACTCCTTCTATATTATTTGCGTATATCCACCAGCTTGGACGGGTCGATGCGGGCCTCGGCGAACGTCGCCATCTTGGTCAGCACCGCCACCGCACCGTCCAGCACGCCAAACATTAACGGGCAGCCGCTGCCTTCGCCCAGCCGCATATTAAGATGCAGCGGCGCGGACAGGCCTAGGACCTCCATCGCGATGCCGAAGCCCGGCTCTGCGCTGTGGTGCGAGGCAAACATGTACTCCGTCACCGCCGGGTTCAGACGGCTGGCTGCCAGCGCCGCCACCGCCGATATGAAGCCGTCGATCACCACAGGTACCTGCTTGTAGGCCGCGCCGAGGAAGAACCCCGCCATGGCGGCGATATCGAACCCGCCCAGCGCGGCGATTACATCCAGCGTATTGTCCGGGTCCGTCTTGTTGACTTCGAGCGCCAGCCGCACCACCTCGCGCTTCTTCGCCAGCTGCTCGTCCGTGATGCCCGCGCCGCGGCCCACCGCTTCCTCCGGTTCCGCTCCGGTCAGCGCGCACAGCACCGCCGAAGACGTCGCCGTGTTGCAGATGCCCATCTCGCCACAGCCCAGCAAGCGATAACCCTTCTCCCACAGCGCTTCCGCCGCATCGATGCCATGTGCCACCGCTTTGATGGCGTGGCTGATATCCATCGCCGGCCCCTTGGCAATGCTGCGCGTGCCGTTTGCCACACGCTTGTCCTCAACACCCTTATACCCCGAAAAGTTGTGAATACCGACATCATACACGAATACATCCGCTCCGGCGCTCGCGGCCAGCACACCCACGCCGGTGATGCCCTTGGTCATGTTCACGGCCTGCATCGCCGTCACACCCTGCGGCACGGGCGAAATGCCCTCGTCCCACACACCGTTGTCCGCCGCGAACACCGCGATGGCCTTCTTCAGCGGCGGCGGTGCCGGTTTGCCGAATATGCCCGCCAGTTTCACCGCATAGTCCTCCAGCTGCCCGAGGCTCCCGATGGGTTTGACCAGTCCATCCACCCGCTCCCGCGCTTTTTGAACGGCGGCCTCGGAAATGTGTCTGATATTCATGATCCTTTTCACGGGTTTTCTCCTTCATCTTTGCTTCTTAACCATTCTACAACGCAGTCTCCATGATGACAACGGATTAATTTTTTGGGCTGATCTGGAATTTATTGTTACTTTGGCCGCAACGTAATGTTTGCATATATGCGTGTGGATGCTATAATAGTATGAATGTAATGTAACATTAAACAGTGAGGAGTTTGAACGTGTACCGAATACTCAAAAAAGAGACGCTCAGCGAACAGGTCAAGCTCATGGTTATTGACGCGCCGCTGGTCGCCAAAAAAGCGCAGCCCGGGCAGTTTATCATACTGCGCGTCAACGAGCAGGGCGAGCGCATTCCGCTCACCATCGCCGATTACGACGCGAATGCCGGCACCGTGACGATCATCTTCCAGGAGGTCGGCAAAACCACGCTGCACCTGGGAACGCTGAACGAAGGCGACAGCCTGCAGGATTTCGTCGGGCCGCTGGGAGAGCCGTCGCATTTCGACAGCACCGTCAAAAAAGCCGCGGTCATCGGCGGCGGGCTGGGCACAGCCATCGCGTACCCGCAGGCCAAAAAGCTGCACGCCATGGGCGTTTCCGTAACCAGCATCATCGGCTTCCGTAACAAGGACCTCATCCTGCTTGAAAAGGAAGTGGGCGCGGTATCCGACAAGCTGCTTGTGATGACGGATGACGGCAGCAACGGTCGCAAGGGCTTCGTGACGGACGCGCTCAAAGCCGAGATAGAGGCAGGCGAGAAGTTTGACGTCGTCGTCGCTATCGGGCCGCTCGTAATGATGAAATTCGTGTCCAAGCTCACCAAAGAATACGGTATTAAGACCATCGTCAGCATGAACCCGGTGATGATCGACGGCACCGGCATGTGCGGCGGCTGCCGTGTTACCGTGGGCGGCAAGACCAAGTTCGCGTGTGTGGACGGGCCGGATTTTGACGGTCACGAGGTGGATTTCGACGAAGCGATGCGCCGTCAGGGCATGTATAAGAAGCAGGAAGGCGAAAGCTGCAACCTGTTCAGGGGGGTGAAGTAAATGGCAAAACGCAATATGGAACCGAAGAAGACGCCGATCCCCGAACAGGATCCCAAGGTGCGCGCCACCAACTTCAGCGAGGTCTCGCTGGGGTATACCGAGGAGATGGCGCAGAACGAAGCGGCGCGCTGCCTGCAGTGCAAGAATCAGCCGTGCGTGGCGGGCTGCCCCGTCAATGTGCAGATACCCGACTTTATCGGCCTGATCGCCGAAGGCAACTATATCGACGCGTATAATAAGATACGCGAGACTAACGGTTTGCCCGCCATTTGCGGACGCGTGTGCCCGCAGGAGTCGCAGTGCGAAGAGCTGTGCGTGCGCGGCATCAAGGGCGAGCCGGTGGGCATCGGCCGCCTGGAACGCTTTGCCGCGGACTACGCGATCAATCAAGGCGTACCCTCGCCCGCCTGCGGCATACCTAACGGCAAGAAAGCCGCCGTCATCGGCTCCGGCCCCGCGGGTCTCACCTGCGCGGCGGACCTCGCGCTGATGGGCGTGGACGTCACGGTGTTCGAGGCGTTCCACACGTCGGGCGGCGTGCTGGTATACGGCATACCCGAGTTCCGTCTGCCCAAGGATCTGGTCAGAAAAGAGATCGAGGCGCTGGTGTGCATGGGCGTCAAGATCGAGACCAACATGGTGATGGGCCGCGTGCTGACCATCGATGACTTAAAGGAGATGGGCTACGACGCAATATTTATCGGCACGGGCGCAGGGCTCCCCAGCTTCATGAACATACCGGGCGAGAACCTCAACGGCGTCTACTCCGCCAACGAGTTTTTGACCCGCATCAACCTGATGAAGGGCTACAAATTCCCCGAATCCGACACGCCCGTCGTGCGCCACAAGCGCGTGGCCGTCGTCGGCGGCGGCAACGTCGCGATGGACGCGGCGCGCTGCGCGAAGCGGCTTGGTGCTGAAGAAGTGTACATCGTCTACCGCCGCGGCGAGAAGGAAATGCCCGCGCGTGTTGAGGAAGTGCACCACGCCAAGGAAGAGGGCATCATGTTCCATCTGCTCGTCAACCCCACCGAAATACTGGGTACGGACGACGGCTATGTGCGTGGCATGCGCCTGATCAAGATGGAACTGGGCGAGCCGGACAGCTCTGGACGCCGCCGGCCGGTGCCCGTTGAAGGATCGGAATACGACATTGAGCTGGACGCCGTCGTGGTCGCCATCGGCCAGAGCCCGAACCCGCTGATGCGCACCGCCACTCCCGGCCTCGCAACGCAAAAATGGGGCGGCATCATCGTGGACGAAGCCACCGGCGCGACCTCCATACCCGGCGTGTACGCGGGCGGCGACGCCGTCTCCGGCGCGGCCACCGTCATACTCGCGATGGGCGCGGGCAAAACAGCCGCCAAAGCGATGTACGAGTACATGATGGGCAAATAAGCCACAGCCGACCAAGCCGGCACGGAAGCAATTTTCCGAGCCGGTTTTTTATTTGCCCGTTGACGGTTTGCCGCCGCCGCATTACCATACTGTTATTGCTATATATTTGTAGGAGGATACTATCATGGTGGATTCCGCTACCATCACCGCATTCATCGTCAATATCATCATCTGCTTCGGCCTGCCGCTTGGCTGCATACTCTATCTGCTGATCGCCAAAAAACGCGCGTTTATCCCCGTGCTCGTCGGCGCGGCGGTGTTCGTCGTATTTCAGCTGATCATACGCATACCGCTGATACAGTATGTGCTGGCCCCGATGGACTGGTGGGCCGATATGGTCCAGCATCCGTGGCTTTACGGCATATTCCTCGGGCTTACCGCCGGGCTTTTCGAGGAGTTTGGGCGCTACATCGGTTACCGCGCACTGCTCAGACGGCGAAGCCGCTGGATCGACGGCTTCGCGTTCGGCGTGGGACACGGCGGCATCGAAGCGATGGCGTTGGTGGGTCTGGCCAACATAAACAACCTCGTCATCGCGCAAGTGATCAACAGCGGCCAGATGGACCAGATATCCGCGCTGCTGCCGGCAGGCACCGCCGAGCAGATCGTAGCCCAGATGACATCTCTTCAGCCTTTCG
>JAEWWC010000071.1 GCA_023396555.1 Bacillota bacterium
CGCTGGAGTGCCTTGTGTTCGGACGGCGCTGCGCGTCCACCGTCAACCGCCAGTTCAATGGCCAAAAGCCGAACACCGTGCTGCCGCAGCCCGAGGAATCCGTCGAGGCCGATATTGACGCCGAAGCGGCGATCATCGACCTCAAGGGCATCATGGTCAAATATTGCGGCATATTGCGCGACGGCGAGAAGCTCAAGCTGGGCCTTGACCTTGTGGGCGAGCTGCTCGCCCGGCTGAAGTACGCGCGGCTGCGCACGCTGCGCGAAATCGAGCTCTACAACATGGCGATCGTCGCCAGAAGCATATTTGAAGGCGCCCAACAACGCAAAAAGTCCGTAGGTGCCCATTACCGCACCGACGAAGGGAGTCAGAAACCATGATCGATCAAAAACAGCTGATACGCGTCATCGAGGTCGCGCTGGCCGAGGACGTGAATACCGGCGACATCACCACGATGAGCACGGTGCCTTATGACAAGCACATCGGCGGCAAATTCATCGCCAAGGCGGCGGGCGTGCTGTGCGGCATCTCCGTCGCCCGGTCGGTGTTCGCCTACGTCGATCCGGCGGTGAAGCTGGAGTTCTTCTTTGCCGACGGCGACGCTGTGAAAAAGGGTGACGTGATCGCCGAGATCACCGGGCGCGCCATCTCCGTGCTGACGGGGGAGCGGCTTGCGCTCAACTTCATGCAGCGCATGTCGGGCATTGCCACGCGCACGCGCGAAGCGGTGGACAAGGTGGCCGGTTTCCCCGTTCGCATACTCGACACCCGCAAAACCACGCCGGGGCTGCGGATGCTGGAGAAGTACGCGGTGCGCGTGGGCGGCGGCTACAACCACCGGTTCACGCTCTCCGACGGTGTGCTCATCAAGGACAATCACATACAGGCGGCGGGCGGTATCACGCAGGCGGTGCAGGCCGCGCGGGATTTCGTGCCCCACACGCTCAAAATCGAAGTCGAAGTGGAAACGCTGGAGCAGGTGCAGGAGGCTATCTCCGCCGGCGCCGACATCATCATGCTGGACAACATGACGAACGAGCTGATGGCGCAGGCCGTACAGCTCATCGCCGGGCGCGCGCTCACCGAGGCCTCGGGCAACATGGACGAGAAGGACCTCAAGGCCGTCGCGGCCACCGGCGTCAACTTCATCTCCATCGGCGCGCTCACCAACCACGTAAAGCCGCTGGACATCAGCCTGAAGTTTTTGTAGTTTTGTTATCGGATGTTTTATGGGGGCGTTGCCCCCATGTCCCCAGTTCTTTTCTTGAAGAAAAGAACCAAAAGACATGGAAATGCCTGCGGCATTTTCCGGCTTTTAAAAAAAATATCTAGCCAATACGAGATCATTTACCTTCCCAACCGGGGTGATATATGGAGTTTATTAAGATAAATGAAAATTGGAATGCCGAACCCAATGCACCTATGCCTACGATAAATATCAATTGTTCAAATCTTAAATTATCATTTTATCTTAACTCATTCATGTTTAATGAATTTGATGAAGATGATATTGGGATAATTGAATTTTATAATTGTCGCCAATATCGATTGGGACCACCAAATGATGATGGGTTTTATATACATAACCAATGTCGCTATAAAAAATACGGAGTAAAATGGGGCGAATTCTATTTAATCAAAGATTCAGACTGGCATACTAATTTTCCTGAACCAGTGTACATTGATACCACTATTGATATCCAAAGACTCAACCATTACTTATTCTATTTCAGAGACGAAACATTTGAATGTGTTGCAGAAAAATATTCTTTTAAGGTAAATAAAAATCCTCCCACCATTTAGATTGAGTATCTGCCCAAACGCAATATGCCTTATCGTCTGGCTTTGCCAGCAATAAGGCACACAAAAAGTTGGGCAATGATAAACCCAACGCCCCGCCATATGGCAGGGCGTTGAGTGAAGGCGGCGGCTGACCTGGTCTTTGCCCCCACATCCGCCGGCTGGACATTTTGCTCATAAGGCGCCTGGCCTCCCCACGACTCTGCCTCTCGGGGATAAGCTCCCCGGCCGGACTGACCACTAAACCGCGCCATGCTCGCCGGTCGTTTTAACCGGTTTACGTGGATTGTTTCGCCCGCGACTGGCATCAACTTTCAACCACAGACCCGCCGCCTTATCTGGGATTATAAAGCGAGCATTTTTACATGTCAAACAAACAGTCCGCCAAGCTACGAACAATTTTTTATTTAATTTTGATTAGTCTTGCATTAACGGCTACGATTATTGTGCTGAGTGACATCAATACCGCCCCTACTGCCGGATTTAAAACAATCCCCACATTATAAAGCACACCGGCTGCCAGCGGTAGCGCCACAATGTTGTATGCTGTGGCCCAAATCAAATTTTGTGTCATCTTCCTGAAGATCGCTTTGGATAGCTTTATAATGCCCACAATATCCTTTGGATTGCTCTTCACGAGTATGACGTCAGCCGTTTCAATGGCAATATCTGTGCCGGCCCCAATCGCAATGCCGAGGTCTGCTTTGGCCAGCGATGGCGCGTCATTGATGCCGTCTCCCGTCATAGCAAGCATCCGGCCTTCCCGACGTAGCGCGTCGATTGTATCAGCTTTTTGCTGCGGCAGTACTTCGGCAAATACCCTGTCTATTTGAAGCTGTTTTGCCACATATTTTGCTGCTTTGTTATTGTCACCCGTCAGCATGATGGGTTCAATTTTCATTGATTTAAGCTCACCCACTGCTTCTTTGGCGGTATCACGCACAATATCTGATAGTGCGATATAACCGAGTAAATTATCATCCTCCAGCACAAATACGACCGTTTTACCCTGCTCCGCAAGCTTTTCGTATTCACGATTGTCAAATGAAATTCCTTTTTGATCCAAATACCCCGGGTTTGTTACCGTAATCTTTTTTTCATCTACCTCGGCCAGTATCCCTTGGCCCGGCATAACTTTATGATTTTTAGCCGGTTTAATGGTGAGGTTAATCCGTTTTGCTTCCTTAACAATTGCCTGCGCAATCAGGTGTTCGGAGTTTTCTTCAACCGAACAGGCTAAGGCAAGTAATTCTTCATTGGATATGCCCATTGCACGAACATCCGTTACCCCGAATTTCCCTTCGGTCAGCGTTCCAGTTTTATCAAACACAATTGTATCAAGCTTTCTCGCACATTCAAAAGCCGCCCGGTTTCTGATGAGCAGACCATGCCTTGCGCCAATGCTTGTTGAGACAGCCGTCACCAGAGGTATCGCCAGCCCTAAGGCATGAGGGCAGCATATCACAATGACTGTCACCATTCTTTCTATTGTAAAGCTGATATTATACCCCGCCAGCATCCAAACAATAAAGGTTATGCTCCCTGCACAAAGCGCGATATAAAACAGCCATTTTGCAGCAATATCCGCGAATGTTTGTGTTTGTGATTTGGATGCTTGGGCCTGTCTGACCAGCTGTATTACCTGCGATAAAAATGTGTCGGCCCCCACTTTATGCACTTCAAATTTTATAATACCTTCGCCATTTACCGAACCGCCTATTATCTTATCCCCTTTATGCTTGTCAACCGGCAGCGACTCACCTGTAATCATTGATTCGTTAATTGACGACTCCCCGTCAATAATAACTCCATCTATCGGGATCTTTTCACCCGGCTTAACAACGACGATATCCCCACGCTTTATTTCTTGTATGGAAACATCTTTGGTTTCTCCGTCTTTACTGACAATATGGGCGATATCAGGTATCAGTTTGGCCAGTTCTTCGAGTGCCATTGACGCTCCCATTACGGATTTCATTTCGATCCAGTGCCCCAGCAGCATAATGGTAATCAAAGTGGCCAGCTCCCAAAAGAAATCACTCCCCTCAAGCACAAACAGCGTTAATGCGCTGTATACATAAGAAACAGAGATAGCAAATGCAATCAAAGTCATCATTGCGGGAGACTTTTTTTTCAGTTCATCAAGCGCACCTGTGAAGAAGGGTTTGCCGCCAAAGATGAACAGTATGGTTGCAAGAGCAAACAGCACATATCCACTACCGACAAACTTCAGATTAAACCCCAGAAATCCTTGAATCATAGGCGATAGCGATAAAATTGGTAAAGTAATCACCAAAGATAAGACGAATCGCCGCTTGAAGTTTTGTACCATCTTCATATGATGATCATGCCCCGCATGCGATGAGACGTGATGTTCCATATCACCACCAGGATGATCTACACTATACCCATTAATATTATGGTTGTGTTGATGAATGGAGTGGCTATGCATGTCATCAGAATGATGCTCTCGGCCGTTTTTCAAAATTTATATCCTTTCGCATTGTATTCGTTGTGCTGTTCTCTTTCGGATTAAAATTGGGATAAGAAAGCAATTACAACTATTGTATCGTATTTTAAAATGTCCGGCAAATTTCATTAGAATAGTCACCAATAAAACTATGTGTAATATATTATACTTATTTAGTCGGATTTATGGAATAAACAGCGATCTGCGTTCAAAAACGAAAGCCTTGCATAAATATATGCCTTACATTGTCAGCCAAAAGCTTTACCTGCCCATGGTTGATTTATTTGATGTACGTGTTATAATAACAATGGCCTTTTGTGGCGGCATTTGTCAGCATAAGCGAAAGGTGACAGATTTTATTCTCGGAGGTGGTAATGCGTGGACGCAGACCCTAAGTTATGCGAATACAGTAATGGCGGCGCGCTTACCACAGGGCAGGCTTAAAACGAGCGCGCTCCGCCAAAAGAAAGGCGGTGCTTGCCAATGATACAGGTTTTTAAAACAACAGAGGGGCTGCTCAAAGAAAACAGCGCAGCCTGTGACGGCGCGTGGGTCCATCTGACGGCTCCCACGCGCAGCGAGCTCGAGAAGGTGAGTGCGGAGTGCGGCGCGCTGCCGGATTTTTTACAGGCCGCATTGGACGAAGAGGAAACGCCGCGTATCGAAAAGGACGACGGCCAGACGCTGATACTGGTGGACATCCCCGTGGTGGAGCCGGAGGGCACGTCGTTCGTGTACAACACGATACCGCTCGGCATCATCGTGATGGAGAACATGGTAGTCACGGTGTGCCTCAATGAAACGACGATCATCGAAGACTTCATGGAAGACCGCGTGAAGGGCTTCGACACATGCAAGAAGACGCGTTTTGTGCTGCAGCTACTGTTCCGGTCCAGCACCAAGTTCCTGCAGTATCTGCGCCAGATCGACAAGGCGACGACGCAGGTGGAGAACGCGCTCAAGAAGAATATGCGTAACCGCGAGCTGATGGGCATGCTGAAGCTGGAAAAATCGCTGGTGTTCTTCTCCACATCGCTCAAGTCCAACGAGGGTGTACTGGAGAAGCTGCAGAAGCCGAATTTCTTAAAGCAATATCCGGACGATATGGACCTGCTGGACGACGTCATCATCGAGAACAGACAGGCCATGGAGATGGCGACGATATACCGCAGCATTTTGTCGGGAACGATGAGCACGTTTGCGTCCATCATATCCAACAGCCTGAACAACGTGATGAAGTTTTTGACGGCCATCACGATCATCATCGCGGTGCCCACGTTGCTCGCCAGCTTCTGGGGTATGAACGTGCCGGTGCCGTTCGAGGGCACGGGCTTTGGTTTCGCGGCCATCATCGCGATATCGATGGTGTGTGCCGGGCTTACGGTATACGTGCTCTGGCGCAGAAAGATGTTGTAAGTTAACTGGGAGCCAACAACCATGGCATTGCTGAAGTTTATCTGTGAAGACTGCAATAATATATTCGAAGAGCTGACCTCGGCGGACAAAAAGCCGCCTTGCCCTAAGTGTGGGTCGACAAAAGTCTCGCGCCATTATCAGGGCAAGTGCTACTTTGGTGGCGGTACCGCCCGTGGCGGGGGAGGCTGCAGCGGCGGCAGCTGCAGCACCTGCAAGGGCTGCTCGTAAAGGAGCCGCGATGCACGAGGGGCACCGGGAACGGCTGACAAAGCGTTTTATGCAACAGGGTTTCGAGGGCTTTGAAGACCACGAGCTGCTTGAGTTTTTGCTGTTTTACGCGCTGCCTCGGGTGGACACCAACCCCATCGCCCACCGGCTGATCGATCGTTTCGGCAGCCTCGCGGGCGTGCTGGAGGCGGATGCCAGGGATATCGAGCAGATCAGCGGCATGGGGCCGAAGGCTGCAGCGTTTCTCGCGATGTTCCCCGAAGCCTTCCGCGCTTACGAGCGCAGCAAGCTGGGGCCAAAGCCGCTCATCCGATCCGTCCGCGACGCCTGCGCCTACGCGCGCTCGCTGCTGTTCGGCAAGCCGGTGGAGCAGATATACGTGATCTGGCTGAACACTCAGAACCGCGTGATACACTGCGAGCGTTTGTCCGAGGGCAGTGTGTCTGAATCGCCGGTATATGTCAGCCGTGTGGCCGCGGCGGCGTTGCGGCACAACGCCGTTAAGGGCATACTCGCGCACAACCATCCGGGTGGCAGCGTGAAGCCCTCTCCGGCGGATATCCAGGCCACGCAGGACATACTGCGCGCGCTATCCTTGCTGGGAATAGAGCTGGTGGATCACATCATCGTGTCGGACAACGACAGCTTCAGCTTTCAGGCGGATTCGATGCTCGGTCAGCCTGTGCAGCGCCACGAGTCTTGCGCGGCCGAATACGCGTGCGCGCGCCAGCTCATTATGGTGCTCTCTGAAGCGCCGGACAGCTAAAGTATTAAGACCTTGGGGCTTTGCCCCAAACCCCACTTCTTTTCTAAGAAAAGAAGCAAAAGTGGGAAATGCTACGCATTTCCTGAACTATAGCCAAATGTATATACGGAAAATGCCTTCGGCATTTTCCCTACGGGATTCCAAAGGGGTCTGCCCCTTTGGTGGGATTCTTAAGGGCGAAGCCCTTAAGCGGGATTGAAAGGGCAGCGCCCTTTCCCAGCGCAGAGCCCTTAAGCGGGTTAAGACCATAAAGGGTCTATACAGGGAGGTGTCAATATCTATGACGATCACATTCAAAGCGGTGGATAAGCCGAGCCCGGGGATTATTTCCAGCATACTCGACATCGAACAGGAAGCGTTCGGCGAGGGCGCGCTCAACGAATACGTTATGGTGCCGCTGGTACGCTACGGCAAGGTCTACGTCGCAGTGGACGAAGACGGCGACGCGGTGGCCTGCGCCTACTTCATGCGCGATATGGCGGACATCTCCGTCGCTTACCTGATGAGCGTCGCCGTGCTGCCGGTGTTCCGCGGCCAGAACGTAGGCACCGCGCTGCTCAACTACGCGTTCTCAAACCTCAAGCGCTACGGTATCACGCGCGTGCTGCTGACGGTTGACCCCGCGAACTTCAGCGCTCTGTCGGTCTACCGCGAGAAAATGGGCTTCACCGTGCTGGACAGCTCCAAAGACGAATACGGTCCCGGCGAAGACAGGCTGATCATGTCCAAAGACCTGTAAATCGCCTTTTTACAAAAAATAAATGCCTCGTTAACACTTTGTTCATAATGGTTCTTTATAATCAAAGATGTTAAAAAGGCAACCAGCAATTTATATATAGAAAAAAGCGCGTGACACTTACGTCGGGCGCTTTTTTCATGCATCCCGGGAGAGTGCTTCTCATTCCGGAGAATTCTGCTATAATGGGCAAAAGAGGTGAACGCATGAGACTGGACAAATTTTTAAAGGTATCCCGCGTGATCAAGCGCCGCACCGTTGCGGCGGAAGCGTGCGACAGGCAGCGCGTATCCGTCAACGGCCAGGTCGCCAAACCGGGCAAGGACCTCAAAGTGGGCGACATCGTGGAGGTGCGCTTCGGCGCGGGCACACTGAAGTTCAAGGTATTGCAGACGGCTGAAACGGTACGCAAAGAAGCCGCCGCAGCCATGTATGAGATACTGGAGGACACCGCGAATGAGTAAGGCCGTGGGCGTCGTACTGGCGGCCGGAGCGGCCCGGCGCATGGGCCGGGACAAGATGGCGCTCAAAATCGGCGGCAAAACGGTACTGGAACGCTCTCTGGATGCGTTTGAGCAGAGCGGCTGCTTCAGCCACATCATACTCGTCTGCCGCGAAGAGGGCATCGAGGAGGCCGCCGCCGCCGCGCAGAAAACGCTGCACACGCCGTACACGCTGGTCATCGGCGGCAGCGAACGCCAGTACTCAGTGGAGAACGCGCTCGCAGCCATTACGGAAGACGGCATCGTGGCCATCCACGACGGCGCACGCTGTTTCGTGTCCCCCTCGGACATTAAGGCCTGCGTGGAGAAGGCCCAGGAAACGGGTGCTGCCGCGCTGGGCGTCCGCACCAAGGACACGATCAAAATGATGGAGGACGGCGTGATCACCGGCACGATAGACCGCGACCGTCTCGTCAACATACAGACGCCGCAGGTGTTCTCCGTCAGCCTGATCAAGGAAGCGCACGCGCAGGCCAAGGCGGACCGCTTCATCGGCACCGACGAATGCGTGTTGGTGGAACGCATGGGACATCCGGTCAGCTTCGTGGAAGCCACCGGCCCTAACATCAAGATCACAACGCAGGAGGATATCATGCTGGGACGGCACATCGTGGGGGAACGCATCCGCACTGGTATGGGCTACGACGCGCACCGGCTGGTCACCACCCGCCCGCTGATACTCGGCGGCGTGGAAGTGCCGCACACGCACGGCCTTGAGGGCCACAGCGATGCGGACGTGCTGGTCCACGCCATCATGGACGCGCTCCTAGGCGCGGCAGCGCTGGGCGACATCGGCAGGCATTTTCCCGGCACCGACGAGTTCCGTGATATCAGTAGCCTCGTGCTGCTGGCGCGCGTGCGCAATCTCATTGAGGCTGCGGGGTATTCCGTCGTCAACGTGGATTCCACCGTCGTGATGCAGCGCCCCAGGCTCGCGCCGTACATTGAGCAGATGCGCGAACGTATCGCCGAAGCGCTGGGCATCGATATTGACGCGGTTGCCGTCAAGGCCACCACCACCGAAGGCATGGGCTTTGAGGGCACAGGGGAAGGCGTCTCCGCGTCCGCCGTCGCCACCATCATCGGCTGATATTCCACTAAACTGAAAGGATGGTTACAGTATGTTGGTATTGATCGACAGCGCCAATCTCAAGGAGATTGAGGCGCTTTTCAGCGGTTACCCATACGACGGCGTGACCACCAACCCAACGATACTGATGCACGAGCATAGCAACCCCATCAAGCAGCTCAAGCTCATCCGTGAGCTGCTGCCCAAGGGCGCGCAGCTGCACGCGCAGCTCATCTCTCCCGACACCAAAACGATGCTGGAGGAAACGCACTTCATGCTGCGGGAGCTGGGGGACGACCTTTTCGTCAAGGTGCCCGTCACCGCCAACGGCATGCACACCATCCACCTGCTCGCCAAAGAGGGCATTCGCGTCACCGCAACGGCTATTTACACCGCGATGCAGGCGTTCATGGCGGCCAAGGCGGGCGCGCTGTATACCGCGCCATACGTCAACCGGCTGGACAACATGGGCTCGGACGGTGTGGCGGTCGCCAAGACGATACACGACATGTTCAAGGTGCATCAGATGAGCGCCAACGTGCTGGCGGCCAGCTTCAAAAACTCGCAGCAGATACTGGAGCTGTGCAAACACGGCATCGGCGCTGTTACCGCCGCGCCCGACGTGCTGCGCACGCTGATAAAGCACGACGCGACGTTCACGGCGGAGGAGAACTTCACGCAGGACTTCTTTTCGCTCATTCGGGAAGTGGGAGGCATCAACCTAAAACGATAGCCTAAGGCTTTATTGCTTGATTTTTTCAGGATAATATATAATAATGTTCCAAGCGACATATTGGGGAGTTAACATAACATGGATTTATTGCAGGTAGAGAAGAAGTGGCAGCAGAAGTGGGAAGAAACGGGGCTCTATAAGTTCAACCGCGACCGCGTGGACAAAAAGAAGTACATACTTGAGATGTTCTCGTATCCGTCCGGCGCGCGCCTGCATCTGGGTCACTGGTACAACTACGGCCTGTCCGACACCTACGCGCGCTTCTTGCGCATGCAGGGTTATGAGATATTCCAGCCAATGGGTTTCGATGCCTTCGGCCTGCCGGCGGAGAACTACGCCATTAAAACGGGTATCCACCCGGAGGATTCCACGCTGTCCAACATTGAGACGATGGAAAAGCAGCTCAAAGCCATGGGCGCGATGTTCGACTGGGACTACGAGATCAAAACCTGCCTGCCGGACTACTATCGGTGGACGCAGTGGTGCTTTTTGCAGCTGTACAAGAAGGGCCTCGCTTACCGCAAGGCCGCGCCTGTCAACTGGTGCGAGAGCTGCCAGACGGTGCTCGCCAATGAGCAGGTGGTGGACGGCGGCTGCGAGCGCTGCCACACGCCCGTCAAGCGCAAGCATTTGACGCAGTGGTTCTTCAAGATCACCGACTACGCCGAACGCTTACTGCAGAATCTGGACAAGCTGGACTGGCCGGAAAAGACCAAGATGATGCAGCGCAACTGGATCGGCAAGTCCGTCGGCGGCGAGATCACGTTCGCGCTGGAGGATGGCGGGGAATTCACCGTGTTTACCACCCGTGCGGATACGCTGTTCGGCTGCACCTACGTGGTGCTCGCGCCCGAGCATCCGCTCACGCTCAAGATCACAACCGACGAGCATAAAAAAGCCGTCGAGGAATACATCGACTACGCGGCGCGTGCCAGCGAGATCGACCGCCTGTCCACCACGCGCGAGAAGACGGGCGTGTTCACCGGCGCTTACGCCATCAACCCCATTAACGGGCGGCGCATTCCGGTGTACGCGGCGGACTACGTGCTGGCCACGTACGGCACCGGCGCGGTGATGGCGGTGCCCGCTCACGACGAGCGCGACTTCGAGTTCGCCACTAAATACGAGCTGCCCATCGAGCGCGTCGTCGCAGGCCTTGAGGGTGAGGACGATACGCTGCCCTACGTCAATTACGGCGTGCTGGTGAACAGCGAAGAGTTTTCCGGCCTGCCGGTGGAAGAGGGCAAAAAGGCGATACTGAAGAAACTGGAAACCGAAAGCAAGGGCGGTTTCAAGATCAACTACCGCCTGCGCGACTGGCTGATCTCCCGCCAGCGTTACTGGGGCGCGCCCATCCCCATCGTTTACTGCGAACACTGCGGCGAGGTGCCGGTGCCCGAGAGCGAGCTGCCGGTGCGTCTGCCGTACGACGTGGACTTCACGCCGGACGGCACATCCCCGCTGCTCAAATCCAAGACGTTCATGAACGCCACCTGCCCCAAGTGCGGCGGTCCCGCCGTGCGGGACGCGGATACGATGGACACGTTCGTCTGCTCGTCGTGGTATTTCTTACGCTATCCGGACAGCCAGAACAGCGAGAAGGCGTTCGACACCGAGTGGATCAACAAGGTGCTGCCGGTGGATACGTATATCGGCGGCGCGGAGCATGCCTGCATGCACCTCTTGTACGCCCGCTTCTTCACCATGGCGCTGCACGACATGGGCTACGTCAACTTTGATGAGCCGTTCTCCCGCCTTGTGCATCAGGGCGTGATATTAGGGCCGGACGGCGCGCGCATGAGCAAGTCCCGCGGCAACGTGATATCTCCCGACGCCTACATACAGCAGTACGGCAGCGACGCGCTGCGCACCTACCTCGGCTTCGGGTTCTCGTACATCGAGGGCGGCCCGTGGAACGAGGACGGCATCCGTTCGGTGCACAAGTTCCTGGAGCGCGTCGAGCGCCTGGTTAACCGCACCAATGAAGTGACAGCTTCCAGCGAGCAGGGCAAAAGGGAGCTGCTGTACGCGCTGAACTATGCGGTCAAACACGTGACGGCGGATATCGAGATATTCCAGTTCAACACCTCCATTGCGCGCATCATGGAGTTCGTCAACGCGCTGGGCAAATACCTCGACGCCGCACCCGACAAGGACGTATCCGCACTGGCTGCCCGCACGCTGGTCAAGCTGCTGGCTCCGTTCGCGCCGCACTTTTGCGAGGAGCTGTGGGAAAGCTTAAGCGAGTCGTATTCCGTGTTCAATCAGCCGTATCCCGTCTGCGACGAGTCCGCGCTGGTGCTGGACACCGTCGAAATGCCGCTGCAGATCAACGGCAAGGTTCGCGCGCGCTTCGACGTACCCAACGGTGCATCCGCCAAGGAGATCGAGGAGCAGATCATGGCGACCCCCGAACTGGTCGCGTGCTTCGAGGGCAAGGCGGTCAAAAAGGTGATCATCGTGCCCGGCCGCATCGCCAACATCGTGGTGGGCTGAGAATAAAACTTTCACGAGGGCGCTGCCCTCGCGCTCCTGCTTCTTTTCTTGAAGAAAAGAAGCAAAAGACATGAGAAATGCCTTCACGAAGGCATTTCTCTGGTGGGATTCCAAAGGGATGCATCCCTTTGGCGGAGGTTTGGAGGCAGAGCCTCCATGGTCTTGATCTTTATAAGCGGCAGCTAAACGGTTGCCGCTTTTTTTGTTCTGTGATACAATGCGCAGGTTGGGTTTTAAAAACCCGCCGGACAGTTCGAAACCATCCTGTCCTAAAATAAAACTAAGGGGGCCGGGCTTAAATACGCCCGGGCGGATATCAAAAGGGTATCTGCACAAAATTGAAACATGAACAAAAAGCTTCTTACGCCGCGCTTTCTTGCGGAAGCCGGCATCATCGCCGCGCTGTACTTTGCACTCACAATGGCCAGCATCCCTTTAAGCTACATGACGCCGCAGGTGCGCATTTCCGAAGCGCTGTGCGTGCTGCCTTTCTTCACGCCCGCCGCGATACCGGGGCTGTTCATCGGCTGCGTACTGTCCAACCTGGCCGGCAGCCCATTGGGGCCTTACGACATACTGTTCGGCTCGCTCGCGACGCTGGCCGCTGCGATCGCCGCGCGTTACATACGGCCCAAATGGCTGGTACCGCTGCCTGCCGTGGTCATCAACGCGTTCGTGGTGGCGGGCATACTGCAATACTATCTCGGCATACTGTACTGGGAATCGGTGCTGTGGGTGGCCGTCGGGCAGGCGATTGCCTGCTATGTGCTGGGCCTCCCTCTGTTGCTCACGCTGGACAAGCACAAGGAGCGGCTGTTCGAACGTAGAAACTAATTGAACAAGGACGGGGTCACTTCACATTATGAATACCCCGTCCCTTTCTTTTCTTTTGAAACCACCGCCTGTAATACAGCCTCTCATTCATCGCTTACCCTCATTTTTCTTGTTCTGAATACTTGCTCGTTCATTCAACAATGCTTCCTTCCAGCCTGTCATGACACGATCCTTCCCAGCGTATAAATAACGGACACAGGCAAACGAGGTAATGCGATGTATGTTGAAAGCGTGATTTTGGGCAGCGTTGTCGGCGCGGCCGGCACCGCGGCCGGCGGCCTCATCGCCATGCTCATCGGCCGGCGGGTCACGGAACCCCGCCCGTTCCTTGCGTTCGCTGGCGGTATGATGATCGCCGTGGTGTTTTTCGATATGCTTTTCGAAAGCGCGGCCCTGGGCGGCGTGCTGCGGATGTGTGTGGGCACGGCTCTGGGCGGCGTGTTCTTCGCCGTTGCCGCGCCGCTGTTCTCGCACGACGAAACGCCGTCGATGTATGCGATGGGCCTGCTGGTGCTGGCGGGCATCGCGCTGCACAACCTGCCCGAGGGGCTGGCCATCGGCTCGTCGCTGGTGGAAAACGAGCGCATGGCGCTGTCACTGTCGCTGCTGATGCTGGTGCACAACGTGCCCGAAGGCGTCGCGGTGTGCCTGCCGCTGCGGCTCTCCGGTATGCCGCTTGGACGCGTGGTGATGCTCGCCGTATTGACTGGCCTGCCCACAGCATTGGGCGCGGTCGTCGGCACCGCCATCGGCAGCATTTCCACGGAAATGATCGCGTTTTGCATCTCGTTCGCAGGCGGCGCCATGCTCTATATATCCCTTCGCGAGCTCATCCCCGCCGCAGGCAACAAAAAAGTGCTGTTCGCGCTGTTTGGTCTCGCGGTCGGCTTTATCATGACCACGCTGATATAGTAACGTATTGGAGGTCTGCCTCCAAACCTCCGCTCAAGGGACTTGTCCCTTGAGAATCCCAAATAGAAATGCCCCCGGCATTTCTATAGATTTATATAATCAGATAAACGAACTGTTGTTGACTCAATATTGGACAGATCGTAGCCGCTATATTTTAAACCTGACCACTCTTTTGCTTTTGATGTAAATCCGGATAGCTCCAGATGCTTGTAACCTCTTATAAAATCATATTTTTCATCAGTCAGTTTCGTTATGTTTATTAACTTTTCATTATGGAGTTCCGCAACGAAACCATAATCAAATACACCATGATTTCCCCGCATAAAACCAAGTACGAATAGGGAGCTACTATAAGAATCTTGTTCAATGTGAGATAATACTTGTAATTTATCATTCACAAATAACTGTTTAATACGTTCGAAATTTGAAGTATCATATATCGAGCGGTATGTTATCAAGCTATTGATATGACATTCAATATTATAAAAGTATTTTCCATCATTTGAAAAACAAAATCCGTCGTCCTGACCTCCGTCAACTTTTGAAAATCGAAATTTTTTAAAAAGCTGCATTGTATCTAGAGAATAAACAGCAAGCCTTCCCACCGTTGATTTAACAATAAATATGTTCTTTTTAGGGCAAAACATAGGGGTATAGGCATATGTAATATCACTGAACTTTTTAAGTTCATTTCCCCTGTCATCATACACATATACCGTCTGTCCGGTACAGCCAATAGCAAACCTATTATTTTTTATGTAACCCCAAAAATTCTTCAATAATCATAACACTCCTTAAATAAAGACTGCTCAAGGAAATGCAAAGCATTTCCGATAAATCTTTTGCTTCTTTTCTTGAAGAAAAGAAGCGGGAGTGTGAGGGCAGCGCCCTCACGGTCAAATAAAACCAACCTCACGTTACCGTCGCCGCCGTCACCGCGCCGCCCGCCACCGTATACACAGCGCCCGGCGCGTTCTTCACCGGCACCGCCGTGGTGATGAAACATTGAGCCCCCTTGATGCGCGCCAGCAGCGCTGCCTGCCGCGCCTCGTCCAGCTCCGAGAACACGTCGTCCAGCAGCAGCACCGGGCTCTCGCCGAAATCCCCCCTCGCGATATCGAACGTCGCGAGCTTGAGCGACAGCATCGCAGTCCTCAGCTGCCCCTGAGACGAAAAGCCTCGTATCTCCGCGCCGCCCAGCGACACCGAAAAATCCTCCCTGTGCGGCCCGTACAAACAGAACCCCTGCTCGATCTCGGAGGACAGCGACTTGTCCATCTTATCGAACAGCGCCTGCCGTATGTCCGGCCCGGTTACGCTGCTGCGGTACTTCAATTCCAGCGCCTCACCGCCCGACAGATCCTTGTGGATATCCCGCCCCACATCGTGCAAACGCCCCAAGAACTCCTGCCGCCCCTTAATGATCTTCTCGCCGTGCTGCGCCAGTTGCTCGTTGTATATTGTCACCAGCTTTTTCAGCTGCGCCTCTTGAATCCTCGATTTCAGCAGCGCGTTCTTCTGCGCCAGCGCCTTGCCGTAATCCTGCAGCTCGTAAAAGTAAGCAGGGTGCAGCTTGGATATCTCCATATCGACGAACCGCCGCCGGAGCGAAGGAGATTCCTTGAGCGTCTTCAAATCCTCCGGGCAGAACACCACCGCGATGAAATTGCCGAACAGCTCACCCATCTTTCTCACCGGCTGCCCGTTCACCTTCAGGCTCTTCTTCTCCGCCGCCGCGATCAACGCCTCAATCTGCATGGCCCCCTGCCGCGTGCTGATGCCGCCCTTGATGTACGCCGCGTCGCCGCCGTCCCGTATACACTCGGCATCCTTTTGGGTGCGGAACGACTTGCCGTAGCTCAAGAACCCCACGGCCTCCAGTATATTGGTCTTGCCCGCGGCGTTGCGCCCTTGCAGTATATTAATGCCGTCCGCAAACTTTGCGGTGAGGCTGGCATAGCTTCTGTAGTTTTTCAGCGTCAGGCTGCTCAAATACATGCGTCGCTCCTCATCCCACCGGCAGCGTGTAAAACCATATTGCGCCCCATACGTTCACCGCGACACCGATCACAACCAGCGTCAATGGCAGGACTACGGAACCGCGCCTTGATATATCCTCTTTGTAAACCGGGTCGTCCCCGATGATCACCAGCATAAACGGCAGCATGTCTGTGAGATACCGGCTGCCAAACTGCCAGCCGCCCATCGTCCGGTGCGCCAGCGTCACAAGAATATGCGCCAGCAGGCACAGCACATATATCAGCTTCTTTATGCCGAACCGCCCCCGCGCAAGGCTGACCACCACCAACACATACGCTGGGTTCACCAGGAAGAACAGCGTGCCGTTGTACTGCGGCCAGAACGTATCCGCGGTCCCCGGCAGCTTCAATACCTCCAGCAGGTTCGGGAGTATGTACTTCAGCCCGAACTGATCCTCCGCCTGAAACTCCGGCAGATAATTGTGCCCGAACTCGAACAGGCTGCCAAAGCGGGCATAGTTATACATCGCCACCGCCAGTCCCATCGCCGCCAGCGGCAGCACATACGGCATGCAGCGTACGAGCGTCGCCACAAAGCCCCGCTCATCCTTGATACGCTGATACAGCATGTACAGCAGCAGCGGCGCGTACACCACGTTAAACGGGCGGCACGCAAACGCGATACCAATGCACAGGAAGGAGCACAACCACGCGGCCCGTCGACGGCTGTCCATCAGATATATTGCCAGCGCCGTGAAGAAAAAGCCTTGTGTCTGCGCCGAAAACCACACCCAGCCCGTCACCGACAGATAGAACAGGTTAGACCCAAGAGTAAACAACAGCGCGATCACTGCCGCGTTCAGACCGCTTAAGCCCTTGCGCATCAGCAGCCGGTAGACGATCACGAACGCCCCCAGCCCCAGCAGCGTGTTGATGAGGTTGTCCGGCGTATTCAACCCAAAGAAGGGGTACAGCAAAAACTGCACGACGGAAGGAAACGGCGGGAAGCTCACGTAATAATGCCCGTTATACTCGGCGAGCTCCAGCCATGTGACGTTTTCGGGCAGGTACGTCCGCCCTTCCCACCAGCTTTGCGCCTGCCGCGTATACGAGTCGTAATCACAGTGTGACAGCACGCCCTGTCCCATTACGCCATACAGTACGATGTAGGCGCACACAAGCAGCGCCGCCGCGATAATGAAGTGATTTGTAAACCGTTCCCGTTTGCCGTCCATATCGACCGTATTTTAACACGCCGCACCGCAAAAGAGAAGAATTTTCAAGCTGCATATCCTATTCATTACTCATCCGCCCCGGCTCCTCCGCACCATCGCTCCGATTCGCCTGCGTAAAAACAGCAGCAAGGCAGGCGCCAGCAGAAAACAGCATGCGGCCAAAGCAAAAAGAAAATGCGACGCATCTCCTTTCAGGCTGTCGATAAACCCTAAATGTCATGCCGAGCTTGCGAGGAATCCCATGTGAAGTACTTTGCAGTGGGGGGTTCCCCAGTCGCTTACGCTCCATCGGAATGACATAGCAACTTTTTTGACAAGCAAAAAGGAAATGCGGCGCATCTCCTTTTCTATTACTGTTTTTATTCCTTCAGCCTGTTTTTGAAACATGGCTGGTATGCCGAGGCGTCCCGGCTACTTCACGTAAATATGTGTGCTTGGCGCGTTGCCCGAGATGATGTCGTCGATCCGGCTGCTCGCGCGTGCGATGTACACGTGCGTACCCGCCTTGGCCGGCTCCAGCGAATACTTCAGCTTAGCGCCCGCGCCGTTGGCGCCCGCGCGTGACGCGCCCTGGCAGCACGCAATCGCCTCCGCCACTTTGCGCTCCAGTTCCAGAGGGGTTGCGCCGGATATCTCACGTATCAGCGTCGACGGATCGCCCGGGTCCTGATAGATACCGTCCACCGACGTCAGTATCACCAGCGTACCCGCCTTCACCAGCATCGCGATGACCGCCGCCGTCTCGTCGTTGTCCACGCATTCCACCACGCCCTGCCCGTTGCTCCCGATCCGCTTCAGTTCCATCTTGCGGTTTTCCTCGCTGGACACCGGATCGTTGTAGTTGATAATGGGTATCGCACCCTGCGACGGCGCGCGCATCAGCAGCCTAAAAATGTGCTCGCGCTTTTCGGCGTCGTTGAAGTGGCTGTGCTCCACCAGCACCTGCCGCACCGAATACGCGGGGCCCACAAACCGGCGGTAGTTCTCCATCAGTATCGACTGCCCCTGCGCAGAGTAATCCGTCTTAACGTCCTCCACATCGCCCGCCAGCTCGCCGCCGCTGCGCTTCATATAATCGATGCGCCCGATCTCGGTTGCGCCGGAACTGACCAGCAGCATGCCGGGCCTAAGCGCGCTGGAAAGCCGGGAGAATATATTGTAGTCGATGTCGCCGTCCTCATGGCGGATCAGCGCCATCGACCCGATTTTAACCACAATGTCGTATACGCTGTTCAAATCGGGTCAGCTCCTGTTCAATGGATTGCATATATCCGCAGCGTTTGTTTCGCTGTTTGAATAACAGTTTATAGTATAATCATCGCACATATAAAAGTAAAGCGGTATGTCACGGCTCGCTATCAGGCTCGTTGCAATTCGGCTCGCCAAAACTGATTGCCGCAGGTTCAACTCTTTTGGTTGATTTCTTTTGTTTTGTTTGGTATTCTTCTTATTGGACTAATAGACTGATGCATACAGGGGATTTTTAATGAAAATAGCCATCGGATGCGATCACGGCGGCATCGAGCTCAAAGCGGTCATCATCGACCATCTTCAAAAGCAGGGCAAGGAGATATGCGACTTTGGCGCATACAGCTGCGATTCCTGCGACTATCCGGATTACGCGGTACCGGTCTGCGAGGCCGTTCTGGCGGGCAAAGCGGATTTCGGCATACTCATCTGCGGGACAGGCATCGGCATGTCCATCTCGGCCAATAAGATACACGGCATCCGCTGCGCGCTGCTGGGCGACGTGTTTTCCGCCAAAGCCACCCGAGCGCATAACGACACCAACGTAATGGCGCTGGGCGGCCGCGTTATCGGCCCGGGCCACGCCCTTGAGATCGTGGACGCGTTCCTGGGCACCGAATTTTCCCACGACGCACGCCACGTCAACCGAATAAACAAACTGATGGATCTGGAGAAACGGTAACATTCGTTTCTCCTTATTTGCATAATCCCCAATTTCTTAAGAGCTTTGGGGCAAATAATCATACGGAGGCTTAAAATGGGCAAACTAGTCGTCATGGATCATCCGCTGATCCAGCACAAAATCTCGCTGATCAGGGACAAATCCACAGGCACCAAGGATTTTCGGGCGCTTGTTGAAGAGCTCGCGATGCTGATGGCCTACGAGGTCACGCGGGACCTTCCTTTAAAAGAAGTAGAAATTGAGACGCCGGTCGCCAAGGCCAAAACCAAAGTGATTTCCGGCAAAACGATCGGCATCGTTCCGATACTGCGAGCCGGCCTCGGCATGGTGGACGGCATACTGTCGCTCGTTCCCGCCGCCAAGGTGGGGCACATCGGGCTCTACCGTGACCCCGAGACACTGCAGCCGGTGGAATACTACTGCAAGCTGCCCACCGACGCAGCCGAGCGCGACCTCATCATACTCGACCCGATGCTGGCCACAGGCGGCAGCGCCAACGGCGCGATCCAGCTGCTCAAAGAGCGCGGCATCGCCAATATCAAGCTTGTTTGTCTGATTGCCGCGCCGGAAGGCATAGAAGCAGTTCAGAAAGCGCATCCGGATGTCGATATATTTGTTGCGGCGGTGGATGAGAAGCTGAACGACCACGGTTACATCGTACCGGGTCTCGGAGACGCAGGGGACAGGCTTTTCGGAACTAAATAATATACCGCAAACACATAAAGAATAGAATTGCAGGAGAATAGCGAATGGCGATGGATGTATTATCCGAAATCAGAGCGGCTGAGGAAAAGGCGCTGGAATCCCGGCGTCTGGCTGCCATTGCCGCCAAGGACGCGCTTAAGCTGGCGGAGCAGGAATTCGCCCAGATTGCGGACACAGAGCTCGCCGCCGCCCGGCGCGCCGCGCTTGATAAGGTGAACGGTGCCAAAACCGCCGCCAAAACCGAGCTGGATAAGCAGCAGCAGCAACGCATGAGCGATTGCAATACGTTGAAAAGCACCGCGGGCCAGCGTCTGGAACGCGCCGTACAGGTCTTAGTGGAGAGGATACTGAAGTAACATGGCGATTCTATCCATGGAAAAAGTCACGCTGATCGCCCATGCGGACAGCAGACAACGGCTTTTGAAGAGATTGCAGCAGTTGGGCGCGGTTGAGGTTGTCACCTCGGGCGTGGAAGGCCTTGCGCTGTCCGCCGCTCCGGAATCCTTGGCCCGCCTCGAAGATCGGCTATCCGCTGTGCGCGAAGCGCTGGATGTCATTCGCCCCTACGACGACAGCAAGACTTCATTTCTTACGCCTAAACCTCCGATGACGCTGACGGAGCTGGAAAATATGCCGGAGCGCTTTGCCGAGGCGGATGAGCTGGTCGGCAGAATCCAAAAATTCTCCGACGACATGAGCGCGCTCAAAGCCCGACGTCAGCGGCTGAAAAACCGTATCGCGGCGCTTACGCCTTACGCGCCGTTTGATGCGCCGCTGGAAAGCGTGGGCCCGGGCCGTTACACGGCAAGCATGCTGGGCACCATCCCCGCTGACAGTACGGAAAAGTACGAGAAAATCCGTCAGGACTACGCCGATACTGCCTATTTTGAAACCTTGAGCGGTGGGCACGACCTTATTCCCATCTACGTCGCGATGCACAAGAGCGTTCAGGAAGCGCTGGTCGGCGAGCTCAAATACCTTGGGTTGGCCGAAGCATACACCAAGGAACTCATCGGCACCCCGGCAGACATCATCGCGGATTCAGAGAGCGAATGCGTCTCTATGGACTCGGAAACTAAAGAATACGAAGACATCGCCAAAGATCTCGCCGCACAGAAGGCGGTTTTAAAAGCGCTGGAGGACTACCTCCTCACCGAGATCTCGCGCGAAAAATGCATTGAGCGCCTCGGCGTCACCGGCTCTGCATTCCTGCTGGAAGGCTGGGTCATCGCGGATCAGAAGCAGAAGGTGCAAGCTGCCGTACTGGAGGCTGCGCCCGAAGCATTCATCGGTTTCCGCCCGCCGGCAGATAACGAAACGCCGCCCACCGCGCTGAACAACCCCCGCGTCGTCGTCCCTTTCGAGGCCGTTACCAATATGTATTCCGTTCCTCATTCAACAGGCTTCGATCCCAACCTGCTGATGTCGATATTCTATTTCCTGATTTTCGGCATGATGATCGGCGACTTCGCATATGGCGTTATACTGATCCTGGGTGCGTTTTTGGTGCTCAAGCTCAAAAAGCCCACCGGCATGTTCCGCAAGATCACCACAGTCATCATGATCTGTGGCGCGTCCACCGCTCTTTGGGGTCTTTTCTTCGGTACGATTTTCAGCATAGAAGGCGTCCCTGCTGTCATCAATCCCATCGACGACGCCATGACTCTGCTGATACTTTGCCTCGCGCTCGGTGTGCTGCACATACTTGTGGGCCTGGCGATAGGCGCTTACATGCTGATGAAGCAAGGCCATTTCTGGGATGCGGTGTTCGATAAAATATCATGGATCATGCTGCTGGTTGGCGGCATCCTGTACGCTGCGGGCAGCGCTCTGGCAATGCCTGTTGTCGGTCAGATCGGCGTCTATCTTGCTCTTGCAGGCGTTTTAATTCTTCTGTTTACGCAAGGCCGCCACAAAAAGGGTATATTCCGCAAGCTGATCGGCGGGCTTTCCAGCCTGTATGGCGCAACCAGCTATATCAGCGATATTCTTTCTTACTGCCGTATTTTCGGAATGGGACTCGCAACCACTGTTATTGCCATGGTGTTCAACACGATCGCCGGCCTTTTCCTGGGCGCATGGTACGGCTACATCATCGGTATCATCGTCATGACCGTCGGCCACGTGTTCAACATTGCCATCAACACACTGGGTGCGTTCGTACACACGGCGAGACTGCAGTATATCGAGTTTTTCTCGAAGTTCTTTGAAGGCGGCGGACATGCTTTCTCTCCGCTGAATATACATACAAAGAATCACAGGCTGGAAGAAAGATAGCAGCCCCCGACAGCGCGTACATCGGCGGCAGATACAAAGAAAACCCGCTTTTTTAGCGGATGAGTATAAAACAAACCGTTAGTTATAACAGGAGGCATACACATGGGCGACTTTTTTGGACAATATTTCGGCGCAATCATCTCCACATTGGGTGCAGCCCTCGCGGTCGGGCTCGCCGGCATGGGATCTGCGAAGGGCATGAGTCTTGCGGGTCAGGCGGCAGCAGGACTTGTCGCGGAAGACCCGGACAAATTCGGTCAGGCGCTGGTTCTTCAGCTGTTGCCGGGAACGCAGGGTATCTACGGTTTGCTGATCTCGTTCCTGATCCTGATCAATAATGGCGTCGTGGGCGGCGATATCGGGATATCCGCTGCGCAGGGCTGGGTCTATTTCTTCGGATCTCTTCCCATCGCGCTCGTCGGTTATTCTTCTGCGATTTCCCAGGGAAAGACGGCCGTATCGGGTATTGCGCTCTTAGGAAAGCGCCCCGAAGAATCCGGTAAAGCGATCACGATGGCCATCATGGTGGAAACCTACGCTGTTTTCGCATTGCTGATTTCCATGCTGACGATTCTTCTCGGCTCTATCAAATAATTAAAAAGGGCGTGATTGAATTTGGCTGGTGCTGAAAAGCTCATTAAAAAAATACTGGCCGACGCCCAGCGGGACGCTGAGTCCCTCTGGGCGGATGCCGACGAAAAAAAGCAGTCACTGCGCGAAAAATCGTTGCGCGACATCGAACGCCGCAAGGCGGAAATCGAGCGTATGGCCGCAGATTCCGTCGTCGAAAACAGGAAGCGCATGGCCGCCGTTTACGACCTCGAATACCGCAAACAGCTGTTGTCCGCCAAGCAGGAGATGATGCAGCAGGCGCGCAGCCTCGCGCTCACCAAGCTCCGCTCGCTGGACGACGCGTCGTACCTCAAGCTGATGAAGCAGCGCCTGATCGCCTGCGCAGCTTCCGGCACGGGCGGCATCGCGGTCGCGCCAGGCGAAACGCGGCTGAACGCGGCATTTATCGCGGATGTCAACGCGTGGCTGAAGCAGTCGGCAGGGCAGGGCAGCGTGACGCTGCTGTCCGAGCCGCGCAGCATCAGCGGCGGTTTTGTGTACGTCAGCGGCGGCATGGAGATCGACGTGTCACTGGAAGCTCTGCTGGACGAAGCGTGGCAGCAATCCGAAACGGAAGTCGCCGCGGTATTGTTCGAATAATATGTGATGGGATGAAAAATGGCTGAAACAAACAGCAGCTATCCTTTCGCCTCGGCTCGCGTCAAGGCGATCGAGAACAGGCTGATCACAAAAGAAAAGCTGAACCGGCTGATCGAGTCCCGTGACTACGACGCCGCCATGCGTCAGCTCGCGGAGTTCGGCTACGGCCAGTCCGCCGGCGCCGTGGGCAGCGGCTCCTTCGAAACGCTCATCAGCAAGGAAATCAGCGAGACGGATGCGCTCTTAGAAGCTCTGTCGCCCAGCGATGTGTTCACCCGCATCATGCGTGCCGAAAAGGATTACTACAATATCAAGGTGCTCATCAAGCTGCTGATGCAGGACAAGCCGCTTGATTCCGTCGAGCTCGTCCCCGGCAACCTTGCCGTGGATACGCTGCGGCGCTCCATCACCGAAAACAACTATTATGACCTTCCCGAAACGATGAAGGAGGCGCTCCAGTACATCGACCGGCAGTTCACCGTCGCAGCGGATGCCTCGATCATCGGCATTGCGATGGACCGCGCGTATGCCAAAGAAATAGACGCGCTGGTCAAAAAGATGGACAATCCGCTGGTCAGTACATATTTTGAGGCGTTTTTCGATATCACCAATATCATCGCGCTGATGCGCGTCCGCGCCGCGGGGCTGCCCAGAGAGAGCTTCGAGCGCACCTGTGTGCACGGCGGAACTATCGACAAGCGCACGCTGTCCGACGCTTTCGACCTGTCGGACGAGAGCGTACCATCGGCCGTCGCCAAAGGCGTTTACTCTTCGGTGCTGTCCGCCGCGTTTGATGATTATATGAAAACGGGCAGCCTTTACATGATGGAGAAGTCGCGGGACGATTACCTGCTGTCGCTGCTGCGCGAGCAGCGGCACGACATGTTCGGCATCGGCCCGTTGATGGGATACTATATCGCTAAGCAGCGTGAAGCGGCGGCTATACGGCTGGTGATGACAGCCAAGCTGGGCGGCATCGATTCCGAAGTGGCAACCCGCCGTCTTAAGGACCTGTTATGATGAGGGAAATACTATGAACAAGATCGGCGTTGTGGGAGATTCGGACAGCATACTCGGTTTCAAGGCATTAGGGCTGGATGTCTACCCCGTGACAGGAGGAGACGATGTTTCGGCGACGATATTTCAGCTGGCCACCAGCGGCTACGCGATCATATTTGTCACGGAACAGACCGCGGAAGCCGCCGCCGAGATGATCGACCGCTACAAAACGTCGCCGTTCCCGGCCATCATACCGATCCCCGGCAACCGCGGCGCCACCGGCGTCGGGCTGAAAAACATCCGTGCCAACGTGGAGAAGGCCATCGGCGCGGATATACTGTTTCAGGATGAATAACTAGTACTTTTACGAGGGCGCTGCCCTCGTGCTCCCGCTACTTTTCTTAAAGAAAAG
Organism: Bacillota bacterium; assembly: GCA_023396555.1. Classification (GTDB taxonomy): domain Bacteria; phylum Bacillota; class Clostridia; order Christensenellales; family SZUA-584; genus SZUA-584. Next base: position 24,713 of record JAEWWC010000071.1, read on the forward strand.
TAGCAAAAGAAAGGGGGAAATGTTTCACATTTCCCGGTAAAAACAAAGCAGTTTTATATGATAAACCGGAAAATGCTAAAGGCATTTTCTCAATGGGATTCCAAAGGGATGTTTCCCTTTGGCGGAGGTTCGGGGTCCCCGAGAAGACGAAGGCTTTTTGGGGTGAAGGTTCGGAGGCAGAGCCTCTATAAAAAGATGAAAATAAGTGGGCAAGTCGGGTTCCGCCCGCGCAGCCTACACCTTGCGGGTTTGCAAGCTTCGAAGCGCTTTAGCGCAAGGGACACCGCAAAACCGGTAATAAACTGGCTGAATGACAAAGGCTTTCAGCCAAGGAGGAGACGACATGGAAGGCAGAATAGTCAAGGTTTCCGGCCCGCTCATCGTGGCCAGCGGCATGGGCCAGTCCGAAATGTACGACGTTGTCCGGGTCAGCAGCCAGAAGCTTATCGGCGAGATCATCGAGCTTCGCGGCGACATGGCCTCCATACAGGTTTATGAGGAAACGAGCGGCCTTGGCCCCGGCGAACCCGTCTATTCCACGGGCAGCCCGCTGTCGGTGGATCTGGCTCCCGGCCTCATCGAATCGATATTCGACGGCATCCAGCGTCCGCTGGACAAGATCTATGAAATCGCGGGGGACCGTATCAGCCGCGGCGTATCCGTCAGTGCGCTGGATACGGATAAGAAGTGGCAGTTCAATCCCATCGCAAAGGCGGGCGATGCCGTCCAGCCGGGCGATATACTGGGCTACGTGCAGGAAACCACGCTGGTCAAGCACTATATAATGGTGCCGCAAGGCGTTTTGGGGACGCTGGAATGGCTGGCCTCCGGCGAAGCCACCATTACCGAGCCCATCGCGAAGGTCAAAACGGAAGCGGGGGAGACGAAGGACGTCGCCATGCTGCAGCGCTGGCCTGTTCGCCGCGGACGGCCTTACGCCGAGAAGCTGCCTCCGGCTGAACCGATGGTCACGGGTCAGCGCATCATCGACACGCTGTTCCCCGTCGCAAAGGGTGGCGTGGCTGCTGTGCCCGGCCCGTTCGGCAGCGGTAAAACGGTGGTGCAGCACCAGCTCGCCAAGTGGGCGGACGCGGACATCATCGTATACGTGGGCTGCGGCGAACGCGGCAACGAGATGACGGACGTGCTGATGGAGTTTCCGGAACTGAAGGATCCGCGCACCGGCGAACCGCTGATGAAGCGTACCGTGCTCATCGCAAATACATCAGACATGCCGGTGGCTGCGCGCGAAGCATCGATTTATACAGGCATCACGATCGCGGAGTACTTCCGCGACATGGGATACAAGGTGGCGATCATGGCGGATTCCACATCCCGCTGGGCGGAAGCCCTGCGCGAAATGTCGGGCCGCCTCGAGGAGATGCCGGGCGACGAAGGCTATCCGGCCTACCTGTCCTCGCGTCTCGCGGGCTTCTACGAACGTGCGGGCGTTGTCAAGACGCTGGGCAAGGACGGACGCTTCGGTGCCGTCACCGCCATCGGCGCGGTGTCACCGCCGGGCGGCGATATTTCAGAGCCGGTCTCGCAGGCCACGCTGCGCATCGTCAAGGTGTTCTGGGGCCTGTCGGCCTCGCTGGCATACAAGCGCCACTTCCCGGCCATCGATTGGCTGACATCCTATTCGCTTTATTCCGACCGCCTTTCCGGCTGGTTCGACAGCAATATCTCGCCGGAATGGGAGGTGCTGCGCACGCGCACGATGCAGCTGCTGCAGACGGAAGCGGAGCTGGAGGAAATCGTTCGGCTCGTCGGCGTGGACGCGCTGTCGCTATCCGACCGTCTCAAGCTGGAAACCGCGCGCTCGGTGCGCGAGGACTACCTGCATCAGGACGCTTTCCACGAGGTGGATACCTATACGTCGCTGCCCAAGCAATTCGGCATGCTGCGATTGATTTTAAAATGGGGCGAGTTGGGCGAAAAAGCCCTCGCGTCCGGCGCGCTGTTCTCCAAGCTTCTGGACCTGCCGGTGCGCGAACAGATCGCTCGCGCCAAATACACTGCCGAAACGGAACTCGAAGACCGCTTGAAGCAGATCGATCAGGAGCTGGAGTCGCAGATGAGCGCGCTTTATGAGGAAGGGGAGATGAGCATTGCTTAAGGAATACCGCACGATCGAAGAAGTCGTGGGACCGCTGATGCTGGTGGAAGGCGTCAGCGGCGTCAAATACGACGAGCTGGTCGAGATCGTTCAGGAGAACGGCGAGACCCGCCGCGGAAAAGTGCTCGAGATCAATGGCGACAAAGCGCTGGTGCAGCTGTTCGAAAGCTCACAGGGCCTCAAGATCGCTACGTCCAAGGCGCGTTTCCTTGGCCGCAGCATTGAGCTTTCGGTGTCTTACGACATGCTGGGGCGCGTGTTCGACGGCCTCGGCGAACCCATCGACGGTGGCCCCGCCATCATACCCGAGAAACGGCTGGACATCAACGGCGCGCCCATCAACCCCGCCGCGAGAGACTATCCGGAAGAGTTCATACAGACGGGCATCTCCGCTATCGACGGCCTGAATACGCTGGTTCGCGGCCAGAAGCTGCCCGTGTTCTCCGGCTCCGGCCTGCCGCATGCACAGCTCGCGGCGCAGATCGCCCGCCAGGCCAAGGTGCTGGGCGGTGAAGCCAACTTCGCGGTGGTGTTCGCCGCGGTGGGCATCACGTTCGAGGAAGCCGACTTCTTCATCAGCGACTTCAAAAAGACGGGCGCGATCGACCGTACGGTGCTGTTCATCAACCTCGCGGACGACCCGGCCATCGAGCGTATCGCCACGCCGCGCATGGCGCTGACGGCGGCGGAATACCTCGCTTACGAGAAGGGCTTGCACGTGCTGGTCATCATCACAGACATCACCAACTATGCCGAGGCGCTGCGCGAAGTGTCCGCGGCACGTAAGGAAGTGCCGGGCCGCCGCGGATATCCGGGCTACCTCTATACAGACCTTGCGACGATGTACGAACGCGCGGGCCGCATCAAGGGCCGCGAAGGTTCCGTCACGCAGATACCGATACTGTCGATGCCGGAGGACGACAAGACCCACCCGATACCCGACCTCACCGGCTACATAACCGAGGGCCAGATTATACTCTCGCGTGAGCTGCTGCGCAAGGGCTTAACGCCGCCCATCGATGTGCTGCCGTCGCTGTCCCGTCTGAAGGACAAGGGCATCGGCGCGGGCAAAACGCGCGAGGACCACGCGAATACGATGAACCAGCTGTTCGCAGCATACGCCCGCGGCAAGGACGCCAAGGAGCTGTCCGTCATACTGGGTGAAGCGGCGCTGTCCGACGTGGATAAGCTGTACGCCAAGTTCGCGGACGCGTTCGAGAAGCAATACGTCTCTCAAGGCTACGAAACCAACCGCACCATCGAGGAGACCCTGAACCTCGGATGGAAGTTGCTCAAGATTCTTCCCAAAACGGAACTCAAACGCATCAAGGACGCTTTCATCGAGAAATATCTCCCGGCGGACGAGGACTAAACGAATGGCGATACTTCGGGTCAACCCCACGCGTATGGAGCTCACCCGCCTGAAAAAGCGGCTGGTGACGGCATCGCGGGGGCACAAGCTGTTAAAGGATAAGCGCGACGAGATGGTGCGCCAGTTCATGCTGCTCATCCGGCGCAACCGCGAGCTCCGGCTCACGGTGGAGGCCGCGCTGGAAAAAGCGCTGGCCGGTTTCGTGCTCGCGCGAGTCGCCATGTCGCGCGAAGCGATGGATGAAGCGCTGCTGTTCCCGGTGCGCGAGGTGGAGCTTTCCGTGTCCCGCGCCAACATCATGAGCGTGGACGTGCCCAAGATCAGCTACCGTGAAAAGAAGCGAGAGCAAGCATTCTTCCCGTATGGCATGCTGATGACCTCCTCCGAGCTGGACAGCGCCGTTTCAAGGCTTGCGGGAGTGCTGCCTCAGATGGTAGAATTGGCGGAGCTGGAGAAGACGTGCAACATGCTGGCGGACGAGATAGAGAAAACACGCCGCCGCGTGAACGCGCTTGAATACGTGATGATACCGCAGTTGGAGGAGACCATCAAGTACATCCGCATGAAGCTGGATGAAAATGAGCGCGGCAGCCTGATAAGGCTGATGAAGACTAAGGACATGATCGCTCAGCGGCAGGTGGTGGAATAACTTCGCCGCAAAAGCGAAAGGGGTATAATGCGGACAATCAAACTCATTCTATTGGTACTGACGGCAGTTTTGATGCTGTCAGCCTGCACGGCGCCAAACACGGCTGAAACACCGGCGCCCACAGACGGCGAAGCCGCGGCGCTCCGCGAACAGGTGGAATCGCTCACCGGCAAGGTGGAGCAGCTGCAGAACAAGGTCAGCGACTTAGAGCAGGAAAATCAGCTGCTGCAAAACGACTCAACGGTCGGCGCTTCTGAAGACCTGTCCTATCTGCTGGACCAGATCAGCGAATCGGGTCAGCCGGTCGTCTCCTTTACCGCTTTGGTCTCGGCTATCAGCGGCTCAGGCGACGAATTCATGCTGACCATCCAGCGTCAGGATTCGGCTGACGCCGCGCCGGAACAGATTTCGGCAGACCGCTTCACTTACGTCTACTACGGCGGTTATCTGCTGCCCGAACTGGACGAAAGCTTCGGGGATTACCTCGCCGGCATTGACGGCGGCGCACTCTTCACCGTCTATATGCTGAGCGATAAAGCCATCTATCTCGTCGAGATGTCCGACTCCTGAACCGAAAACAGACCTGATTGCAGACAAAGCCCCGCCCGCGCTTAACAGGCGTAAAGCGGGGTTTTTAGTTGCTCCTATATCCGCCCATAGCATTTTCCTGCCTGAGTTTTGTTCAGTAAAATTTAATCCTGCTATGCCTCATTTACATTAACGACAGGACAGAGGCTTTGTTTTTGAATACTGCGGTATACAATAGAGAGCAGAGGCAACAGAACTAGCATCCTAACCTAAATACAAACCATTTTTTAGGTGGCATTATCATGCTAACGCTCCGCTTCCTAAATAAAAAGCCCCGCCTTTTTAGGCAGAGCTTTTGGCTTATGTCAATTTTGCATGTCCCTTTATAGGGCACGGTCTTGACCGTGCCGCCGCCGGCCTACATCACCAGCGTCCCGTCGTTGGTGTGTTGTATCATCAGTATATCCTCCTCCAGCCCTGTCTCCACGTTGACGTAGATGATATAGTCCCGTGTGCCTATCCTGCCGGTGAACTCCCAGCAGAGCTTTTCCTGATTCGTATCCAGTGGTATCAGCGCCAGCCGCGTCTTGCTCACCATCAGGCTGTCCGGTATCTTTTGCTGCGCTACCTTAGCGTCCAGCTTGGGCTGAACAAACCGCCGGCTCTTGTGCGACATCAGGTAGTTGTTCGCGTCCATGCCCATTACCTTGCCGGACGATATGTCGACCCACACCTTGATGAGGTCGGGGTAGAGCACCACATTATGCTCCACGGGCGCGAGGTTGATGATCGCCATGCCATTATAGAACTGCGCGTAGCTGGGCTCGCTTTCCCCATAGCCTTTCTTGTCCAGATAGTCGCGCGCCGCTTTGGTCAGTTCCGCATATCTGGCATCGGTGGGTACCGCCGAAATGCCGCCGCCGTTATCAGCCCGATACCACAATACCTTGCCGCCCTGTTTCGTGATGCTGATCAGAAATGTCAGCCCGTCCGTTTCCCCGGAGAACTCGTAGCATGGTATCTTTCCGTTGCTTTCCCCGTCATAGACAAGCGATGTAGCATCTATTTCAAGGAACTTGACCGCTGCTGCCGCCGCTTCCTCCTGCGTCACCTGCTTGCTGCCGAGTCCCTGAGGTTGTTTGTTTTCGGTGCTTTCGGAAAAAGGCCCGTCGTACTGCAGCCGCGGAAACTCCTGATTGGCGAAATCCAGATTGCCCGCCGTTTTATCCTCCGGAATAAACACGTCCCCGGCAAATCCGGCGTCACTGGGATACCCCTGCTGGTACAGCTGCTGCAGGCTGGCGCCCACCTCCTCGCACGACGCCGCCAGCTCGTTCACCGCCTTGAGTTCATCCTGAGTGATCTGCTTCCCCAGCGACAGCTTCTTTAGCAGCATCCGGCAGTAATCCCCTGTCCGCGCTACAAACTGCGTCAGCGTCGACGTGCCGTTATACGACACGGGCAGCGCCGCGATTGAGCCCTCGGTATCGCCCGTCTGCCGCCACACATCCATCAGCAGCATCGAATACTGATTCAGCCCGACCGCCGCCTCCAGCTTGTAAAGCTTGGTCTGCAGGCTGTCCATATCCGACAGCAGCTCTTCAAACGACTTCTGATATACGGCAGTCATCTGGTTCTTCAGATTCCTGTTCTGGTTGTCCAGTATTATAGCGTATGCCGATACGCCCACAAGCGCCGCGCACATCAGGCTCACCGCGGTGATCCTCACCCATCTCTTCTTGAACATGGCCTTCTCCTCCTATTCACAGAACACGTGATCACCGATCGTCACGATGACCGGCCGCGAGCGTATCCATTTGTTGCTCGTTTTGGACGGCGCATAATAGAACATGGCCCCGCCCGACGGGTCCCAGCCGTTTAAGGCGTCACGCGCAGCATCCAACGACTGCTGGTTGGGCGACAGATTGATCTGCCCGTCGTCCACCACCGAAAACGCGCCCGCCTGATAGATCACCTTGGCGATGCTGTTGGGGAAGCGCGAATCCTCCACGCGGTTCAATACCACGGCGGCGACCGCCACCATCCCTTTATACGGCTCCCCGCGCGATTCGCCGTACACCAGCCGTGCCAGCAGATACACATCGTTGCTGTTGCCGGAAGTCGATTTGCCGCCGTCCGTCGGCGCGGCAACGCCCAGCTTTTCCGCCGTCTGCGCGCCCACGATGCCGTCCGCGGTAATGCCGTGCTTTTTCTGGAACCAGATCACGGCGGTCCTTGTGGCCTCTCCATATTTGCCGTCCACCGAGCCGCTGTAATATCCCCAGTCCTTGAGGCGCTGCTGTATCTCCTTCACCGCATCGCCGCTGGAACCCAGCTTATATGACGCGGCAGGCACCGCTTCACAGGCGTAAAACAAAACCGCCAGCAACACCAGCAATATCGCAAGCGGTTTTTTGAGTCTTTCCATAGATGTCTCCTCCAGTTCATCGCCAAATATATGACGACAGGACACGTCTATTTAAACCATTTATCGAAAACTTCAGCAAAGAATGAGGTGTACTGCGTCTCGTCCCCTTCCGATTCCAGCTCCGAAATGCACAGCGGCGGGAACATCACGCACCACCAGTTCTTACCTTTTCCGTCGCCCAGCACCACGCGGAGAGCCTCATAATCACCTTCAGGATAGCGAACCCCCTGGTATTCCCTGTCGGGAAAGTGACTGATCCCCACCTCGGCCTGCGCCGTATAATTAAATCCGTTTTTCTCAAGCGTATCATTTGCCGTCGCTACTATTATCTCAAGGTTTTCTTCGATATATTCTTTCGCTTCCTGCGCGTTTTCGCACTGCAATATGCCGTCTTTCGTCACATTCAGCACAGCGTCACGAACTTCCATTTTCACCTGCTGATCCGTCTCCGCGTCCGAGTTCGCTATCACGTGAAGCCGCAGCGGACCCGGCGCACACGCGCTCATCATCAGCGCCGCCGCCAGCATCACAAGCAGCGCCGTTCTCGTCCATTGCCATATTCGTTGGCCTGTCATTTTACCGTCCTATCCTTTTTGTCATTCGTCATATGCATATGCAGTGATATTATAACCACTTGAATGCATAACTATACCCGCTTGATGATGACGGCTTCAAACCTTCCCTGTGCAGTGATATCCGCAATCAAAAAAGCCCCTTGCGGAAAAGCAAAGGGCCCCCGTCCCGTATTGATTAGGCCTGTTCGCTGACCTCAAGGCTTTGCACGATACTGCGCAGCAAGTCCAGCTCCGCATCGGATGGCTTAAATATCTTGCCCATCGTTTTATCCTGCGAATAGAAAATATCCACCTCCATCGTCCCATACGGCGTATCGATCACATACTCGTACCCATGGTAATCCGCTTCTTCATTGTTTTCGTCGAAATCCACCATGTTATACTCAAACCGGCTGGCGTCCAGGCCACCCACCTGCCCGTCCTCCACGTCGCCTATAATATTGTCGCCGTAGTATTTGGTGATATCCTCAAGGCAAACGTCGTATGGATAGTCGTATACGGTATTGTCATAAAAATAAACTTTGCTGAAAGCTCCGTCGCCGTTTGCCATCTGCAGCACCAGCGCCTCTTCCTGCTGCCCATCATAATAATCCCAGTCCTCCGGTACGCTGAATGCAAAATGCCTATCCGAAGTCTCCAGTTTATTGCTGAGCTCCACCTCAGCAGAACCGCACGCTGCTAGCGTGGCCGCCAACATCAAAACTGCCGCTACAATGATCAGACCCTTTTTCATTTCATCCTCCAATCCGATATGTCTGCACATTATATCACATTATTTGTGGGTACAATATTAATCAATAATTAACTGTTTCCGGCTCAATCGGATGAAATTAAACTTGCATATCCGCAGTGTTTTTCTATATATGTTCCAATAACCTATTTATCTTGCGATTATGTTTGTGCTATAATACAAAATAACTGTGCAAAAGTAGAGGCATGCAGAATGCAAAAAGTGCTGCTCACAATTAAAGGAACGCAGCTGGACGACGGTGGTGACGACAGCGTTGAGTTTGTCACCGAGGGCCGTCTCACGAAAAACGCCGAAGGTTATCTTCTCGAATACGACGAGAGCGAACTTACCGGCGTGGATGGCGGCATCACCCGCCTTATTTTAAAGGACGGCAGCGTCACGCTGCTGCGCACCGGCGCCAGCGACATGCACATGATATTTTCCCCCCACAGCGTCTATGAAAGCAGTGTGATGACGCCCGAGGGCCAAAAACGTTTGAGTGTTTTCGCGATGCGCGTGGAAAGTCAGTTCCAGGAGAAAGGTGGGCATCTGTCCCTTGAATATGAGCTGAGCGTGGGCAACTTAAGCACGGTCAACAAACTGGATCTTTCGTTTAAAAGCATGGAAGGTTGCATAAATTAGAAATTATACAAAAGCAGAGGTGAAAAGATGGTTATTGAGTGGCTCGGACATTCCTGTTTTAAAATCACGCTGAAAAGCGGTCTGAGGATATTGCTTGACCCCTATAACGGTGACACGGGTTACGCACCTCAGGACGTGGAAGCGGACGTCGTCACAATCAGTCATGCGCACTACGACCATAACGACCTGTCCCATGTCAAAGGCAATTATACGGTCGTTAACACGCCGGGCGTCCAGACATTCGGTGAGCTGACAATAGAAGGCTTTGAAACCTGGCACGACCACAGCCAGGGCGCTCACCGTGGTGCGAACATCATTTTCCTGTTTTCGGTTCGGGGCATCCGTCTCTGTCATATGGGCGATATCGGCTGCATTCCGGATGACGCGCTGTTCGAAAAGCTCTGCGGTACCGATATACTTCTGATCCCCGTAGGCGGAAAGGTTACGATCGACGCGAAGGAAGCGCTCTCCATCTGTGAGCGCATCGAGCCCAATATCATCATACCGATGCACTTTAAAACGCCGGACAGCAATATTGACCTCGCGCCGCTGCACGATTTTCTCGAGGTGGTCGGCCGCGAGTACGACGTGTCCCATCACGGCCAGTGCTATCTGAATATCGATAAGGCCTCGCTGAAAAAGCGTACGCGCGTCGTCGTTATGGAGTATCTATAAATTTATATTATATCTGCTATGGAGGGGTAAATGTCCACTAAATTCATATTCGTCACCGGCGGGGTGGTCTCATCATTAGGCAAAGGCATCACCGCCGCATCACTGGGTTTGCTGCTGAAAAGCCGTGGGTTCAAAGTCTCGCTGCAAAAATGCGATCCTTACATCAACGTCGACCCGGGCACGATGAGCCCGTTCCAGCACGGCGAAGTCTTTGTGACGGATGACGGCGCCGAAACCGACCTCGACATCGGACATTATGAACGCTTTACTGACGAAAACTCATTCGCGGATTCCAACGTCACCACCGGCAAGGTTTACTGGAAGGTCATCTCCAAGGAGCGCCGGGGCGACTATCTCGGTGGCACCGTACAGGTCATTCCGCACATCACCGACGAGATCAAAAGCCGTATATACAGCGTCGCCAGCAAAAACAAGCCGGACATCGTGATCACCGAGATCGGCGGCACCGTGGGCGACATCGAATCGCAGCCGTTCCTCGAAACCATCCGCCAGATCAAATGGGAGGTGGGCGAGGAGAACTGCATGTACATCCACGTCACGCTGATGCCTTATTTAGGTAAGGTGGGCGAGCTTAAAACCAAGCCCACGCAGCACAGCGTCAAGGAGCTTCGGACCATCGGTATCGAGCCGGACATCATCGTGTGCCGTACCGAAAAGGAGTTGACGGACGATATTAAACGCAAGATTTCCCTGTTTTGCAACGTCAGCCCTAAAAACGTTGTGCAGAATCTGGACGCCGATACGCTCTACGAAGTGCCTATCATGCTCCGCAAGGAGAATCTGGACACGCTGGTCTGCCAGCGTCTGGGCCTCGCGGACGGTTCTTCCGCCATCCCGGACTGGGAAAAGATCGTCGAAATACAGAAGAGCGTCAAGGACAAGGTCAAAATCGCCATCGTGGGCAAATACACCGACCTGCACGATGCGTATCTTTCCATCTGCGAGTCGCTGACGCACGCGGGCATCGCCAACAAGCTGGACGTGGAAGTCATGTGGGTGAACGCGGTGGACCTCGAAGTTGCGGAAAACATCAGCGACATTTTGGGACATGCTGACGGCGTGATCGTGCCGGGCGGTTTTGGCGAGCGTGGTATAGAAGGTAAAATTAAGGCAATACAATATTGCAGGGAAAATAAAGTGCCGTTCTTCGGCATATGCCTCGGCATGCAGCTGGCCGTCATCGAGTTTGCCCGCAATGTGCTGGGCCACCGTGAAGCCAACTCCACCGAGTTCTGCTCGGATACGCCGCATCCGTTCATCGACCTGATGCCCGAACAGAAGAACATCACCGATATGGGCGGCACCATGCGGCTCGGCAGCTACAAGTGCTGCATCAGCAACAAGGATACGTTCGCTTACGCGGCGTATCAGCAGGAAGAGATCGAGGAGCGCCACCGCCACCGGTACGAGTTCAACAACGTGTACTTCGAGGAGATCACCAAGGCGGGCATGCGCGTGGCCGGCGTCAATCCGGATCACGGTCTGGTGGAGATCATGGAGCTGCCCGACCATCCGTGGTACGTGGGCGTCCAGTTCCATCCGGAGTTCAAGTCGCGCCCGGTCCGTTCGCACCCGCTGTTCCGTGAGCTGGTGGCCGCGGCCCGCAAACACAGCGCCTCGCGCCAGGACTCTTAACAGACGAAGATATAATGCCTTTATATTTGAGGGCTCTGCCCTCAAACTCCCGCTACTTTTCTTAAAGAAAAGTAGCAAAAGAATACGGGAAATGCCGTTGGCATTTCCCTGACGGGTTTCCAAAGGGATGCTTCCCTTTGGTGGTGGAGCGGGGTCCCCGAAAAGCGAAGCTTTTTGGGGTGCTGGTTCGGAGGCAATGCCTCCAAGGTCTTAGACCTCTATCGTCGTCTTCAAGCCCGGGTTATTCCGGGCTTCATGTTTTATGCCGGAAACGGCGGAGGATAAACGTATGACAGAATCGAAAGCCAGAAACTTCATCGAGGAGATCATCGACGATGACCTGGAGAGCGGCCGCGTGAGCAGCATCATCACGCGCTTCCCGCCCGAGCCCAACGGCTACCTGCACATCGGGCACGCCAAGTCCATCGCGCTGAACTTCGGCACGGCCATCAAGTACGGCGGCACCTGCAACCTGCGCTACGACGACACCAACCCGGTCAAGGAAGACGAGGAATACATACAAAGCATCGAACGGGACGTGCGCTGGCTGGGGTTTGAGCCCGCGGCTGTGCTCTACGGCTCCGATTACTTTGAATACATGTTCGAGTGCGCCTTAAAGCTGATCGACAAGGGCCTCGCGTTCGTGTGCGATCTTACGGCGGAGGAGATACGCCAGCACCGCGGCACGCTCACCGAACCGGGCAAGAACAGCCCGTACCGGGACAGGAGCATCGAGGAAAACCGCAAACTGTTCCTTGAGATGCGTGAAGGCAAATACGGGGACGGCGAGAAGGTGCTGCGCGCCAAAATCGACATGGCCAGCCCCAACCTCAACATGCGCGACCCGGTCATCTACCGCATACTGCACGCGACGCACCACCGCACGGGCGACGACTGGTGCATCTACCCGATGTACGACTATGCGCACCCGCTGGAAGACGCGTTTGAAAAGATTACGCACAGCATCTGCACACTGGAGTTTGAGGACCATCGCCCACTGTACGACTGGGTGATCGTCAATTGCGAATGCGAAGCGACGCCGCACCAGTACGAGTTCGCGCGCCTGTCCATGACGCGCACCATCATGAGCAAGCGCTATTTGAAGAAGCTGGTAGACGAAGGCTTCGTTTCCGGCTGGGACGACCCTCGCATGCCCACGATATCCGGCCTGCGCCGCCGCGGCTACACGCCGGAAGCCATCCGCGACTTCTGCGAGCGTATCGGCGTCGCCAAATCCAACAGCGAGGTGGAAGCCTCTCTGCTGGAACACTGCGTGCGCGAACACCTGGGCGTCGTTGCCCCTCGCCGCATGGCCGTGCTGGAACCGCTCAAGATCGTCATCGAGAACTACGAAGGCGATGGCGAATTCGTCGAATCCGAAAACCTGCCCAAGAACGAGGAAGCGGGCACCCGGCAGATCCGTTTCTCGCGTGAGATTTACATCGAGCGGGCAGACTTCATGGAAGATCCGCCGGGCAAGTTCTTCCGCCTCGCGCCGGGCCGCGAAGTCCGGCTCAAGGACGCGTACATCATCAAGTGCGAAAGCGTCGTCAAGGACGCCGACGGCAACGTCACCGAACTGCATTGTACGTACGATCCCGGTTCCAAGACGGGTGGTCCCACGGCGGGCCGCAAGGTCAAGGGCACGCTGCACTGGGTGGAAGCCGCTACGGCACAAAGCTGTGAGGTGCGGCTGTACGACTATCTACTGCTGGATGGCGAGGGAGACTTCACCGAGCGCATGAACCGCGAATCGCTCAAAATGCTGCCAAACGCGCTGATCGAGAAAGCGGGCGCGGAAGCCGCGGCGGGGGACAAGTTCCAGTTCCTGCGGCAGGGCTACTTCTGCATGGATTCGGATAGCAAGGATGGCCGCCCGGTATTCAACCTGATCGTCAGCCTTAAGGACAGTTACGCCAAAGGCGCCGGCAACTGATGGACATCAGCGTCTTCGAGCTGCTGTTTTTCGTGTTCATCGCGTGCGCGTGGCCGTTGTCCATCGCGCGCATGGTCACGCGACGGAGCACCAAAGGCAAGAGCCTGCTGTTCTCCGGCATCGTGTTTGCGGGCTATACGTTCGGCATCATACACAAATTCCTGTACGACCCCGACGTCGTGGTCTGCGTATACTTCCTGAACGCCGCGCTGGTGCTGACCGATACCATCATCTTCCTGAACATCCGGCGGCGTTATGAGAGAGGAGACGCGTCATGACGTTTTCGGTATTCGAAGCACTGATGCTGCTCTGCTTCGCCGCTTCCTGGCCGGTGTCCATACTGCGCTCATACCGCGCCCGCAGCACAGAGGGCAAAAGCCTCGTGTTTCTGGTGCTGCTGGAACTGGCATACATCTGCGGCATACTGCACAAAACGCTGATCCGCACCGACATCGTGCTGGCGCTCTACATCGCCAACTTCCTGATGGTGCTGGCGGACATCGCGCTTTATGTGCGCAACGCCCGGCTGGACAGGCTGCGGGCCCAAACAAACAACGAATGTGAGGAAATAAAACCATGAATCAAGTGAGGACGCGGTTCGCGCCCAGCCCCACGGGATATCTGCATATCGGCGGACTGCGCACCGCGCTGTACGCGTGGCTGTTCGCCCGCAAGCATGGCGGCGTGTTCATACTGCGCATCGAGGATACCGACACCCAGCGCGAGGTGGAGGGCGCGACAGACGTGATCTATAACACACTGCGCCAGACGGGGCTGTATTACGACGAAGGCCCGGACGTGGGCGGCCCGTACGGCCCATACGTCCAGAGCGAACGCCGCGAGATATACAAGGACTATGCTGAGCAGCTGATCGAACGCGGTGCTGCCTACCGCTGCTTCTGCACCAAGGAACAGCTGGCCGAAGCGCGCGCCGCTGCCGAAGCCCGCGGTGAAACGTACACATACGACAAACACTGCCTGCATCTGCCGGCGGAGGAGATACGAAGAAAGCTGGACGCGGAGGAACCGTACGTCATCCGCCAGAATATACCGCGCGAGGGGGAGACCACCTATACCGACGCGGTGTTCGGCGACATCACGGTACCCAACGTCGATCTGGACGACAACGTGCTGCTGAAGGCGGACGGTATGCCCACCTACAATCTCGCCAACGTGATCGACGACCACCTGATGGGCATATCCCACGTGATCCGCGGTGTTGAATACCTGTCGTCCACACCCAAGTACAACCATCTGTACCGCGCGATGGACTGGGAGATACCGCAGTACATTCACCTGCCCGTGGTGATGAAGGACAAGCAGCGCAAGCTCAGCAAGCGACACGGCGACGCGTCCTTCGACGACTTCCTCAAAAAGGGCTACCTCAAGGAAGCGATACTGAACTATATCGCGCTGCTGGGATGGAGCCCCGGTACCGAGCAGGAGATATTCACGCTGGATGAGCTGGCGGAAGCATTCTCGCTGGAGGGTCTGTCCAAGTCCTCCGCGATATTTGACGTGGAGAAGCTGACATGGATGAACGCGCAGTACATCCGCGCCCTGTCCAAAGAGGACTTCATCGAGCGGGCGATGCCGTATTTTGAGCAGGCGGGCGTGGCCCATTTCGACCTGCATCTGATCGCCGAGCTGATACAGCCGCGCCTGGAGCGCATGGACGAGATACCCGGCAAGCTGAGCTTCTTAACCGAGCTGCCGTCATTCAGCACCGAGCTGTACACCCACAAGAAGATGAAGACGGACGCCGAGGCCGCGAAGCCTGTGCTGCGCGCCGCGCTCGCGCTGCTGGAGCAGCAGCTGGACTATACGCTGGATGCACTCAAGGAAGCATTGGCCACGCTGGTCGCGGAGATGGGCCTGAAAAACGGCCAGGTGCTGTGGCCGCTGCGCATCGCCATCACCGGCACCGAGGTCACGCCGGGCGGTGCTGTGGAAGCCGCCTGCCTGCTGGGCAAAACGGAAACGCTGCGCCGTCTGCGCCAGAGCCTTGATGCACTTGAATAAAGCTGAAACAGCATACAAAAACCCCGCGGTGACAGTCTACGCGGGGTTTTTCGTCTCATGGGTATTCGTTCTGTCAGTGGCGCTCAGCCTGTAGCGCTTATAGTCAGACCCTCTCCAGCGAAAAAACCGGCAGTCACTACCCACGTGGCTTCTTCCGCCGGATAACCACCCGTTTCGCTCAGTGTCACAGCGGGGGACGGTTCCGCCGTTTCCTGAACATCTTCCTGCTGGTTCAAAAACATAATGATGCCGCCAATCGCGCCGCCCACAATCGCGATCAGCACAAACAGTATCACAAAGCCTTTCTTCGTCATATACGCTCCTCGAAAATATAAAAGAATAATAACCTGTTTATTATAGCATAACCGTCCAAAAAGATACGTCCATCATCCCACAATTCAAAATATATATACAATTCCGTTATATTTTGCCCTTAAAGCCTTCCCCTCGAGGGGAAGGTGGGCGCAGCACCGGATGAGGTGTCAACCCCGCTCGTCGCTGCATATCTTTGAAATTTCGCTGCCATCACCCCGTGTAGTGCGGCTTTCCAGATGCTCCAACTCCGTTTATGCCGTAGGGAACGTCGCCTGTGCCCCGAAGGGGTATGACCGTTCCACAGGTATACCCCCTATATCCTTAGTACACGAGTCTTCGTTTACGCCAACTCCGCATACACCGTAGGATACAACATCTCAGACGCGTTTCCTTCCATCAACTAATACGCAACAAAAAGCCGCCCGGGGAACTTCACCCCCGGACGGCTCCATATACTGAAAATATCGGATCAGAACAATCCGTCAATCCGCCCCTCGTCGTCGATCGTGATCTGCTCTGCCGCGGGCACCTTGGGCAGCCCCGGCATCGTCATCATGTCACCCGCCAGCACCACGATAAACCCGGCCCCGGCCGAAAGCTTGATGTTTCTCACCGTGAATATGAAATCCTTAGGCCGCCCGATCAGGCTGGGATCATGGGACAGCGAATATTGCGTCTTGGCGATGCATATCGGCAGCTTCGCATATCCGTTCTTGCTCAGCGCCTCGATGGCCTTGCCCACTCCGGCGGAATAGTGCACGTCCGTCGCTCCGTATATCGTCCGCGCCAGCTTCTCGATCTTGCACTTGATATCGTCCTCCAGCGCGTACGGGTGCCTCGGCTCCGTTTTGGCCGCGATGCGCATCACCTCTTCGGCCAGCGCAACGCCGCCCGCGCCGCCCTTTTCCCATACCTCGGTGGGCACCGCCGTCACGCCCTTGGCCTTGCACAGCTGCTGCACCAGCGCGACTTCGCCCTCCGTGTCGGTATGGAACTTGTTGATCGCCACCACCACCGGCAGGCCATAAAACTCCTTTAAGTTCTCGATATGCTTGTCGAGGTTCTGCATGCCACGGATCACCGCCGCCTCATCGGGTACCGACAGCTCATCCTTCTTCTTGCCGCCGTGGCTTTTGAGAGCGCGTATCGTCGCGACCACCACCACCGCGTCGGGCCACAGCCCCGTCTGGCGGCACTTGATATCGAGAAACTTCTCCGCGCCGAGGTCCGCGCCGAAGCCCGCTTCCGTGACCACGTAATCGGCCAGATGCAGCGCCATATTGGTCGCTATGTAACTGTTGCAGCCGTGCGCGATGTTGGCAAAAGGCCCGCCGTGCATCAGGCAGGGTGTCTTCTCCAGCGTCTGCACGAGATTCGGCCTTATCGCGTCGCGCAGCAGCACCGCCATCGCGCCCGCCGCGCCTATCTCGCCCGCCGTCACCGGCTTCTCGTCAAACGTATACGCCACCTTGATGCGCGCCAGCCGGTCTTTGAGGTCGTGCAAATCGGTCGCGAGACACAGCACCGCCATCACCTCGGACGCTGCTGTAATGTCAAAGCTGTCCTCACGCGGCATGCCGTTGGTGCGCCCGCCGAGGCCGCAGGTGATGAACCGCAGCTGCCGGTCGTTCATGTCCATGCACCGCTTGATGGTGATGCGCCGCGGGTCGATATTAAGCGTATTGCCGTGGTGGATGTGGTTGTCCACCAGTGCGCACAGCAGGTTGTTCGCCGCCGTCACCGCATGCAGGTCGCCCGTAAAATGCAGGTTGATGTCCTCCATCGGTATCACTTGCGCGTAGCCGCCGCCCGCCGCGCCACCCTTGATGCCAAACACCGGGCCCAGCGACGGTTCCCTCAGCGCCAGGCACGCGCGCTGGCCGCACTGCTTCAATGCGTCCGCGAGACCGATGGACACCGTCGTTTTGCCTTCGCCCGCCGGCGTCGGGTTGATCGCGGACACCAATATCAGCTTGCCGTTATTCTTGCCCTTCAGCCGCTCCATGATGGACAGCGACACCTTGGCCTTTTTGTATCCGAATGGGATCAGCTCGCTCTCCAGTATGCCGCCTTCCTCCGCGATCTGCTGAATGGGCGTCAGTTCGGCTTCCCGAGCGATTTCAAGGTCAGATTTATACTGCATCGTATACCCCTTATTTCTTTTTGTTGCTGCATATTATTATACTCATTTCGGGCCGATTGACCAACCCTATTTTTTTTGTAGGCTTTGATACTTCCAATTCGTACACCTTTTTCCTTATTTCGCTTCACAGCTTCGTTTATGCGATCAACTTGACTTTTTTCTGTCTCCCCGTATATAATTGCATTGTGTCCTCTTGATCATTTTTTGCGAATTAGTCACATTGGACATGTTATATTTGAACAACTAGCCGGTCAAACACGGCTGAACGGAATTTTAACGATAAGGAGACTTCAATGAAAACAAAAGCAGTCAGGCTTTACGGCAAAAACGACTTACGGCTGGAAAACTTCGAGCTGCCAGCCATTAAACCCAACGAAATATTGGCTAAGGTCGTATCCGACAGCCTTTGCATGTCCTCGTACAAGGCAGCCAAGCAGGGGGCGGATCATAAGCGCGTACCGGACGACGTCGCCACCAACCCCACGATCATCGGGCATGAATTCTGCGGTGAGATCGTCGAGGTGGGCAGCGAGTGGAAGCACCTGTTCGCGCCGGGAGACAAGTTCTCGATACAGCCCGCCTTCAATTATAAGGGCTCGCAGAACGCTCCGGGCTACTCGTATCCCTACATCGGCGGAGACGCCACCTACGTCATCATCCCGCCCGAAGCCATGGAGATGGACTGCCTGTTGAAGTACGATTCCGACGCTTTCTTCTACGGCTCGCTGGCTGAGCCGATGAGCTGCATCGTGGGCACCTACCACGCGTACTACCACACGCGCCAGGGCCAGTACGTGCACGACATGGGCATCGTGGAAGGCGGCAACATGGCGATACTCGCGGGCGTTGGTCCGATGGGCCTCGGTTCCATCGACTACGCGCTGCACTGCGACCGCCGTCCCAAGCTGCTGGTCGTCACGGATATCGACGACGCGCGGCTCGCTCGCGCTGCGCGGATATACACTGTTGAGGAAGCCGCACGCATGGGCGTGGAGCTGCACTATGTCAATACCCGGGAGGAAGGCAGCTTTGAGAAGCTGATGGCGCTCTCGGGCGGCAAAGGGTACAACGACGTGCTGGTGATGGCCCCCGTCAAAGCGGTCATCGAACAGGGCGACAAGCTGCTGTGCAAGGACGGTTGCCTGAACTTCTTCGCCGGTCCAACGGACCAGTCGTTCTCCGCCAGCTTCAACTTCTACAACGTGCATTATTCGTTCACGCACATCGTGGGCACATCGGGCGGCAACAACGACGACATGAAGGAATCGCTGCTCATGATGGGCAAAGGCATCATCAACCCAACGTCCATGATCACGCACGTCGGCGGTCTGGACAGCGTGGTGGACGCAACACTGCACCTGCCCGACATCCCGGGCGGCAAAAAGCTGATCTACACGCACATCTCGATGCCGCTCACCGCCATCGACGATTTCGCCAAGCTGGGCGAGACAGACCCGTTCTTCAAGGGCCTTGCGGATATCACGGCAAAGAGCGGCGGCTTCTGGTCCGCCGAGGCGGAAAAATACCTGCTTGCTAACGGCAAGCCAATCGAAGTATAATAAATATCTGGATTGAAGGAAGCGCCGTTATCCAAGTAACGGCGTTTTCTAAAATATTCAGTATTACAAACAACAGATGAGGTGATTGTGTGAAACGTATACCGCTCACTATACCCAATATACTGACGCTGTTCCGTTTTGCGCTGGTGCCGGTCTGCACCATATTTATTTACTTCAACGTCATGATACCCGCGTTTGTTGTTTATATCGTCGCATGTTCGACGGACCTGCTGGACGGCTGGATCGCCCGCAAATACAAGCTGGTCTCACAGGCGGGCATACTGCTGGACCCGCTGGCGGACAAGCTGATATCCGTGTTCTCCGTTATCGCGTTCACCGTCACCGGCGTGCTGCCCTGGTTCGTCGTGGTCACCCTCATCATCAAGGAGCTGCTGATGATCGGCGGCGGCATATACCTCTATTTCAGGGACATCATCTCGCCGGCCAACATGTTCGGCAAAATCGCCGCGTTCATACTGAACACAGCCATCGCCTTTTGCTTCCTGAACAAGTTCGTCGATCCATGGCATGTCTGGTTCATCAGCTTCGCGCTGGTGCTGACGTTAGCCTCGCTCGGACAATACGCCTACCTTAACATGTACAAAAAGCTGAAAGAGAAGGAACGCGCGCAGAAACAGTGTATCGAGCAGCCCGAACAATCATAACAGCTGAAAAAGTCTTTAAGCAGGCAGGGGAGCCTGCTTTTTTTATATTCTTAAGCTTAAGAGTATGTCTTTTGTGCGGGCATCCATTGAAGAGAGATAAGCCTTCTCCTTGAGGATAAGGTGGCCCGAAGGCCGAATGAGGTGTCAGGCGTAGTTTCAAAAAATACACCTGCACCCGTTATTCGCCTTGTTATATTGCTTTCTCACCACATGTAAACTATCCGCCGACTGATAAAACAAGAGCCGCCAAACCGGCAGCTCTCATCATTTCAAATGCTATCTTTCCAAGCCCTCACGGCACCTGCTGATGGATCACCACATTCGCCGCTTCGATATCGGTGATGTCATACCACACGATATCCTTGCCGGTCGCGCTGGACAGATACGACCGTGTGCTCTCGGCCGAAACTCTGCCGGACGAGCCGTCCGCAAAGTAGTAGGCGTAAACAAAATCATCCTTGGTGTAGGCCACAAACCCGTCGCCCACGCAATAGTTGAGCACATTCTCGGCGATCATCACCGGCGCGGAATACGTATCGCCCGTTTTGGTGCACAGCATCAAATCGCTCTTATCGTCGCGCGGGCCGTTCATGTACACCAGATAGTCGCCGTCGATCATCGGATCATACGCGTACGTGCCCGGCAGGAACTGTATGCTCTGCTGGTCTCCGCCCTGCTTCAGCGGAATCATGCGGATCTCGGATTCTTCCGATACGGAGGACGAAGCCGTGGCCCGCCCTTCCACCACCTTGGTCTCATCCTTGGGCTCCACAAACACCAGGGCATCGTCCGACAGATACGGAGCGCTCGGCGAGAACCTCACCCAGTCGGGATCCACCAGTTCCTCGATAACAACGGACTCCTGCGTGGGCAGGTGGAACAGATACAGCTTGTCCGTTCCCTTGCCTGTCTGCTGCAGCCACAGCGCGTATTCACCCGCAAGGGATACCTTGGGCTTGCCGTACGAGTATTCTCGCATCACGAATGACGTCTTATTCTCGCGGTCATACGCACACACCGCACCGCCGTCCGCCGACTTGCAGTCCAGATAGACGATAAACTTGTCGTTGATCTTGGGCTCAAACAGGCTGGTGTATTTCATCTTGATATCCGCCACCGCTTCTGCCTGCTTCGTATCCAGATTGTAGATGGCGATGGTGTTGAGCTCGGGGGACACCTCTTCCGCCTTGCCGGTGGAGAATACCACCTCGCGCCCGAACACATACGGGTCGTTGACGGACTTGTTGGGTATCGCCAGCTCCTCGGCCCCTTCCGACATATCAGCCTTGGCGATGGGCGTAGGCGCAGGCGTGGCCGTTGCCGCCTCGGTTGGTGTGGGCGTGGGCTTGGGGCCCACGCCGCCGCCGAACAGCGGTACGATCACGAATATCACCAGCGCCACCAGACCGGCCACAGCCAGCACCAGTCCACCGATTTTCAGTATAGGCCCAAGGCTCGACGCACTGAACCGGGACGCGCTTCTCTGTCCGCGTCCCTTGCGAAGGCGCATGCTTTTGCGCCGCCGACGTCTTCTTATTCTTTCCCTGATCGAATCAAACACTAGTTTTTACCTCCGAGCGGGTTTCGCGTAGTGTCAAAAGCTTTATTATTATTTCATTATAACAAAATACACATGATTTTCAACCGGGCTCTTTAAAACGCTTTAAATCGGCTCTTCTTCCTCCCACTCATACTGTTTGCTCAAGAACACACGCGTGGCCTCGTTAAACCGCTCCGGCTTTTCCTCATGCACAAAATGCCCGCAGTTGCGCAGCCGGACGTGTTCCGCTCCGGGTATGATCAGCGCAAAGTCGCGGATCATATCCTCATTGTGCAGCTTGTCCTCGGACCCGGAAAACACCAGCGTCCTGTGCCGTATGCTTTTGAGCAGCGAGCGCGCATATGTGTCGTCAAACTGCATCATCATCATCACCAGCGTCTCCCGCACATCACGCCTGCGAAGCGGCAGATAATACCCTTCCACCACTTCATCCTTCAGCTGCGTGGCGTCAAAAAACAATTCACTTAGCATACCGCGCACCGAGGATTCGCTGAGATGCATGAGGAATATCGTCCGCCCGAGCCATGTCGTCAACAGGCGCAGCGAGAATGGATAGTTCTCACTGGGACCGCCGGGGGAGACGAGCACCAGCCGGTTCACCCGCTGCGGATGCGCATACGCAAAGCATATAGCGCTCAGCGCCCCGGTGGAAAACGCGGCGATATGCGCCTTCTTGATGCGCAGCGCCTTCATGAACGCTTCGAGCACCAGCGCCTGCTCCTCCACCGTGAAGTAGATGTTTGGATGCCCGCTGTAGCCGCATCCCGCGAGGTCCAGTGCGATCACACGGTAGCCGTTGTCCGCAAAATAGTCGATGTTCTGCCGCCACGTAAACAGCGATTGTCCGATGCCGTGCACCAGCAGCAGCGTTTCGCCCTTGCCCTGCGAAATATAGCGTATCGTCGTGTCGAAACGGATGCTCTCCGGCCCCATCTCCGTCTCGTTGACAATCTCAAACGAAATATCCACCGATGAGCCGGTGTATTCATCGTATTGCATGACCTTACGGGCCCTGCTTTTGTAGTTGTAGTTTTTGACCGCCAATATGGACACCCCCAACCGGATGCGCCGTCCTATGCGCGCCGCGGGTATTAAATATCGTTTATCAATATACGCTCAATATACTACGATTGGCATCACAATTCAACCCTGGCCGTTCATTTAAGTGAAATATATGTAACATTACGGTAACATTAACGGACGACCCAGCGCCAGCGCACTCTTTTTGAGCGCCTGCGGATTGTTGCGCGACGGGCTGGACACACATTCCTTGTGCAGCGCCGCGAGTATCTGCCCCACAACGGGCGACGGCGGTATGCTCAGCCACTCCGAGATATCCCGCCCCGTCACGTTGAGATCGCCCACCGTCCACGGCACGCCCTCCGCGATCA
>JAEWWC010000074.1 GCA_023396555.1 Bacillota bacterium
ATCGCCGTGCGGAAGGCATCCGAATCCAGCACGATGACATCGATGCGCCGCAGCACCTCCTGCTTGCCCAACGGGGTATCGTTTTCGCTGACGACAAGTACGAACTTGCTGGTGCTGTCCTCACGGATGGCGTCGTTCGGAACCGTCGTCTCGTAGCCTTGCGTCTTTTGCGTATAGCTGAGGTCCCCCGCCTGATTCGGCTGTATGTTCAACGACGCGGTATCGGCTGGAGAAATATCGAAATAAAGCGTCGTCATCTCCCCCGGCTGTGCGGCGCTGTCCTTCTTCTCGGTCAGTACCGCCTGTACTGTATCCGCGCCCCCGTTGAGCTCGATATCCGTCTCCGCTCCCAGCGGCATGAGGTCCGCGTCGTCGTTCGTGACGTCCGCGGCAAACGTCATCCCCTCGGAGGTATCGGCCAGCTCCGCCACCGGCTGGGCAGGCGACAGTATGGCCCCCTCCTGCGCGTCGATTTTCTGCACTATCCCGTCGATCGGAGATACGATTTTGCCGTCGCCGTCAATGACGACCTGAATGTCGTCGATTTTCTGCTGCTGGGCCGCTATATCGATATCCATATTTTCCAGATCGAGCTTGCTGGCTTTCTTTTGTTTTGAATCCACCGACTTCGCGTGTGAAAGCTGGCTCTTCTTGATATCATAGTCATCCTGTGCGGCCCGAAGCGCCTGTGCCGCCGCGTCCAGATGCGACTGGTCCGCCGTTCCCGCGTCAAACGCCGCTTTCACCGCGTCGTAGTCCGCCTGCGCCTTGTCCCGATTGTCTTTTGCCACGTCGACAGCCACTTCCATCTGTGTATAGTCCTGCGCCGTATACCCGAGCGCCGCTTTGGAGCGGTTGTTTTTCATCTTTGCCAGCTCATCCTGCGCCGCCGAAAGCTGATCGGCCAGATAATCCAGCTCAAGGTTTACAAGCGTTTCGCCTGCGGATACCGTGTCGCCTGCCGAAACGGGAACCGACTCCACCCTGCAGGATATCTCGGCGCTGACCGTCGTGTTTCCCCTGGACTCGAATTTTCCGCTGGCGCTGACCGTCTTTTGCAGGGCTGCCGAAAACGGGGAGGCGACGCTCACCTTTGCCAGCGATATGTTGTTTATCGTTTTTGAAAAAAACGTCAGCAGCGCCATTATTACGATGAACCCTATCAACAGGTTCCGCATCGTTTTCTTGTGTTTTGCAGGTTTGTCCGTTACCACGACCGATGTTTCCATGGTCCACCTCCATACTTTCGCCCGAAGAGCCTTTATATTTTATAAGTTCAATCCTTGTAATTCGTCATCTGTATGCCTTCCACCAGATACTCCTGTCCGTTCAAAAACACGAGTATGACGGGCAGCATGAACAGCGCGGATGCCGCGAACGCCACGCCCAGCGAACCCGCGTTTATCTCTGACAGGTAAAGCGATAACGGCTGCATATTGGCGTCCTTAAGCATGATAAGCGCCTGTTCCACCATCCCCCAGTTGTCGATGAACGACAGTATCAGCAGCGACGCGAGCGCCGGCTTGCACAGCGGCATCACGACCCGGAAGAATATACGCATATGCCCCGCCCCGTCCATCTTCGCGGCTTCTATGGTTTCCCGCGGAATGTTGAGCATGAACTGCCGCAGCAGGAACACGCCGAACGTCGCGAATATGCCGGGGAATATGATGGATGAATACTGCCCCAGTATGCCCAGTGCGTCCGCCATGAGGTAATTCGGCACCAGCGTCACCTGAAAGGGCATCATCATCGTGATAAGATACACCGCGAATATCACGCTCCTGCCGCGGAATTTGAACATCGAGAACGCGTACGCCGCAAGCGAGCCTATGACAACCTGCCCCAGTATTATGGGAACGACAAGTATCACGGAATTCCAGAACATCATCAGATACCCTGTGTTGCCTATCAGTATCGAATAGTACTGGTCTATCGTCGCATAGTCAGGTATGAGGCTGACGTCCGCGTATTGTTGCTCCTCGTCCCCGGATGCATCGTTTACGGGCCCATAGTCCTTCTCTATCTCGCTTTCGCTCATGAACGAATCGGTGAACGTCATGACGACCGGAAATATAAAGGCGGTCGCGAGCAGCCAGAGCACGATGCCAAGAAATATGTGTTTCCGGACTCTTTGCCGGGGAGGTCTTTGATGCCTGTTGGGCCGTTTGTATCCGGCAGCGGTGCTCATACGTTTTCCCCTTTCGCGGAAAGTTTTTTCTTTGCCGGGCGTTTTCTCAGGCCGACAAACAACCCCGCAATCAGCGTAACCGCCACCGCCATGATAAAAGCCGCGCTCGTCAGCTTCTGATAATCCAGCGACGTAAACATGTTGTTCATGAAATGCTGCAGCGTGTACAGGCTGCCATGCGGATAGCTGCCCGACAGCAGATACACCTCGCGGAATATCTTGAACGAGTTGATAACGGACATTACCGCCACGAAAAACGTGGTGGGCAGCAGCGCGGGCCACGTGATATGCCGGAACTTCTGAAAGCCGTTTGCGCCGTCCATATCCGCCGCCTCAAGGCATTGCTTCGGGACGGTGCCCAGCCCCGCAAGGAAGAGCACCATGTTGTACCCGGCGTTCTTCCAGAGATAAATCAGCATCACAACGTAGCGCGCGATATCCGATTTGAGCCAGTCGACGGACGACGCCCCCATCGACGCGAGCATGCCGTTGAGCGCTCCGTTGTCGCTGAACAGCACCTGAAACACGAGCACCACGGACGCGACCGGTATGACCAGCGGGCTGATGAATATCGTGCGCAGCGCCTTCCTTCCGAACACCGGCTTGCGGAGCGCCATGGCGAGCAGCAGCGAAAGCCCCACCAGCAGAGGCACACCGACGCCGGTAAAAACAGCGGTGTTAATCGCCGCCTGCGCAAACGCTTTATTGGAAAGCAGCGAGACATAGTTTTGCAGCCACACAAAACGCCCGTTCACCGGGCTTGAAAACAGCGACATAATAAAGGATTGTATGAAAGGCACCCCGTAGAACAGCGCAAACCCCGAGAGGCTCGGCAGCAGGAACAACAAAGCGGTCAATGTTTCTTTCCCTCTTTGCTCCTTTTTTTTTCTCCTGAAAAATGGCTTTCTCACGCATGCCTCCGTCTTGCTCGAAATCCGGCACATCGCCCGGTGCTTTCAAGTGCCATTCTTGCACATCAATCTTGAAACTCTCTTGAAAAATCAAGATATTTTTAAGACAACCATGCTATACTCAAAATCAGATGAGGTGCTAATCTATGCGAATTTTGCTTGTTGAAGACGACAAATGGATGGTAAACGCGCTCGTTTATCAGCTGAAAAAAGAAAACTATGCGGTGGACGCCGCTCTGGACGGAGAGACGGGGTGCGCCCTCGCGCTGGATAACGATTATGACCTCGTGCTGCTGGACAGGATGCTTCCTAAAATGGACGGCGTTTCGATATTGAAAAAAATCCGGAGCGCGGGCAAAAAATACCCCGTGTTGTTTATAACGGCGCGTGACGCTATAGAAGACCGCATCAGCGGCCTCGACGCGGGAGCGGATGATTACCTCGTAAAGCCTTTCGATAAGGACGAGATGCTGGCCAGGATAAGGGCGCTGTGCCGCCGTCCCGCGAATATAATCACCGACGATACCGTGACAGTCTTGGGGCTCGTGCTGCACCCCCGCGCCGGAATGCTGAAATACAAGCAGGAAACGGCGGAGCTGACACCGCGCGAAACAAATTTAATGGAGCTCTTGATGCGTCATTTCGGGCAGGTGATACCCCGCGAAACGATACTCGACCGTGTCTGGGGACCGCTCGAATGCGTGGAGCCCGGCAACATCGACAGCTATATACATTTCGTACGAAGAAAACTGAAGCGGCTTAACGCCCCTTTCGCAATCCATACGCTGCGCGGGCTCGGGTACCGGCTTGAGAAAGAGTGAAAATTATGTTTAAAAAGCTTAAAATAAAACTCATGCTGCTCAATCTGGCCGTGGCGGGCGTCATACTGCTTGGCATATCGGCAGCCTCTTTTACGATTATATCTAACAATATAAAAAACCGGTCCGAGCAATCTTTCCAGATGCTCATCGACGACTTTATGGTGCAGCAAAGCCAGAACGTCCCATTTGGGCCGGGTACTGTAATGGGAATGGGAATAATGGCCGACATGGATTCGTTTTATATCGTCTCCACGGATGTGGATAAGAAGCCAAGGCTGCAGCTCAATTCAAACTCACCTATCGATTCCGACATGATAAATAAGGTCATTGACCTGGCGCTTCATGACCCGGAGGAAGACGGCCAGACGTATCATATCCAGAGCAGCCAGTTTATCAGCGGCCCGGCCTCCGGCAGCCTCAGCTCCGGCGATCCGAATGAATATAGCCTGGTAGTAAAGCGGAAAGATGATACCGTCGATTTTGGAAACGGCCAGGTCTTCCGTTATGCCGCAGTATACGGCGCAAACAATACATATGTGGTCATACAAAACTTAAGTCAGGAAAGAGTATTCCTGATTAATGTCGGAATAATTCTTTTGGGCTGCGTACTAGGCGGTTTGCTGCTGCTCTCTCTGGGTGGGCTGTTCCTCGCGGAGCGTTCCATACGCCCCATCAGGTTGTCGTGGCAGAAGCAGCGTGATTTTGTCGCGGACGCGTCCCACGAACTGCGCACCCCCCTCGCGGCAATCAGAAGCAACATCGACGTGGTGCTGGACGACCCGCACGCCACAGTTCAGGAAAAGCAGCTGTATTGCCAGGGTATTGCCGAGGAATCGAAGCGCATGTCGTATCTCGTGGACAATCTGCTGATGCTGGCTCGCGCGGATTCGGATGCCGTTATATTTCTGAACGAACCTGTCGACCTTTCCGAAGTTGTCCAAGGAGCAGCCGATCTGATGCAGCCCGTAGCCGCAAAAAAGGATATTGCCTTGGAGCTTATCGTTCATGACGCGCCCGAAATCAGCGGCGACGCGGACCGTATAAAGCAGGTGCTGCTGCAGCTCATCGACAACGCGATAAAATATACACCTCACGGCGGATGGGTGAAAGTCAGTGCGGACCGCATCCGGGATAATGCCTTATTAACCGTCTCCGACAGCGGTATCGGAATCGCCCCGGAACATATCGGGAAGGTATTCGACCGTTTCTACCGTATAGACGAATCCAGGGAGCGCGAGGTGGGCGGTCACGGCCTCGGGCTTTCCATTGCGAAATTCATCGTGGAGCGCCATGGAGGCACCATCACCGCCGCCAGCGCGGAGGGTCAGGGCAGCACGTTTACGGTGACGCTGCCCGTTGATAAAGATCTATAACAAATACAGGAGTTTTAATATGTCGAACGTCACATTGAATCATGTATCAAAAGTCTATCCGGGCGGCGTCAAAGCTGTAGACGATCTGAGCCTTGAGATTCAGGATAAGGAGTTTCTGGTGCTCGTGGGCCCTTCGGGGTGCGGAAAAACCACAACGCTTCGCATGGTAGCCGGACTCGAGGATATCACCGATGGAGAGCTGTTAATTAACGATACGCAAATGAACAACATACCGGCAAAGAGCCGCGATCTGGCCATGGTGTTTCAGAATTATGCGCTGTATCCCCACATGACGGTGTTTGACAACATGTCGTTCAGCCTGAAAATCGGCAGGGTTCCCAAACAGCAGATCAGGGATCGTGTCAAAAAGACCGCTTCCCTCCTCGGCATAGAGGATCTGCTCTCGCGCAGGCCCAGGGAGCTCTCGGGCGGGCAGATGCAGCGCGTGGCGCTGGGGCGCGCCATTGTGCGCAACCCGAAGGCGTTTTTGATGGACGAGCCTCTTTCCAACCTGGACGCAAAGCTTCGCGCCCACATGCGCGCCGAGCTCATCAAGCTGCACAGAAGCCTTCAGACCACGTTTATTTATGTGACTCACGATCAGGCCGAAGCGATGACCATGGGTACCCGTATCGCAGTCATGCATGAGGGCCTCCTTCAGCAGGTGGATACGCCGGTGTGCTTATACGACCATCCGGTGAATATGTTTGTTGCGGGTTTCATTGGCATACCACAAATGAATTTCTTTCCGGCGCGGCTGGAGCGGACGGATGACGGTTTCAGCTGCGTTTTCGGGGAAATCCACATACCGCTTGATAAGGCAATCGGGAGCAGGCTCAGGGACGAAAAGAACATAAGCCGCGAAGTCATAATGGGGATCAGACCGGAAGACATCCATATCGATGAAGACTTTCTGCTCCGGTATCCTCAAAACGCTTTCACCGCACAGGTGGATATGTCCGAGATGATGGGAGCGGAAACACTTGTGCATCTGAGCATTCAGGGGAAAGACGCTGTTGCGAAAACGGCGAGGTTCAGCTCACAGCCCGGAGCGGCCGTGACTGTTGCTTTTGATATATCCCGTATACATCTTTTTGACCCGGGAACACAGAATACGATATTAGAAGCATTATAAAGCGGTTCCAAACTGGCACTATGTCATATTGTCTGAAATTGATACCATTTAACGATTTCAAGTTTTGCGAGGCCAAGGGGTGCAATGCAAATCTGTTATTAATCTCGCAATTTTTATTTTTTCATATTGACAAGTCGCCCTCTTATATGAGATTCTTCTCACATGAGAATATTCTCATAATTGTACAGCCGAGGTGATACCAATGCCTAAGGAGACTTTTCTGAATCTCCCCGAAGAAAAGCGCAAGCGCATATTTCATGCGGCTGTGCAGGAATTTTCAGTGCGCCGTTTCAGCGATGCATCCGTTAATAACATCGTTAAGAACGCCGGAATCCCGTGGGGAAGCTTCTACCAATACTTCGACAACAAGGAAGACTTGTTCTCTTATGTTTACGGTGAGATACTGCGCGAAAAGCGCGAGCTGATGCACCGCAAGGATGTATATGACGAGAATGCGGACGTTTTTACAATGTGCGTCCAGACAACAAAGTCAACCTACGAATGGAGCAGGCTGCGCCCCGATTATGCTAAAATTGCTTTGCTGATGGAAGTTGACGACAGCGAACTCATCACGCGATTACGTTCTGAATCAATGCTGGGGCTGATAGAAATGGTGGAACGCGACAAAACACGTGGCTTTATCAGACAGGACGCGGACTCTGCTTTGGTAGCAAATATGCTGTATTCACTAATACTCAGTGAATATTTCAATACGGATATGGACGCGCAAGCATTCAGCAGAAAACTTGACAGCACCGTTGAAATAATTAAGCACGGAGTTTCGGCGAACCGGAAGGGAGAATGATTATGTCGGACACCTATGTGTTGGATTTCAAAGAAACCTATAAATCAATGTTGCCGATTGTCGGCGGCAAGGGCGCAAATCTTGGAGAACTTTCGCACGTCGTCGGAATTCTGGTGCCGGAGGGCTTTTGTATCACCACAGAGGCGTACCGGGCAGTCGTAAGCGGCAGTACGGAAGTCAGCGCGCTGATTGATGAACTCGGCCCACTCCAGGCGGACGACCGGGAAAAAATCGAAAGCGTCAGCTCTAAAATTCGGGTCCTCATCGAGAACCTTCAAATACCGCCTGAACTCTCCGCGGCGATAATGCGGATGTTTTCGACGCGTGGAGAACGGTACGCTTATGCCGTTCGTTCAAGCGCGACCGCAGAGGACTTGCCGACAAATTCGTTTGCCGGACAGCAGGACACATACCTTAATATCATCGGTATCGACTCAATTCTGCTGAACGTCAAGAAGTGCTGGGCCTCACTGTTCACCGACCGGGCAGTTGCCTACCGCATACAAAACGGCTTTGACAACAGAAAGGTATTGCTGGCGGTCGTGGTTCAGCGTATGGTGTTTCCGCAGGCGGCAGGAATCATGTTTACTGCCAACCCGATTACCCAAAACCGAAAGGTGCTGACAATCGACGCGAGTTTCGGACTGGGCGAGGCGTTGGTATCGGGACTGACCAACGCCGATCTATACAAAGTCCGTGACGGCAGGCTGCTTGAAAAAAAGATTGCCACGAAGAAACTTGCAATCTACGCACTTGAAAAAGGTGGGACGGAGGAACGGTCCGTCCCGCCCGAAAAACAAAACGCTCCAACGCTTACTGATGAGCAAATATTACAGCTTGCAACAATCGGACGTAAATGCGAGGCTCATTTCGGCTGTCCGCAGGATATAGAGTGGGGACTTTACGAGGGCTCGTTCTATGTTATACAGAGCCGGCCGATTACGACGCTCTACCCGGTCCCGCAGTCTAATGACGGGAAGAATCATATATACATTTCATACGGACACAGGCAAATGATGACGGATGCTTTCAAACCGCTGGGCATCTCGTTCTTTAAAATTTTGGATAAGAGCCTTGGCAGACCCGAGATGAGCGTTTCGGGCGGACGCTTCTGGCGCGACTTGTCGTTTGAACTGACATCGGCAATCTACAAAGGAGTCACCATCAGCAGTTTCTCTCAGGTTGATGTGTTGATGCAACGCGCACTGATCAATGTGATGAAGCGAAAGGACTTCGTGAAAGGCTTGGCTCGCGGAAAAGCGTCGGTGTTGAACTTCGGCAAAGGCGGTATGCTGCCTATGCTTAAACAGCTTAGGAAACTCAGCAGAGCGAACGACCCGTCTGTAGTACCGGAACTGATTGCGAACAACGAAGCCTCTGTCCGGCGGTTGAAGCAAGGTCTTGCGGGCAAAAGCGGCGACAGCGTGTTTGAGTATATAATGAGCGACCACAAGGAGCTTGCGGATATTATGTACGAGCCACGAAGCGTGGCGGCGGCGTATCTCGGCATAAACACGGCAAACTGGCTTAACAAACACGTGGAACAGTGGCTTGGCGAGAATAACTCCGGAGACATTCTCGGTCAGGCTTCGCCTAATAACGTGGTGTCGGATATGGGGTTAGAGCTGTTCGATGTCGCAGATGTTGTTCGGGAGTATCCGGCTGTGGCCCAGTTCTTTGAACATACGGACGGCACTGACTTTTGGGGCGAACTGTCCAGGCTTCAAGGAGGCAATAGGGTTGCCGAAGCATTAAGGGGATACCTTGAAAGGTACGGTATGCACTGCTCGGGCGATATTGACATTACCCGCCCGAGATGGGGCGAAAATCCGGCGCTGCTCGCACCTGTGGTACTCGGCAATATCAAGAACTGCGGGCCAGGAGCGCGCAATATCCGCATAAAACAGGGACGGAGCGAAGCGGAGCAAAAGGCAGGCGAAATAATTTCGCGTTTAGAGCAATTGCCGGGCGGCAGGGCAAAAGCGGAAAAAGTGAAGCGCCAAATCAGCGTACTGCGGAACTTCATCGGTTACCGTGAGTATTCTAAACACGCGCTGCTGCAGCGGTATTGGCTCTATAAAATAGCGTTACTCAAGGAGGCCGAAAAACTCACGCAAAACGGAACGATCCGTGAAAACGAGGACATCCATTATCTTTCGTTTGAGGAACTGCGTCAGGCAGTAAAAACAGGCAAACTCGACTACGACATGATAGTAAAGCGTAAAAACGAACACGAGGTGCATATGAAACTCAACCCGCCCCGCGTGATGACATCTGACGGAGAGGTAATCACAGGCGACTATGACACAGGTAAACTCCCTGCCGGGGCGTTGGCTGGCGTTGCCGTATCGTCAGGCGTGGTTGAGGGGCGCGCTCGCGTACTGTTGAATATGCGTAACTCAAACATTAAGGATGGCGATATTCTTGTAACTGTGTTTATTGACCCAAGCTGGTCGCCTATGCTTGTGTCGGCCAAAGGTGTCGTTATGGAGGTCGGCGGCGTGATGACACATGGCGCGGTTATCGCCCGTGAATACGGCGTTCCCTGCGTTGCAGGCGTGGAAAACGCTACTATACGCATCAAGGACGGTCAGCGAATCAGAGTAAACGGTTCCGAGGGTTATGTGGAAATATTGGAGTAAGACGATCGCATCCATTAACTGCTTGGGAAACCACTGACGGTAAAACACTCAAGGAAATTATAACAACCGAATGGTATACAGCCGTTCGTCGATGCCGGATATGAAACGGGATATGTCATCGGAATAGTACAGGTACAGCTCGTGCAAGGCTCGGGTGCACACCGTATACAGCAGCCTTCTGTCTTCCGGCATATGGTAGTCTTTATCCTCGGCCGAGCTGACCAAAACGGCGTCGAACTCAAGGCCTTTGGCGAGATAGGATGGGATAACAACGACATCGCCGTAATACACCTCGTTCTGATTCGAGATCAAACCTATATCCACCCGGGCGCTCACAGCCTGATGCAAAGCCCTGCACTGGGAAGCTGTCTTACAGATCACCGCGATGAGCTTATATCCCTTGCTTTTCAGGTCAAGGACATCATCAGCGATCCGCGTATATGAGCCATCAGAGCTGACCTTGGTGACGCTTGGCTTGGCCCCATGCCTGTTCAATTGTTCTGCTTGAGTGGGAGAGGGAAGGAGGCCTTTGCAGAAGTCCGCCAGCTCCTTACTGGAACGGTAGCTTTTCGTCAGGGCAATACGCTTATGATCCACTGCGCTGAAGGTATCCGAAATCACGTCAAAGCTTCCGACATTCATATAACCGTTGACGGTTTGGTTGATATCTCCGAGAATCGTCATATTGCAGTTTTTGAACACGACCCTGAATATCTCGTATTGCACGGCAGTGTAATCCTGCGCCTCATCAATAATGATATGCTTGATGGACCCGGCGTCATTTTGGCCCTCAAGGACGGCCTTAAGATAGATCATGGGCGCCAGATCTTCGTAGTTGATGATGCCGTTCTCCAGTTCGCGTAACGTGAAATCGGCAATGCGGCGGCAGGCTTCGTCCTCATCTGCATCAGCCGCCTGCATAAAGTAACCGATATCCTTTAGTAAAGAAACGTATAACGAATAAACATCAAAAGAGGTTATCTGCAGAATTTCATCCTTAAGAAGCTGGTATTCGGCTTTTGAGTCAGGCCCGGCTGCTTTGCCGTTTTTATCGCGGGTTCTCTCGTATTCCTTCAGCAGGCCAAACAGCGTTTGGCGCACATTCTCCAAACGGTTGGAAAATGGCAGGCGGTCGTATTGCTTTTTGTAGATACCGATCATGTCTTCCGCGGAAATCAGAAGAGAGTTGTCACAGATCAGGTCATGGAACGTTAAGCCCACCCCATCCTCTAGATACTGCACATACCTTTTCAAGACAGCAAGAAAGAGAGGCGAGGCTTTGAACCTGATGCCGGCCAGCCTGATATCATCGGGATCGTTCGAGGATAAGATGTATTCCATCTGTTGGTTCATTGTTTCTGTTTGGCAACCGGCCGCAAAAGCGTTACCGAAATAGTCAGCAAAGGTGCTGCGGCGGATGTTCTCTTCTCCCAGCTCGGGCAGCACCTGGGAGATATAATCCTCAAACACATGGTTGGGAGAGAAGATGAGCATGTTCTCCGAACTGATCGTTTCCCGGTATCTGTACAGCAGATAGGCGGCCCGGTGCAGCGCGATAGAAGTCTTGCCGCTGCCGGCAGGACCTTCCACGATGAGTATCCTGTTCTGGCTGTTGCGGATGACGGTATTCTGTTCCTTCTGAATGCTCGTGACGATGGTCCGCATCCTGTTGTCCGTGCTCTTGCCGAGTATTTCCTGGAGCATGGAGTCGTTGATGATGAGGCTACTGTCAAACATGTAGACGATGTCCGAATTCTCTATTCTGTACTGTCTCTTCAGCAGCATCTGTCCCTCGATAAGGCCAGCCGGGCAGAGGTAGCTGGAGGAACCGGTTTCGAAATCGTAGAACATGCCCGAAATGGGCGCTCTCCAGTCATAGATGAGCATATCCATGGTGTCGTCTGTGGTCAGGCTGCTCATCCCAATGTAGATTTTCTCGGCGGCCTTTTCCCCCTGTTCGAGAAAATCAATCCTGCCGAAATAAGGGCTTTTGTACAGTCGCTTTAAGCTGCCCACTTTTTCATACGAGAATTTATAGATGCTGGCCTTATTATTAAGGTCCATCTGAATCTGATTGATTTGCGCGACGTTCTCCAGATCAAACAAACTTGTGGGTGCAACTCTGGCATTTTCCCACATGCTCTTTTGCAGCTCGATAGCATCTCTTTTATAGTGTTCGGTGGCATTGATGCCCAAATCAAGCTGACTCTCTATCTCGGTCATAACTCTGGCAAGGTAAGCCTTTTCTTCGGCCCAGACTTTTTTATCCTCGATCATAGATAGCTCCTTCCAAACTCGATTCAATGATGGATGGGGGCATATTCGGTCCATTCTAATGAACAGCGTTAGGATACACTTTTTACGCAAGAAAAATAAGACTGATATTTATTTTCCGCACATGTTATAATTAAGTGGGAAGAATACAGACCGACGTGGACGAAAAAGCCCTTGCCATCGACAGCAAGGGCTTTGATATATTATTGCTTAAATATTTCTCCTACTGCGCTTCTGCAAGCAGCTTTAGCGCATCCGCCTTGATATACAACGAGGGCCCGCTGCCATAATCCAGCGCGTAAAAACCCTTCAGGTATTCACAGAGTTTCACCTCAAGGCTGCCGCCGTCCGACAGTTTCACCGACAGCGAATACACCGCATCCCCCGCGTCCGTATCGATAATGCCCGACACCTGCGCTTCCTTCACTGCGTTCATCAGGGCTTGATATACGTCAGCGCCCTGCGGCTGCCCATTGACCGTCGCCGTGCCGTCCGCCAGCTCAATCTGCTGCCCCTGCCCCTGCCACGAGACGGACACGATGCTGTCCGCCGCCACCGGCATCAGCCGTTTGTCCATGCACAACGCCACATCGTCCACCATAAAGGCGGTGTAAGGCTCGTCCAGCAGGTAAACGCCGTCCTTGCCCTCCACGGTGCAGTAATACTTTTTGCCGTCCTCCGTTCTGGAGCCGAGATGCAGCACCATCTCCACGCCTGAAGTATCC
>JAEWWC010000133.1 GCA_023396555.1 Bacillota bacterium
CGTGCCGCTTGAAGGATGGTTGCGGCAGGAGAGACCAAACGGCTTAAGGAGAATGAAATGATAACAATTGAGATGTCGGACGGGAAACAGATCAAGGTGGAGCTGCTGCCCGAGCATGCGCCCAACACGGCGGCGAACTTTAGGAGCCTGGCGGCGAAGGGCTTCTACGATGGGCTGATATTCCATCGCGTGATCAGCGGGTTTATGATACAGGGCGGATGCCCGAGCGGCAGCGGTACGGGCGGCCCGGGCTACGGCATAAAGGGCGAGTTCAAGGCGAACGGCGTGGACAATAAGCTGCTGCACAAGCGCGGCGTGCTCTCGATGGCGCGTTCGGCCAAGTTTGACTCAGCGGGCTCTCAGTTCTTCATCATGCATGCAGACGCACCGTACCTCGACGGCCAGTACGCGGCGTTCGGGCGCGTGGTGGAAGGTATGGATGTGGTGGATGCCATCGCGTCGCAGGAGACGGACTATTCCGACCGGCCCAAAACACCGCAGGTGATCAAAAAGATGACGGTATCCGAGGACGAAGCGGTGACGGAGCCGGAGAAGGTTTGATTGGAAGATCAAAGAAAAGGGTAAAACGAGAGCCGGTTCGCGCCGGCTCTTTTCGTTTGCTCGTAAAGAAGCGAGGGTTGCTCCGGCTAATACTGAAAGCCGATGTTATACCAGCTGGAAACATCGCACTGACCGCTGTCGTTTTTGCCGGTGGCGACGACAGTACCGTCGGCCTTGAGACCGACGGAGTAGTCGAAGCCGCCCGCAACGGCCACGATATCAGACCAGCCGCCGACATCGCATATGCCTTCGTCGGTGATGCCGGTGGCAACGACGGTGCCGTCGGCCTTGAGGCCCAACAGATGGGAAGCGCCGGCAGAAATCGCCACAATATCAGACCAGCCGGACACATTGCATTGGCCAAATGAGTTGGCTCCGATAGCGACGACGGTGCCGTCTGATTTGAGCCCCGCGGTGAAACCGAGGCCGGCGGTAACCGCGACGATATCGCTCCAACCCGCAACGTCGCATCCGCCCAGTGATTGGTCGCCGACCGCAACCACTGTACCGTCTGCCTTGAGCCCGACGCTGTGATCGTGGCCGGCTTCAATGGCGGCGATATTCCGCCAGCCCGATACGTTGCACTGGCCATAGGAGTTGTCTCCCGCCGCCAGTACGGTGCCATCGGCTTTGAGCCCCAGCGTGTGGTCCCATGAAGCGGACAATGAAACGATGTCCCGCCAGCCTTCTATCATGTCTGCCGCCCCGGTGCTGCCTGACAGCGCGGCGACAACGGGAGTCCCGTCGGCCTGGAGCCCCAGAATGGAGGAGAGAGACGACTCAACATCTATGATTTGGGCCCAGGGTATGGAAGCCTGTTGTGGCGAGAGGGCGGTGACAATGACGGTGTTGTACGTTACGCCCGCGGTATACATGCCACCGGCGGCGATACAGGAGTTGGACATTTTCTGCAGGCACTTAATATAGAGCACATCGCTGTCTTTGTAGCCGGATGCGGCGGTGAAACAGGCCAGTGCGCCCAAATAATCCCTCTCGTCCATACGCAGTACGCCCTCGCGATAGCTGATGCCCGGCAGCTGCGAAGCGGAATCCTTATAGTCCTTCAGCGATATGAACAGCTGTTCCGCGGCATCAAACTCGGATGCCTCTATCAGCGAGAGGCCCTTCTGATATTGCGCCTCCTTCACCTGCGTCTCTGCGTCGCTGTAATCATCCAGGTTTTGAAATATCGCCATGGCGTCGTCATATTGACCTGTGTCGATGAGCGACAGGCCCAGCAGATATTGCGCTTCCAGCACCTGCCCGGACGCGTCCTTATAATCACCCAGATCGGCGAAGGCTGCTGCGGCGTCCTCGAATTCTTCGTCTTTCAGCAGCTGCTGCGCGGACGCATAGGCCGCTGCGGTCTGCATCTGGGGCAGTATGACCAGCACGAACGCTGCGGCGAAGGCAATAACAATCGCCGGGATGACGATGGCCAGCCAAACGAGGCGGCGCTTTTTGCGCGGAAGCACGGGTGCCGGAGCATGTCCGACAGGAGGCGGAACAGCAGGGTAAGTGGGCTGAAAAGGCGGCGGATATGGGGGTGGCGCAGCTGGAGGCTGAGCAGATGGCAGTATAATGCGCTGGCCGCAGTGTTCGCAAAAAAGGCTGTCGTTTGGTATGGACTTGCCGCAGTTTGAACAGAACATAGGCGATACTCCTTTAGGTCATATAATCAGGCTTCTTCAAAGAAGCTGGCTGCACCTACGCTGCCCCAGCTTAAGACATCACACTGCCCGTATTCATTCAGCCCCGTGGCGACAACGGTGCCACCGGTTGTTAAGGCCAGCGTGTAGGAAAAGCCGGCGGAGATTGAAGTCACATTGGTCCAGCCGCTGACGTTGCACTGACCGTTGTTGTTGTCGCCCACGGCTACGACTGTGCCATCCGCCTTGAGGCCGATTGTGTGGTAATAACCCGCTCGGATTGCGATGATGTCGGACCAGCCGGATACATTGGACTCTCCTACGTAATTTGAGCCGACGGCCACCACAGTGCCGTCCGACCTCAGCCCGACCGTGTGGCCAACGCCGGCAGTTATGGCGACGATGTCCGTCCAGCCGGAAACGTCGCACTGGCCATAAGTGTTATCGCCTACGGCGATGACGGTGCCGTCGCTTTTTAAGCCAACGCTGTGCTCGGCACCTGCTGCTATTGCCACGATATCGTTCCAGCCGGAAGTGTTGCATGCGCCATATTCGTTGCCGCCGGCGGCGACAACGCGGCCGTCGCCTTTAAGGCCAAGTACGCGGCCGTAAAACGCTTCAATATCCACGATGTTTGACCAGCCGCTGACCGGGGTGAAGTCTTCCGGATCTATATCGAGGGCAACCAGCACAGTGCCGTCCTTGGTGAGTCCGAAGAGAGTGGTACGGCCCGATGCGATGTCCACAAGTTCGGGGGACCACTTGGATACCTGAGGACGGATATATTCAGATGAGGCCAATATGGCGTTTTTAGATATAGCAGCTGAGTAAAGAAAACCACACGCGATAGCATTGTTGCCCATTTTCAGCTTGCATTGGCGGAGCAGTTCGGCGCTGTTCCGGTAATCGAATAGGGGCGAGAGTTTTTGAATGGCTCCCATATAGTCCTTATTGAACAGCAGGGACTGCCCGTGCTGGTAATTGACGTTTTTGATCTGATCTGCCGCGTCCTTGTAGCCATCCAGCGTGGTGAATATCTCCAGCGCTTCGTCGTATGAGGCGTTGGAGATGAGCGCAAGGCCTTTCTGGTACTGCGCCTCATCCACCATATCGGCGGCGTCTGTGTAGCTGCCCAGCGATTCGAACAGGGCGCCCGCGTCGTCGAACTTGCCGTCGCTGATGAGGGCAAGGCCTTTTTGGTACTGCGCTTCAAGCGCCTGGGTTTCGGCATCCTCGTAACCGCCCAGGTCGCTGAATATGGCGATGGCGGCGTCATATTCACCCTGCTTTGCCAGCGCGAGGGCTTTTTGGTATTGCGCCTTGTCAATCATCTCCGGCGCGTCTTTGTAGTCTTCCAGCGATTTGAAGGCGGCTACGGCGTCGTCAAAATTACCATCCTCCAACAGCTGCTGCGCGGACGAATAAGTGGCGGAGTCCTGTATTTCCGGCAGCACAACAAATACGAATACGGCGCCCAGCGCCAGCAGCGCGGCGGGCAGCACGATGCCCAGCCACACAAGGCGGCGCTTATGGCGCGGCGCAGCGGGGGGAGCCGGTTGATACGATTGCTGATAAATTGACGGGTAAGGCGAAGCCTCGGCGGCGTATGCTGGAGGTTGAGCTGCGGGCGGGGTCACATTGCGCATGGTCTGCTCATCCGTCTGAACGGGTGGCGCGGGAGCGGCAGTTGATACGGACTCATCCAAAGGGTTGCCGCAATAGGTGCAGAAACGCGTATCATTTGTCATGGGGGCGCCGCATTTTGAACAGAACATAGGCGATACTCCTTTTGTTTTGGTGCTTGAGCGCCTGGCAGAAAAAACTGAGTAATCTGGTATTGGGCTTATCGGTACATTTATTATAATGATTAAACAATTATACAATATTACAACAAAAAGGGAAATTATAATACAAAAATATGTTCGAATTTAAAATCAATGAGGTGGACCGGTGGTTCTGCAGCAAAACAAAAAGCCCGAGGTAAACGGGCTTTTTTGATCGGCAAGTTAAAACTGAACACAACTATACGTTGAACTTGAACAGCGTGACGTCGCCGTCCTGCATCACATACTCCTTGCCTTCCTGACGGACGAGGCCGCGCGCTTTTGCGGTGGCCATGTCGCCACAGGCTTTGAGGTCATCAAAGGCGACGATCTCCGCACGGATGAAGCCGCGCTCGAAGTCCGAATGTATCTTTCCGGCGGCGGTGGGTGCCTTGGTGCCGCGCGAAATCTTTTTCGATTTTTAATGAGGCAGTTTGTTTTTGGGATGTGGAGAGGCCGTAATATGCGGCAGATTCAATACAATTACGGAGATGGCAGCCGAGTCAATCGATTGCAACCTGTTCGAGAAAGCAGAGTATGCGGCTGCAGTATTCCGTATCCTGCTCCATATTGGCGAAATCGCATTCATTAATGATAAAGTGCTCCCATGAGTCCTTGACCCAGCTGTCACGGTGTCCCGGCGCGGCGGACAAGAGCCGTTCCGTATTTTCGGAAAGAACCTCTTTGTCTCCGGTGCAGGCAATGAAAAGCGCAGGACGGCTGCCGATATTCTGGACCTGCCGGATGGGCGTCAATTCGGGTGAGTCTTTGAAGAACAGCGGCATGTACAGGTCCGTGAGCGCTTTCTCCAACGAGCACAGGAAGCCGGGAATGCCGTAGCCGCGCAGCGTGTCGCTGACCACGGCGCTGAAACTCGAATAGGCCGACATGGCGATAAGGCCGTCAATCTCCGGTATCTGGCCGAATGCGTTGATCGCGATGGCGCCGCCCATGGATACGCCATGCACGACGATGGGTACATCCTCATAAACGGGCTGGCTCCGGATATAATCCACCACGGCCTGGACGTCCGCCGTTTCTTCATATCCCAGGCTAATCCAGTCGCCATCGCTTTGGCCGTGGCCGCGGACTTCAAGCAGTACGGACGCATAGCCGTTTTTTTGCAGCCACTTGGAATGGCCGTAGAAGTAGGTGACTGATGGCTGACGTATACCGGACAGAAAGATGACGATACCTTTTGGCTGATTGGCGGTAATCTCGCTCACCCAGATGCTGAATCCGTCCTGTGTGGTCAGAAACTGATCCTTTGAGGCGAGTCCAAAGTCGTCAGACGTATAGAGGCCCTGAAGAGGATAGTCTTCGGTGGTGTAGCCGAGATAGTCTACATGCCCGGAGGTAGTACCGATGATGATGAAAAGCGGTGCGAGAAGTACGGCAAGCGCGATAAGCCCCAAAAGCAGGGAAGCAGTGACTATCAGACGTTTTCTAAATCGATGTTTTTTCACTTCAACCTCTTGATGGAATAAAAAAGCCCGACGAGCGGGCTTATTTCAGCTAAAGCTGAAACTTTGGCCTCGCTATACGTTGAACTTGAACAATGTGACGTCGCCGTCCTGCATCACGTAGTCCTTGCCTTCCTGACGGACGAGACCGCGCGCTTTTGCCGTGGCCATGTCGCCGCAGCTTTTAAGGTCATCGAACGCGACGATCTCCGCACGAATGAAGCCGCGCTCGAAGTCGGAGTGTATCTTGCCGGCGGCGCCGGGGGCCTTGGTGCCGCGATGGATTGTCCACGCACGCACTTCCTTTTCGCCCGCTGTAAGGTAGCTGATGAGGTTCAGCAGCTTGTAGCTCTTCTGTATCAGTGAGGCAAGGCCGCTCTGCGCGATGCCGAGCTCGGAGAGGAACATGTCACGCTCGTCGGCGGGCAACAGCGACAGCTCTTCCTCCAACCGTGCGCAGACCACCATGACTTCCGCGTTCTGCTTTCTGGCAAGCTCCGTGAGAGCGGCCACCTGCGGCAGCGCATACGGGTCCGCGGCGGCGGCTTCCGTTTCTGATACGTTGGCGGCGTAGAGCACCGGCTTGTCGGTGAGCAGGAACAGCTCGGAAATGAGCTCGCGCTCTTCGTCCGACAGGTCCATGCCGCCCGCGAATATGCCCGCTTCCAGATTGGCTTTCACCTTCTCCAGCGTGTCGCATTCGGTCTTATATTTCTTATCGCCCGATTTTATCATCTTGCCGGAGCGCTGAAGGCGCTTGTCTACCGTCTCCATGTCGGCGAATATCAGCTCGAAGTTGATGGTCTCCGCGTCTCTGGCGCTTCCGATGCTGCCGTCCACGTGCACCACGTCGTCGTTCTCAAAGCAGCGCACCACGTGCAGTATCGCGTCCACCTCGCGTATGTGGGACAGGAACTTGTTGCCGAGGCCCTCGCCGCGGCTCGCGCCCTTGACGAGCCCCGCGATGTCCACGAACTCGATGACGGCGGGCGTGAACTTGGCCGGGTTGTACATCTTGGCCAGAAAGTCCATGCGCGCGTCCGGCACGGATACGACGCCGACGTTGGGGTCTATCGTGCAGAAGGGGTAATTTTCGCTGGCTGCGCCCGCGCCTGTGAGCGCGTTGAACAGTGACGATTTTCCGACGTTGGGCAGCCCGACGATTCCGAGTCTCATAAATACCTCATAGAATTTTATTCACGTCATTATAGCGCGGCGGGGGTGAGAAATCAACAGAAAGCAGGGAGCGGCTGATAATGGGGAATAGGTTCCGGGAGAAATTTGCGGTTGTGTGACAATATGAAAAGTAGTAAAATGACAGAATAAATTTATAAATTTGTTCACAGAGCAGTGAACTGGCAATTTGCGGAGGCAGAAGTGGCAAAGACGATTGAGGAGATCAACGAGAAGCTGAAAAAAGGCAAGGCCGTGGTGTTTACCGCCGAGGAAGCGGTACAGATGGCGGCGGAGCAGGGCGTGACGAAATGCTCGGAGAAGATCGATGTGGTGACGGCAGCGACGTTCGGTGCGATGTGCTCGTCCGGCGCGATGCTTAACTTTGGGCATTCGGAGCCGCCCATCCGCATGGCGGAGATATCCCTGAACGGCGTGGAAGCTTATGGCGGTCTGGCCGCGGTGGACACGTATATCGGCGCGACGCAGGCCGGCAAGACCACCGGCATCGAATACGGCGGCGCGCACGTGATCGAAGACCTGATCGCGGGTAAGGAGATCGAGCTTTGCGCGACGTCCTCCGGCACCGACTGCTATACGCGCACCGACGTGCACACGAAGATAAAGCTTTCTGATCTCAATCAGGCGTATCTGTTCAACCCGCGCAATGCGTACCAGAATTACAGCGCGGCGACCAACACGACCAGCCACACCAAGCGCACCTATATGGGCACGCTGCTG
This sequence comes from Bacillota bacterium, assembly GCA_023396555.1. Classification (GTDB taxonomy): domain Bacteria; phylum Bacillota; class Clostridia; order Christensenellales; family SZUA-584; genus SZUA-584. The sequence continues at coordinate 7,411 of JAEWWC010000133.1, forward strand.
CCCGGTATGGGCAATGTGACGTACTCGACGTCGGGAGAGCTGTCTCCGCTGCTCAAGGACCCGAAGCTGCGCACCATCGGCATCGGCACGCGCATACTGCTGTGCGGCGGCGAGGGCTATGTGGTGTTTGAGGGGACGCAGGCGGTGAACAAGGCGGAAAAGCTGCCCAACGGGGAAACGCTGTATTCCGGATACACGCTGGCGCTGATCGGCGATTTGAAGGGCATGAAGAGCGAATACATACGGGCGGCAACGTTCGACGGCTACGGCTCCTCGCTGTATGTGGGCATCGGCGTGCCGCTGCCGGTGATCGACGAGGACATGATGGCGGATTTGGCAGTGCCCAACGACCGCCTGTACACATACGTATATGACTACGGCGTAAGCACGCGCAGCAAGACGGCGCTCAAGCTGGTGTCGTACGCGCAGCTGCGCTCCGGCGAGATTGAGCTGAACGGCAAAAAGGTGCGGACCGCGCCGCTGTCCAGCCTGTTCAAGGCGAGAAAGATTGCGCAGGAGCTCAAAGGCAAGTTGCTGGACGGCTCGTTTGAGATGACTGTGCCGGCGGCGAAGCTGCCTTACAGGGATAAGGTAAATGGTCTGGAAGCGGACAGGAGGCTGTAGAAATGGGAGAAAAACACTTAAAGGTAGGCTTAAGCTTCCCGCCGGAAAAGGCGGATAAGCCGGTGGTCACCAATCTGGTGAAGTATGACCTCTCCTTTAACATACTGAAGGCGTACATATCGCCCGGCAAGATGGGCACCATCATACTGGAACTCAAAGGCAGCGACGAGAATATCGAAAACAGCCTGGAATATCTGGACCGCGAGGGCATACAGGTGAAGGTGTATATCGACAGCGTGATCCGCTACGAGGACAAGTGCATACACTGCGGCGCGTGCACGTCCGTCTGTCCGTCCGGCGCGCTGGTGATGAACCGGCAAACCTGGGAGCTGGAGTTTGACATGGAGGCGTGCCTGCTGTGCGGGCACTGCGTGAAAGCGTGTCCGGCGAGGGCCATCAAGAGCTTCGATGACGCGGTTCTCTGAGAGCGGTTACGACAATCGAGACGAATACCGGCGGCTGATAGCGCAGCGGATGGTGAGCTGGCGCACAGAGTACAGGGAGACCGAGCTGTTCATCTGCGCGGACGAGCTGCTGGAGCGGCTGGCGCTGGACGCCGTGGTGCGCCTTAGGGCCGTGCTGGACGGGTATATCATAAAACAACCGGAATTTGCGACGAGCCTTGCTCCGGTGGAACCGCTGCCGGATGCGCCGTCCGTGATCGCGAACATGTGCCGAGCGGCCTGTGCCGCGAACGTGGGGCCGATGGCGGCGGTGGCGGGCGCGTTTTCCGAATATGTAGGCCATGAGATTCTAAAATATTCCAAAAATGTCATCGTCGAGAACGGCGGTGACATTTTTATGAAGGCGGACACGGAACGGACGGTGGCGGTGTATGCGGGGAACAGCCCGCTCTCACTGAAGATCGGCCTCGTGGTGGAGCCGGGGCCGGTGTCCATCTGCACGTCGTCCGGTACGGTGGGGCCTTCGCTCAGTTTCGGGCGCGCGGATGCGGCGGTGGTGGTGTCCCGTGACGCCTGCCTTGCGGACGCCTGCGCCACGCGGCTGGGCAATGAGCTGAAATCCGCGGAGGATATTGCCCGGGCGCTGGATGTGATCGCCGGAATACCCGGCGTCATCGGCGCGGTGGCGGTGGTGGGCGACAAATGCGGCGCTGTGGGGGACATACGACTGACGGCGCTTTGATAACAGACAGGGCTTTCAAGTAACAGGCTGTAAGGGCAAGGGCAAGACCGCAGGGGCGCTGCCCCTGCACCCCCGTTACTTTTTAAAAAGTAACAAAACATACTGGCGGCGCGCGAGGGGACACGCTTCTTTTGATTCCAAACCGGAAAATGTCATATGGCATTTTCCATATCTTTTGCTTCTTTTCTTAAAGAAAAGAAGCGGGTGTATGAGGGCAGAGCCCTCTTGTCGTAAGAAAAAAGCCCTTTTTACGGTGCGCATTGATTTTTACTGATATACGATGTAAAATAGACAATCAGATGATACTTGATATCAACGAGAAACATAACGATCATATTATACAGGCGGCGCAGGAGATAAAAAGCGGGGGTCTTGTGGCGATGCCGACCGAGACGGTGTACGGTCTCGCGGCCAGCGCGCTGGATGAAGCGGCTGTGGCTGGTATTTTTGCGCTTAAAGGGCGTCCGCAGGATAATCCGTTGATCGTGCACGTGGACAGCGTGCCTATGGCCCGGGAAATCGTCGAATTCGACGAGAAGGCGGAGCAACTGGCGGCGGCGTTTTGGCCGGGGCCGCTGACGATGGTGTTGAAAAGCCGCGGCGTGGTGCCGATGGGCGTGACGGCGGGGCTCGATACGGTGGGCGTGCGCATGCCGGACTGTGATGCGGCGCTGGCGCTCATATCCGCGGCAGGATTGCCGCTGGCTGCGCCCAGCGCGAACAGGTCGGGCAGCCCCAGCCCTACGACGGCGGCGCACGTTGCGCAGGACTTCGGCGACGGGCTGCTGATACTGGACGCCGGGATGAGCGGCATCGGCGTGGAATCCACCGTGGTGGATATGACGCGGGAAATACCCGTGATACTGCGGCCAGGAGCGGTGACGCAGGAGATGCTGGCCGAGGTGATCGGCACGGTGGATGTGGCGCAGGCTTTCGCTCCGATGGAAGAAGGGCAGCCGGCGGCTCCCGGCATGAAATACCGTCACTATGCGCCCGCGGCGCGGATGACGGTGGTGGAAGGCGAGACGGCCTCAGTGGCTGAGGCGATCAAATATCTGTATGACAAGGACCTCAAAAAAGGCGAGAAGCCGCTGGTGATGGCGGCGAAGGAGAGCAAGAGGTATTACGGACGCCGCGACGTGGCCGTGACGGGCAGCGCCGGGGATGCACGTGAGACGGCAAGGAACCTGTATGCGCTTCTGCGCGAGGCGGACGAGCAGGGATTTACGAGTATATTGTTTGAGGCCGTGCCGAAGACCGGCATCGGTTTCGCCGTGATGAACAGGGTCTATAAAGCGGCGGCATATAATATAGTGAGAGTATAGGAGGAAGAAAGCGAGACATGAACGTTCTTTTTGTGTGTACGGGCAATACATGCAGAAGTCCCATGGCGGAAGAACTGGCTGACGATGCGGCAGGCCGAAGTACCCACTTAAAAGACATGGCATTTAAATCGGCCGGCACGTTTGCGTGCGAGGGCGAACCGGCGACTCCGGAAGCGATTGAGGTGATGGAGGAGCTGGAGCTGGACATTGGCAAGCATGAGGCGCAGCAGTTCGACAGGGAGCTGGCGGAATGGGCCGATTTGATTCTGGCGATGGAGGCGCGGCACATCGAGGAGATGGAAGCGATGGCGCCGGACGAGGAGAGCAAGATGCACACGCTGCTGGGTTTTGCAGCGGGTGTGGACGGATATCCGGGTGAGAGCGCGTATGACGTGATGGACCCGTACCGCGAACCGCTGGAGGAATACCGCGCGGCGCGCGACCAGATAGCGGAAGCGGTAAACCGCGCGCTGAAGAGGATAGAACTGTTGGAACGGTGAATATAAGTTTAGGGCAGGCGTGATAACGTGCCTGCCTTTTTTGTTGCTGTATGAAGGGTGTTTGTTTGGGATATTTCCGTGTGGTGAACAGATAGCGTTTTGACGGGCGCCTCATCCGGCATGACGGTCAGATGAGCCGTTACGCCACCTTCCCCTTGAAGGGGAAGGCTTGAAGGACGGCGTGACGGGGATACGCCTCCGAGGTACGCGAGAGCCATGCCCTACAGGTGGATGGCGTCTCTGAGAAGCCACGTCCTATGATACGATGCATCTGAGAGGCTGCTCTCTGTGAGTGTCAGGCGACGGGTCGGGGTGGCCGTTGCGGTGGCGGGAAAAGTTCATATCCGGAAGCGGCTGTTAGACTGCTTAGCGTCTGGAATTGCTTGCCTGTACAGGGGCGGCGGCGCATAGTATAATGGACAAGGGTCGAAGGGAGGTCTATGCCATGCGAAAGATAAAACCGGTTGTTGCACTGCTGCTGTGCGCGGTAATGGTGCTACCGCTCATTTCTTGCGGAGAGAAGACGACGGGATATGATATATCGGCGTACATGGATGCGTTTGAGGCGATGGACTGGGACGCGATGTGGGCGCGGGTGTCCCCTGACGCTAAGATAGACAAGGAAACGTTTCTGAACAAATATGAGGCGATATTCTCCGGATTGGGCGTGGAAGTGGTGGAGATCACCGATCTTGACGGGCCGGATGCGGACGGCGTTTATACCTATAACGCCACGTACAGGACAAAGGATTACGGCGATTTTACCAACGCTTACAGGCTGACCGTCTGGCCGGGCGTTGACGGAACCGGTGAAGTGATATGGGATTACTCGCTGATATTCCCGGAGATGGAGGCGGGAAGCAGCGTACGTGTGAGCACGCTGACAGCCAGCCGCGGGGAGATATTTGCGGCGGACGGCACGGTTCTCGCGTCCAATGGCTATGCGGATACGGTATACATGGACATCGCCAAGGTACAGGACATTGCGGCGGTGGCAGCGGCGGCGGGCCCGGTGACCGGGTTATCCGCTTCGGAGATCACTGAGAAATTCAACAAGGCGCAGGAAAAGAAAACGCCCATCGTGACGCTGGGCGCTTTTTTGCCGGGTAAACTGACCGAAGAACAGCGCCAGAGCCTGCTCGCGGTGGCGGGGCTTGGCATAGACGATAAGATGTACACGCCGATACGCCAATATCCGCTGGGCGAGAGTGCGGCTCACATGATGGGCTATATGGGGTATCCGCTGGACGAGGAGGGGCAGGCGGCGGAGGAAAAGGCGGGCGTGTCCGGCCTGGAGATGGCATATGACGAGCAAATGAGGGGCCAGAACGGCAAAATCGTCTACATTGAGGACCGGTGGGGGCGCAATATTCGCACCCTTTGGGAGAAGGAGAGGCAGGAAGGGCAGGACCTGCGGCTGACGATCAATACGGAGCTGCAGCAGACCGCGTATCAGGCGCTCAGCACACATCTGGATTATACGAAGGGCCAGTCGGGTGTCGCGATCGTGCTGGATGCCGAGTCGGGTTTTGTGGAAGCGATGGCGTCGTACCCTTCGTTTGACGACAACCTTTTTACATTCGGGATGTCCGAGGAGACGTGGGATTTTCTGAAGGCTCCTTCGAGCAACCAGCCGCTGTTTTTCCGCGCGACGCAGGGCCAGTATCCGCCGGGCAGCGTGATCAAGCCTTTTACCGCGGCGGCGGCGCTGGAGGCGAACGCGATCACGCCGGACACCGTGTTTGAAGGCGAGATCGTGGACAACAAGTGGACGCCAACCGAAGCGGACTGGGACGGGCGCTACATCACGCGCGTGGAAAACTCGGGCACGCCGCTCAAGCTGTATAACGGGCTGATCCAGTCGGACAACATCTATTTTGCGTACATCGCCATGAAACTGGGCGCTGAGACTTTCACGGAGTATATGGAGCGCATCGGCATGGAGTCCGCGGTGCCGTTTGACCTGCCGGTGAAGGATGCCAACCTGATCAACTCGGACAGCCAGATGACGCGCAGCCGCCTGGCTGACTCGGGTTACGGGCAGGGGCAGCTGCTGGTGACGCCGCTGCAGATGGCGGCGATGTACACCGCGTTCGCCAATCGCACGGGCAATATGATGAAGCCGGTGCTGGTGGAAAAGCTGTGCCGGACGGACGGGACAGATTACACCACGGTAAGCCAGACGGAGCCGACCGTATGGATAAACGGCGCGGTGAAGAGCGGTACGCTGGATACGCTGACGCCGATACTGCATGATGTGGTGGAGGAAGGCACCGGCAAGCCCGCGCGCGTCAGCGGTGTACAAATCGCGGGTAAGACGGGCACCGCGGAGAAGTTTGACGACAAGTCCCGCGAGATATCCTGGTTTGCGGGGTATTGGCTGGACGGGTATTACAAGCGTCTCGTGATCGTGATGGTGGACGTGGCGACGGAGGAAGGGCCGGTGAAGTTCGAGATCGCCAAGGCGCTGCT
>JAEWWC010000215.1 GCA_023396555.1 Bacillota bacterium
ATCGTGGGCATGGGCGCCATCGGCAAAAAGCTGGCGACCCGCGCCATCGCCTTCGGCATGGACGTGATCGCGTACGACCCGTATTTCGATACGGCGTTCGCGGCGGAGCATGGCATCAGGCAGATGGAGCTGAATGATCTGATACCGCAGGCGGACGTGATATCGCTGCACGTGCCGCTGACGGAGCAGACAAAGCACATGATCAGTACCGAGCAGATCGCCCGCATGAAGGACGGTGCTTTCGTGATCAACACCGCGCGGGGTGGCCTCGTGGATGAGGCGGCTGCGGCGGAAGCGATCAAGTCGGGCAAGCTGGGCGGCATCGGCCTCGATGCTTTCGAGGTGGAGCCCCCGACGGAGTCCCCGCTGATGGGCCTTGATAACGTGGTGCTGACGCCGCACGCCGGCGCGCACACGGATGAAGCGGTGGCGGGCATGGGCCTGATGGCGGTGCAGAACCTGATCGATGTGCTGCAGGGCAAGGAATGCCGCTGCGTAATCAAGTAAGCAATTTGAGTTTGCGAGGACTCTGCCCTCGCGCTCCCGCTCAAGGGACGCGTCCCTTGAGAATCCCATTGTGCCCTGCCGCTTTGCGACAGGGCGGGATATAATAATATTTGAAATGCCGATAGGCATTTCAAGTGGGGATTCCAAAGGGACAAGTCCCTTTGGCGGAGGTTTGGAGGCGGAGCCTCCGAGAATATCACATTCTCATGGAGGAATTATCATTATGAGCAAGTATGACGTCATAAAGAAACTGACGGACTGCGGCGTGGTGGCCGTGGTGCGCGCCGAGAGCGCCGACCAGGCGATCAAGATCGCCAAGGCGTGCGCTGAGGGCGGCATCGTGGGCATCGAGATTACGTTCACCGTGCCGGGCGCGCTGGATATCATCAAGGCGCTGTCCGCCGAAGTGGGCAATGAGATCGTGATCGGCGCGGGCACCGTGCTGGATCCCGAAACGGCACGCGCGGCGATACTGGCGGGTGCGAAATACGTGGTGAGCCCCTGCCTCGATGTGGACACCGTGAAGCTGTGCAACACGTACGACGTGCCGTGCATGCCGGGCGCGATGACGCTCAAGGAAGCGGTGGAAGGCATGAGAGCGGGCGCGGATATCATCAAGATTTTCCCCGGCGCGCTGTACGGGCCGCGCATCATCAAGGAGTTCAAGGGGCCGATGCCGCAGCTTAAGATGATGCCGACGGGCGGCGTGTCTGTCGAAAACGTGGGCGAGTGGATCAAGGCGGGCGCCGTCGCGGTAGGCGTGGGCGGAAACCTCACTGCCGGCGCGAAGAAGGGCGACTACGCTTCCATCACGGAAATAGGCAAACAGCTGGTGGCCGAAGTGAAAAAGGCCCGCGAAAGCAAATAAGCTTTCAAATCAAACAGGTAACGATCACATAACATATACCCGATGATTATGGCTGCTAACCGCCGCCGGCTTCGGGCTTTTTTTTTGCCTGTAAAAACTTCGGCTGTGCCGGGAGCTCAGCGGGAGGGTACTTTGAAACGTGGATGGAAACAGAAAATATGGAGGCTGAATTCTGTGCGATAGACGGGGCATTATATCGTAGGGCGCGGAGCCCCTATACGCGCCGCTCCCCGCCTGCATGTCAGGGATATCACCCTCCGGGGTACGCGTCCCGTACCCTACATATTTGTCCCCGACCCTATATGGAGTCCCGCAGCACGCCGCGTTGCGCTGTACACTCCGTAGGGCGCGGATAAGTGCCCGGAACGGGTATCCTATGCGCGCCGCTCCACCTGCCTGCACTAGTGGCACGTCAAGGATGCCGTGCCCTACATATGGTAACATGTCTTGCGGCTGTGACCACCACTCTAAGGCGATGTCAGTAACGGAGCCTCCGCATATGATACCTGCTTTGCCGGGGGATCATTTTTTGCCTGCATTTTCTGTAGGGCCGCGCGTGTTGTCCTTGGTACGCAGGAAGCTGGCGCGCCGAGGGGCGATCGTCTTACTGTACACCACCGATTTGGCGGAGTCTCGTAGATTGAACGGCGCGAGCGGGGCCATATACGGCACGCCGAAGGTGTTGATGGACACGAGCTGGGCGAGCACGAATATGATCACCAGTGTGAAGCCGTAGAACCCGAACGTGCCTGTTGCAATGATCAGCAGGAATTTGAGAACGCGGAACGGGTCTATCAGCGTGTAGTCCGACGGAACAAAGGAGGCAATGAGCGACAGCGAAATCACAATGAGTATCAGCGGGCTGAACACGCCGGCGGCCACGGCGGCCTGGCCAATGATGATGGCGCCGACGATGCCGATGGCGGTACCGATCTTGGTGGGAACGCGGATCAGGGATTCGCGGATGATCTCTCCGATGAGTTCGATCAGCAGCACCTCGACCAGCGCGGTGAAAGGCACCTTGGCGCGCGCCTGTGCGATCGCGATCATCCATGCGCTGGGCAGCACGTCGCTGTGATACGCCACGATGGCCACGTACAGCGAGGATACGATGAAGGCGAGGTTAAGTGAAATCACCCGCAGCACCCGAAGAAAGGTGCCCATATACTTGCTCAGATAGAAATCGTCGCAGGTCCAAAGGTACTCCGAGAACACCTTGGGAGCGACCAGCGCCCACGGGCTGCCGTCCATGATGACGACAACCTTACCTTCCAGTATCGCGGCGCACGCCATATCCGACCGTTCGATGATGCCTGTTTGCGGAAACAGGCTGGCCTTGCTGTTCAGCATATAAGCCTGAAGCTCGCCGGAGGAGGAGAGCCCGTCCACGTCGATTTGCCCGATGCGCTTCTTGACCTCCGAAACGCATGTGTCGTTGGCGATATCTTCAAAGTAAATCACTGCCACCCCCGAGCGGTTGCGCCGGCCCACCTGCATCATGTCCACGCGCAGGCTTTCTGATTTCAGCCGATAGCGGATAAGCGACAGGTTGGAATCCAGATTCTCGACGAGAGCGTCGCGCGGCCCCCGGATGGTATACGTCATCTCAGGCTCGGTGGTGCCGCGCTTTTCCACCTGCTTTAAATTGATCACCGCGTATTCGTTATCGCTGGAGAACAGCAGCACCGTCATGCCGTCCAATATGTACTGTTCAATCCTGCTGTCGTCGGTATCCAGAAGGCAGTCGTCCGCGAACACCACGCTTTCGATCACCTGCGCGGCTTTAAGCGGCTGGTCCTTTTGACACTGCATCAAGGGCTTTATGACAAGCTCCGAAAGCGATATACGGTCGGTCAGCTGTTTCACATAGAAAACAGTCATGGAGCCGGATGCATAGTTGATGTGCCGCTCGCCTATATCCAGGTTTTTGGATTTAACCCTGCCGATGATATTGTCGTATTGTCTGCCTGCCCGCTGCATTCGGATGAAACTCTCCTTACTGAATGGACTGACCCTGTGCTTCAAAGTCGAACATACCCGTCTCCAGCGTGGTTTCCGCCGAAATGTTGAATGTGGCGTTCATGTAACGGGAAACCCAATCAGATTTGGAGATCTGGCTGAGGATGTTGGGGTATGCCACGCGGAAATGTTCTTTGAAGCCCAGGTAATCGCACTGGAACGATTGGGACTGGCGGATGGCGGCGGCGATGTCTTCCAAAAGCTGCGCCTGAAGGGCTGGCTTAACCTGTTCCAAAGCCTGATCGTCAAGCGAAACGTTTTTATCGGAATAAAGTGCTTCGGACTCGAAAGAAAAGGAAATATTAAAAGTGATCTGGCCGTCCGCATATAAAGGCTCAATATCCCTTTTTTTCATCTTGACTTTAAAAGTGACCAGTACCCCGCCTAAAGGCACCACATATATGCGTTCAATATTATCGCCCAGCAGCCACACCAGCCCCGCAGAATCCTCCAACGGTATGAACCCCAGGTATGAGCCATTGTGGATGATGGTGTAACCGGTGTATGCCAGCAAGCCGTCCCGAACGTCCAGATTGATAAGTACAAAGCAATAACCGCTGTACAGAAATTCAAACACATCCGAAACGGTATAGGTAACCACTTTCCCCAGATCCCTGTTCGACCGGATTGTCTCCTCAATGGAATAGCCGATGGACACATTGTTTTCCGGTTTAACAGAAAGCACGTCTTCCGGCTTGTCCCTTGTCGTCGCGATGAGCAGCGTTTTCCGGTAATCGATCATAGTCTGCATCCGGTACATGTATTCCTCAAGGCCGTGCTTCGCCAGCTCATCGGTAACCAGCAGCGCCCGTACCGTGCCGAGGAAGACGGGCTTGTCCATTTTGGCGTTCAGATGCCGCCTGGCCTCGGCGAAGGTTGCACCGGCGCCGGACACAATGGAATATTGTTCACGGCTGGATCCGCTGTCCTGGCTCTGGCTGACGGAAAGATTCGGTACTTCAAAGTAAAAAACAAATTCATCGTCCTGCCGGGCTGTCAGCACCAGCGTGATCAGGGATTTGTTATTGATATCCGTGGCGTCCCAGCAGCCCGATGAAGACGCGGCGGTGCAGAAGGCCAGCGCCAGCAGCAGTATCCTTTTAACCCGCATGACTATCTCCCTTTGCGTTTCTCTTTTTCGCTTTAGCAATGATCAGCAGCGTAATCGGGATGGCGAAGGCGCTGAATAAGCCCGCATATGTGCCCAGCGTTTCACCAAACTTTTCGAAGCCCTTTACCCCTGCGGCCAGCAGAAACAGCCCATACGCCACCGCGCCGACCGCGATGACAACGGCTATGCGGCTCATTTTCTTGAATATCCGGCACAGATACTCCACAATGGCCAGCATCACGATGGATATGCCCACAAAGAGGCCGCCGAAGCCTACCGTGAGATAGAGTATATCCAGCCTTGCGACGATCTCCAAAAACGGCGGCGCAGTATCCCGTATGGCCACGATCAGCGCGTCATTATAGTTGATTATATCATGCAGCCCCAGCTTCATAATGCAGCTCTCGATGACCAGAACATAGAACAGCCCAACCGCCAACAGCGCAAGGACTCCGGTACGTACCGCTTTTTTTCCGCTTTTTTTCGTAAAGGGGATGATCAGAAGGGTCTCAACGCCAAGAAAGGGGAATATGGAGTACTTGAACCCTTCGATATACCGGCTGACCTCCTTTGGGTTAAACAATGGGAGTATCCGGTTGACCTTTCCCTCCGTGAGCATCAGTATATGTATAAACAGCGCTGTGAACAAAAACACCGCCCCGATGATTTCTGTCAGCCGGGCGACATTGGTGACCCCTTTGTAAGCGATATAACAGAATACGGGTATGCCGACCAGAGGAAATGCCCAGAGCGGTGTTTTTGGAAAAAAATCTGTGTTCAGCAGCTTGGAAAAACCGGTGACCAGAAAAACCAGTATGAACATAAAATATATCACATAATATATCGAGAGCAGGTATGTGACCGGTTTGGTGACCAGCGACGGAGCGTAGTCGAAAAGCATTTTCCCCTGAAACATGTTGTTCAGGGAAACGATGACCGCCGTGCCCAGTGCGAACACCAGCGCTGTGACGATTATCGTAAGCCAGGCGCCGGCGCCGGCGGATTGCGCCATCTCCTTGGATATAACCACCACGCTGAAGCATGTCAGCGTGAGGAACAGCATGAAAAATAATTGCCGGTTCGTGATCGTATTGGACAATTTTCATTTCCCCAATTCCCATCGATTCATTTAGTGTCCCAAAAGCGCACTGAAATAATTCGCCCGGTGCTGCGGAAACGCGGCTGAAAAACGAGCCGGCACGGCGAAACGGCTGTGAATGTAACGGACACAAAAATGAAGGGCAAAAACGGTTTGCAACATAAACAACAATGAATCCGCATATCGTTTACCGATGGCGCGGACAATCAGGCCTTTCAGCAGGCAAACGCGGGAGGGCTTTTTTATTGCGGGGCTGTATTGCGATAATGCAGAGGGGGTGATGAAGTGAGCGGTGATTTGGAACAGCGGTATACGAAGCTGACGGCTGCTTTCGCGGCGGACGGTTTCCGAGTGGTGAAGCGGGCACACACGCAGACGGGCGGCCTTGGGCTGATGGCCCGTCATATGACCGCGGCCAACTACGACACGGGCGAGAAGAAGGCGGCGTATTATCTGGAGGGAACGCCGTATGAACGCGGCTATCTGCTGGGGCTGCTGGCCGAACCGGCTGTAGCCGATATGGCGATCAGCTTCGCCGACAACATCGTTTTCGATCAGATGAGGCTGGATTTTCTGAACCGCTTTACTTGGCTGCAGAAGCTGCTGGTCGGGCTGGTCGACGAACTGACGCAGAGCGCCTGGCAGTCGCTGCCCGCGCATGTGCACGACGAGACGGCGGGGCTGCTGGATGGCTGCCGCAAGAGCAATCCGAAAACCAAGGTCACCAAGTCGCGGTTGATCGTGCTGAATGCGGGCATCGATACGATGCTGGCGCTTCTGTATACGGGCGGCATACTGCGCGAGCAAGTGCCGTTGCTCAAGGCGGAGGATATCCGCATCAAAATGATGTGCAACGCTTTTTCCGCGTTCGGCAGCGCAGCGGGCGGCGGCCATTACTTCGCGCGGGATTTCATGTTTGCGTCCGGTGCGGTGCTGCAGAACAATGTGGCGCACATTATCCACCAGCCGCTGGGGCGCTCGGCTGAACGCGGCCTCATGCATGTGTGCGTGACGGCGCCGGGCATAATCGGCTGCTTCAGCGCGATGAACGAGCAGGGCGTGGCGGGGGGCATCAACATGTCGCCCGCAGCCAACTGCGACCCGCAGCGCGTCGGCATGAATTCGCTGCTGCTGCTGCGCGACTGCGTGATGCGGGGCAGCAGCGCGCGCGAAGCCGCCGCGGTCATCAAGACGGCCCGGCGCGGTGTTTCGTGGAACTACGTGCTGTCGGACGGCGGCGAGGACACCGCCTGTACCGTGGAAGCGGGCGCGTCCTGGCCTTTCACGGACTACATGAACATGCCGCCGCCGGCGCTCAGGACCTTTTTGCCCGGCGCGGATTTCTTTGCGCGCTATCCGTCGGCGCCCATCGCGGACGGCGCGGCGGTGCGCTGGTACGGCGACCCGCTGCCACAGGAGTACCTCACGTTCAACCGCGGCCTGTGGCAGGCGTGGAATGCGACGGGTGCCCCGCCGATCACGCTGCATCCGGACGCGCTATTGCCGGACGGCTTCATCAACCGGACGCCGGAGGAGAAGAACTGCCCGTCCACGCAGTATTTCGCGCCGCTGCGCGCGCTGCCGGACGTTCATATGACGGGCAACCACTTCCTGCTGCCGGAGACGCGAATGTGCGCGATGGACAGCTGGGTGGCGCGGCTGACGCTGGGCCACGCAAACGACATACAGTGGCGCTACGACGCGCTGCGGTATCAGATCAGCGAGACGCTGAAAAGGGACGGGAGCATCAGCTTCGCGTCCGCGCGGCGGCTAGCGGACTTCCTCGCGCCGTATGGTGCGTACCCCGCGTATTACCGAAACAAACCCAAGAGCCGTGACGGACGGGCGCTGCGCATCGAAGGCTGCGTGTCGGTGTTCGATCTGAAGGCGTGCGCGGCGGAAAGCCATTACGGTTATTTCGCGGACGAGTGGGTGAGGACCACGCTGCCAAACTACCTGTAACAGACAATCTTAAATTAATATCCGGCAAAGATGCTGACACAAGGAACGGTTGCCGCAAGCCGTTCTTTTTGTTATGCTTTAAAGAGATGGGCAGGAATTTGTCGGGCGGCCTGAACGGCGGGTTATTTATATAATATACGCAAAGGAGAATCTCAAAATGGAGAAACCGCGAATTTTTACAATACCTTTTTCAAGTGTCTATCCGCTCTATATACAAAAAGCAGAGAAAAAAGGACGAACAAAGGAAGAAGTCGATGAGATCATTTTTTGGCTTACCGGTTACGATGAACATTCATTACAGCAACAGATGATGAATGAAGCGGATCTGGAAACGTTCTTTAAACAAGCCCCTCAAATTAATCCGAATGCGTCACTCATCAAAGGGGTCATTTGCGGACATCGGGTGGAAGAAATAGAAGATGAATTAACGCGGCAGATTCGATATCTGGATAAATTAATAGATGAGCTAGCTAAAGGCAAAGCAATGGAGAAAATATTAAGAAAATAAAACTATCTGAGGAGCAGTAATGGGAAAAAACCAAAACTATCAGGCAAAACTAACATTCGGACTATTTATAGTGTATTTAGTACTTCTAATCTGGATTGTTGTATTTAAAATGCAACTCTCTTATGATACTATGCCGCATTTCAGAGGATTGAATCTGATACCTTTTGCCGGTTCTGTCGTCAAAAACAACCAACTGGATTACAATGAGATAATTCTGAATCTGATAGCGTTTATACCCTTTGGACTGTATTTAAGCATGATAAAGCCGAATTGGTTGTTTTGGAAAAGGCTCGTCACAATAGCAGGAGTCAGCCTGTTTTTTGAACTGGTACAGTTCATATTCGCAATCGGAGGAACTGATATAACAGATTTTCTCAGCAATACACTGGGAGGTGTTGCGGGAATAGGTTTATATATTGTGTTTTCCCGAATATTCAAAAAGAGGGCAAACAAGATTCTCAATGTATTGGCCCTGATTGGAACAATAGGCATTATACTGTTAGGAATAATTGCGATGAGATTTGTCACTTTTAGATTTTAGTGATTGGTTGATTAATGAATATTGGAGGGATCTTCAATGACATATACGGCCAATACTCCTGACGAATACATAGCTCAGCTGCCGGAGGATAGAAAACAAGCGGTCGAGCTGCTCAGAACAACCGTCAAACAAAGCCTCCCGGCGGGCTTTGAGGAAACCATGCAGTATGGCATGATAGGCTATGTGATTCCACACAGTATATATGCGCCGGGCTATCATGTGAATCCGAAAGAGCCGCTGCCCTTTATTGCCATCGCCTCACAGAAAAGCCATGTTGCCCTGTACCATATGGGGCTTTACTCGTTTTCGGATGTATTTGAATGGTTCGCGATGGAGTACCCTAAGCATGTCAAGACCAAATTGGATATCGGGAAGAGCTGTATCAGATTTAAAAATATGAACACTATTCCATATGGCCTGATAGCAGAGCTTTGCAGAAAGATTACGCCGCAGGACTATATCGCAAAATACGAGATGTCGGTTAAAAATACAAAGTAATAGTTTGTATTGAGGATTAGTTATATTACGGTGGGTGAGTATATGGATGATTTCACGAAGAAAGATATGGGGGAAGCGCTCCTCGCAATAGCTTCGATGATTAGCAGGACTGAGAAAGCAAAAGAAAAATTCGCACAGGGTATTTCTCAGCATACGTTACAAAAGAACAGGTTAAAAGCACTTAATATAGCGTCATCATTGGTATCAAAGGAGTTAGCAAAGGGTGATGCTATGGATTATTCTAAGGAAGAATTGAAACAAGCGCTTGCACCATTAGCTTCACTGATGAGTAAGTCTGAGAAAGCGCAGAAAAAATTAGCGCAAGGTACTTGGCAGCATACGATGCTCGGTAATAATCTTAAAGCGCTCAATATTGCGTCTCCATTGTTAACGAAGGCATTGAGCGAGTTAAGTGCCGAAAAAGAACAGATAGAGTAATATCCATATAAGAGAAGCATATTATAAAGCACCATACTGCTGGTATAACGGTTGTTCAAAGCCATAGCTTAATGGTTTCCCTTTTGAGGAGAAGCTTTTTATGCTGGAATACAGCTTAAAAAATGATAAAACAATACGGTCATATATTCAGGTAAAACCCCTTTGACATGAAAATAGACACTTGACATCCTGCGCACTGAGTGTATACTAAAATTATAAATTGTATACACTTTTATTTCAATGTACACAATCAAGCGCTATAAAAAATCTCTGGAGGATAGAATATGACACAGATGTTTGCTTCACCCGGACGCTATGTTCAAGGTTACAAGGAGATCCGCAATCTTTCCAGTCATGCGATGAACTTCGGAAAATCCTTCGCGGTGATCACCAGCAAAGGCCGTGCGGCTTCTCTGTCCGAAGAGGTCCAAAAGAGCTTCGACGGCAAGGGCTGCCAGCTCGAATTTCTTACGTTTGAAGGAGAGTGCTCCAATACTGAAATACAGCGGCTGACGGACCTCGTCAAGCAGAGCCCGAACAAGCCGGACTGCGTGATCGGCCTCGGCGGCGGCAAGGTGCTGGACACGGCCAAGGCGGTGGCATATTACTGCGGCACGCCCATCATCATCGTGCCCACCATCGCGTCCAACGACGCGCCGGTCTCCGCGCTGTCGGTGATATACGACGACGAAGGTACATTCATCGACTGCCTGTTCTATCCCAAAAACCCCGAAGTGGTGCTGATCGACACGGACATCATTGTGAACGCGCCGGTGCGTCTGCTGGTGGCGGGCATGGGCGACGCGCTGGCGACGTTCTATGAAGCGCGCACCTGCGTGGAGGCTTACCGCGACAACTTCCTGAAGACGGGCTCCTCGATGTCCAGCAGCAGTATGGCGATGAAGGCAACGGCCACGTCGTACGGACTCGCGAAGCTGTGCAAGGAAATACTGTTTGAATACGGCATTGAAGCCAAGCTGGCGGCGGAGAAGAAACAGGTCACCAAAGCGGTGGACCGTATCATCGAGGCGAACAGCCTGCTCTCCGGCATCGGCTTTGAGAGCAACGGCGTGGCGACGGCGCACGCGGTGTACTGCGGGTTCACGGCTCTCAAAGGGCGCGAGCACCTGTTCCACGGCGAATATGTGGCGTTCGGCACCATCGCGATGCTGGCGCTGGAAGGCCGCGACCGCCGTGAGATCGACGAAGTGGTGCGGTTCTGCCTGTCCGTCGGTCTGCCGGTGACGTTCGAGGACATGAACCTCGGCGACATGACGGACGCAGAGCTGGACATCGTGGTGGATACGGCGGCATCTCCGGCTCAGACGAGCGCGGTGGAGCCGTTTGAAGTCACCGAGCACGAGATGAAGGCGGCCATCATCGAGGCGGACTGCATCGGCCGACTGTACAAAAACGGCGGCAGCCTGATATAACAGTGAATCAGCGATGGGATGGTGAGTGAAGTGGCAATTGTAAAGGCGGATACGCCGGACAGCCGGGACAGCCTGGTGGCATATGTGTACGACTACGTGCTTGATATGATGCTGACGCGGCAGATCAAATGCGGGGAGCGCATACCGGAAACGATGATCGCGGAGAGGCTGGGCATCAGCCGCACGCCCATACGGGAAGCGCTGCGCCGTCTCGCGAGCGCGGGGGTCATCAATATATACCCCAAACGGTTTGCCGAGGTGATTACGTTCTCGGAGCAGTCCATAAAAGACCTCGGGTTTGTCCGCGTGATGCTGGATACCATCGCGGCGCAGCTGGCGATCATCAACGGCAGCAACGCCGACTTCCTCCGCCTCCGGGAGCTGGCGGACAAGAGCCTCAGCGAAGCGAAGGCGGGCGACATCATGGCCGCGGTCAATTTCGACTGCGACTTTCACATGATGCTGGCCGCCATTGGCGGCAATCCGTTCCTAATCGACATGCAGAAGGACCTGTATCTCAAGGTCAAGCTGCTGCTGTGCACGGCGGACCGCAAAACGGAGGACAGGGTCAGGAGCCTGCAGGACCATTATGAGATCATCGACCGGTTGCTGAAAAGGGACGCCGAAGGCGTGATCCGCCTGATCTATACGCATCTGGCCGATTTTTACAAGCTGGATATGGAAAAGTAC
>JAEWWC010000239.1 GCA_023396555.1 Bacillota bacterium
CGCAAGATACCGGCGGACATATCCGACGAGATGGCTGCGCAGGTTCGGCAGCTTTCGCTGGATATATTCAAGGCGCTGGACTTAAAAGGCGTGGTGCGCATCGACTACATCATCGACATATCGGAAGGCAAGCTGTACGTCAACGAAGTGAACACCATCCCCGGCTCGTTTGCGTTCTATCTGTGGGAGCCCGTCGGCGTGTCGTTCACGGAGTTGGTGGACGCGCTGGTATCCATCGCCGAGCGCCAAATGCGGGAGAAGAAAAAATCCGAGTTTGCGTTCGATTCCACCGTGCTTCAGAAAGTGGCCGCAGGGATGAAAATAGGGGCAAAAACCGGCAAATAATCCGTTTACATGTGGTTTCACACATCGTATAATGAAAGAAAAAAGGCGGTGTGTGAAATGGGATTTGATCAGAAAACGGCCAGTTGGTTTGCGTACATCATCTCCATTATCAGCGCAATCATTATATTGGCCACGGAAAAAGATAACAGGACCGTGCGACTCCATGCCTGGCAATCGTTATTCCTCGGTTGTGTGTGGGTGGCTGTTTGGATTGTGTTTGGGATTTTGATGTTTATACCGTTTTTATGGGTTTTGTTCTCTATTATTCTTTGGCTTTTAGGTGTCGGCTTCCTCATAGTTACTGTGATCTGCATCATCAAAGCCGTGCAGGGCGATATATTCAAAATTCCGGTCATCTACAACTGGGCTGAAAAGATGAAGTAATATACGTAAAATTGAAACGGAGCCGCCAGCATATTGACGGCTCCGATATTTATTTTCTCCGAATGAATCAGTCAGTCAGCAAACCTCTCATGCGCTTCATGACGGCAATACCCAAGAGCACCGCCAGTACAAACTTGACGATGTCCATCAGTACGAACACGCCAATATTGACCGCGATGACGATGATCGTGGATTCCTTGCCCATGTACAGGTTGTAAATCAGATACATATAGATTACTGCGATGACATACATGGCAACGATGGCGACGAGCGCAAAAACAGCAATTTTCATGATCGCGAGCCATTTGAATTTGGCTGTGTCGGCGTCATAGAGCGCAAATATCTGCTTGCGCACCAGCAGGCTGACAAGGAACGCGCATACAGCAAAGCCGATGACAAAACCGAACGAGGGCTGCAGCACATAGGAGACTCCTCCGCCGTTCATGAATACAGGCAGTCCGACCAGCCCCAGAGCCATATAAACCAGCTGAGAGATAAGCGCGTATTTTGGAGCAAGCATAAGACCGGCAATGAATACGAAAAGCGTCTGAAACGTGAACATAAGCGGTGTTCCGGGTATCGGAACCTTCGGCAGAAAAACGCTGGCAGCCGTAACTGCAGCAAAAAGAGCGCAAAGTAAAAGCTGTTTTGTTTTCATCAGGTCACCTCATCAATGTAAACTATTTAGTGCATGCATAGTTTACATATATAATCCTTTGCTGTCAAGCTGTTATCGAAAATCGGAAAAACACCTATGCAAAACATACAAAATCATGTATAATTGCCAAAGAGTCTGGTTTGTCCCTATACCGCGCGGAGGTTCTCTGAATGCCCGAGGAGGAAGCGCTGCTGATAAAGCGCGCACAAAAAAGCGATGACGCGGCGCTCGAAGCGCTGCTTATGCTGTATGAAAAACGCATATATAACATCGCCTACCGTTACATGGGCAATGAGGCGGACGCTTATGATATGGCGCAGGATGCGCTGATCAAGCTGTACAGGAGCATCAAATCATTCAAGGGACAATCGGCTTTTTCATCCTGGGTCTACCGGCTGACCGTCAATACCTGTCTGGATGGTCTGCGGAAACGCCGCAAAGCCCCTGTATCGCTCGACTTTGCGCTGGAGAACGGCGTTACCTTTGAAGCGGGAGAAGAAGCGGCTCCCGAAGCATGCGCGTTATCCATCGAAAGCGCCGAGGACATTCAGCGTGCCATCGACACGCTTGCCGATGGTCACAAGGAAGTCGTCATTCTGCGCGATATAAACGGCTTAACCTACGAAGAAATCGCTTTCTCTTTGGGTATATCCGTCGGCACGGTCAAATCCCGTCTGAACCGTGGCCGGCAGCGGCTCAAAGAGCTTCTCATATAGTCTTTCACAGTGGAACAAATATCAATACCAGGGCGTCTTACGTGCATACAGGACGCTATTTTTCGATTGAGGAGGTTAACTCATGAAAAGGATATTATTGGTGGTATTGACAGCGTTGGTGGCGCTGTCGCTTTTGGCGGGCTGTGCGTCAAAATCGGATAGCTATGACAGCAACAGCGGTTATTATGGGGAGGGCGAAGTTGCGGGAGCGCCGCCTATGGAAGCGCCGGCGGAAGCGCCAGCTGTGGAGGAACCCGCCTATGATGAAGGCGCCAGCGATGGTGTGGCAGAAGAACCCGCGGCGCCGCAGGAAGGCACCGGTTCGGGCGTTGACTATGATAGTTCCGTTCTGCAACCGGGCGTCGATAGGAAGATCATTTTCTTTGGCACCATAGAGGCCCGTACAAAAAACTATGATAAGGACCTCCAATCGATACTGTCCAAACTGGATGAGTACGGCGGATATCAGCAGGATGCTTCTGAGAGCGGAACAAAACCAGAGGATTGGCAGGATTCGGGCCGGACAGCAATGATGACGCTCCGCGTTCCCAGCAAGCATTTCGACGCTTTCATGAACGTGCTGAAAGGCCTGGGGGAGACGGTGTCCACTTCCGTGCGCGGCGAAGATGTGTCCGTTCAGTATTTCGATACCGAGACGCGGCTTAAAACGCTGCGCATCCGCGAAACGCGCCTGCAGGACCTGCTGAAAGAAGCCAAGGGCCTTGAGGACATCATTGAACTTGAGCGCGAGCTTGCCAACGTATCTTATGAAATCCAGACGCTGGAAACCAATCTTCGGGATTATGACAGTCTGATCGATTTCTCTACGGTGACCATCACTCTGTACGAGGTGCACGAGGTGCAGTCGGTCGAGCCGTCCGAGGAGTCTTTGGGCAACCGTATATCCACAGCTTTCTACTCTGTGCTGAACGCGCTGTCCGATTTCGGCGAAGGCCTGCTCATATTCCTGATCGGCGGTGCTCCCATACTGGTACCGCTGGCGCTCATCGCAGTTATCGTGATCGTGCTGGTGAGAAGGCATAACAAGAAGAAGACTAACAGAAACAACAACCTGCCTCCGGCAGCGTAAGGGGCGCCAATATGAACCGCATGAGATATATTTTCGCCGCTGTGGCTCTGCTGACCGTCGTTGCCTTTGCGGGATGTGCCGCCGCTCCTGCCTCCGGTACAGAAAATGCCCCGGAAATATCGGCGGGCTCCGACAAGATTGTGGTGCAACTGGATGAAAGTCAGGATAAGAACAATGTGTCGGTGACAGCCAACGGCACCGTCAAGGTGACGCCGGATGTAGCGTACACCACCGTCGGTGTCGTGACGCAGAAAAAGAAGATGCAGGATGCGCAGAGTTCCAACAGGGAACTGATGAACGCGGTGGTGACGGCGCTCAAGGAAGCCGGTTTGACGGACGACGATATACGCACCACCAACTATTCCGTATATCCGGTATACGATTATTCGGGAGACACTTCGCGTATCGCGTCCTTTGAGGTGAACAATACCATAGAACTCACGATAAAAGACATCGATAAGATTGGCGAAATATTGGATAAAGCGGCGGCGGCGGGGGCAAACACATCCTATTCGGTCAGCTTTGACCTGCTGGAAAAAGATCCGGTATACAGGCAGGCGCTGACCACGGCGATGGAAAGCGCGCGTGCCAAGGCGGACACACTGGCAACAGCAGGCGGTTTCAAGATTAAAGGCGTCATGAGCGTATCCGAGGGATACACGAACACCACGGTATACAAAGAATACCCGGCAGCCGCAGAGGCTGCGATGGACTCCGGCACCTATGTCAGCGCGGGGGATCTGGATGTGACGGCAACGGTTTCCGTCGTTTACGAGATCGAGTAGAGCGTTGTCATTAGGGGAGCGGTTTATTTACCAGCCGCTCCTTTTCTTTGCCTGGATTTAGAACATATTATCGCTTTTTTTATTAAAATGGTGCCCTTTGTATTGAAATTTAACAAAGATATGTTATAATATCGTCACATGGCAGGAGAGTCGAGCCGTACCTTGAGTATTCCGGTGCGGCTTTTTTAGATATATTTGATAGAAAATTTTAGGAGGTCGCATGAAAAAGAATGCTCTGGTGGCTCAGTCGGGCGGACCGTCGCCTGTGATCAATTCATCCTTGCTGGGTGTTATCGAAACCTGCCGGCAATATCCGGACCGTATCGGAAAGGTCTACGCTTCGTGGCATGGAATCGAGGGCGTGCTGTTTGAGCAGCTGATCGACATGGATACGCAGGATGAAAAGGAGCTCAAGCTGCTGAAGAACACGCCCTGCGCAGGTTTCATCGGCACCTGCCGCTACAAACTTAAGGAAGACCAGACTGCCGACTTCCAGCGCATCGTCGATGTGCTGCGTGCACACGACATCGGCTACTTCTTCTACATCGGAGGCAACGACTCGATGGATACCGCGTCCCGTGTCTCCAAGCTGGCGCATGAAGAAGGATACGACCTGACGGTGGTAGGCGTGCCTAAGACGATCGATAACGATGTGGGGGATGAGGAGAGAACGATCATCGACCACACGCCTGGCTACGGCAGCGCCGCAAGATACTGGGCGATGAACATACAGAACATTGAGGAAGAAAACCGCGGCATGGGCATATCCGAATGCGTATCGGTGCACCAGTGCATGGGCCGCTCGTCCGGCTTCATCACGGCCGCGTCGCGTCTGGGCGATCCCGAACGCCGCATGCCGCTGCAGATGTATTTCGCGGAAGCGAAGAAGAGCATTGAGGAGCTGGCCGACAACGTCAACGAGCAGTTGAAGCGCGACGGTCGCTGCATCGTGGTGGTGAACGAGGGCTACGACGCGGGCGAGCTGGGCGCGCGGCACGACGGCTTCGGCCATATCGAGTACGGCGCGAGCGAGAGCACCGCCGTCCAGCAGGTGACCAATTACTTAAACCGCCATGGTTTGAAAGCGCGCGGACAAGCCACGTGCCAGCAGGTGGGTGTAATGCAGCGCGACGCGTCCATATACGCCTCCAGGGTGGACCTGGACGAAGCGTACCGCGTGGGTTGCAAAGCCGTGGAGATCGGCCTGTCCGAGGGAACCGGATACATGGCGACGATATTGCGCCGTCCCGGCAAAAGCTACGAAGTCTATTTCGATAAGGTGAAGCTGGAGATAGTCGCCAACTCGGTGCGTTATCTGCCGAGCGACTGGCTGGCTCCCAGCGGCATCGATGTGACGGATGCGTTTATCGACTATGCAATGCCGCTGATCGGCGACGGCTGGCCGGATGTGCCGATGGAAAATGGCCTGCAGCGTTTCGCACGGCTCAACCTTGTATTCATCGACAAAAAGTTGCCCGATTACGTGCCCTGCCGTCTGAAGTAGCAAAACCGCAAGCAGTGTCAAGAAAAGTACTGCAAATAAAGTATACTGGACAGGAGGTGATGACTTGGACTTTAAACTGCAATCGAAATACAAGCCCGCGGGCAGCCAGCCGGAGGCGATCGACGCACTGGTACGCGGCATTGAAGAGGGTAAGCCGTCCCAGGTGTTGTTGGGCGTGACGGGCAGCGGCAAGACGTTTACAGTGGCCAATGTCATCGAACGCCTGAACCGCCCCGCGCTGATATTGGCGCATAACAAAACGCTGGCAGCGCAGCTCTGCGGCGAATTCCGCGAGTTCTTTCCGGACAACGCCGTCGAATTCTTCGTCAGCTACTATGACTACTATCAACCCGAGGCGTATGTGCCGGGCAAAGACCTGTATATCGAGAAGGATGCCAGCATTAACGACGAAATAGACCGTCTCCGCCACAGTGCCACTTCCTCGCTGCTGGAACGGCGTGACGTGATCGTGGTTGCGTCAGTGTCGTGCATCTACTCCATCGGCAGCCCGGAGGAATACGGCAAGATGAGCCTGTCGCTGCGGCCCGGCATGAAGGTGAAACGCGACGATGTGCTGGCCCGGTTGGTGGACATGAGCTACACCCGCGGAGATATGGACTTCTCGCGCGGCAAATTCCGCGTTCGCGGCGATACCGTGGAGGTGTTTCCGGCCAACACGCTGGAAAAGGCGGTGCGTCTCGAGTTCTTCGGCGACGAGATCGAGCGTATACTCGAGATCGAAGCGGTGACGGGGCGCGCCTCTGCCACACGCGGGCACATGCTGCTGTTCCCGGCCACGCACTATGCGGTGGAGCGCGAATCCATGCTGGCCGCGCTGGACGATATCCGCGACGATATGCTGCGGCAGGTCGAGTTCTTCCAATCACAGGGAAAGATACTGGAGGCGGAGCGGCTCAAACAGCGTACCGTATACGATATGGAGATGCTGCGCGAGTTGGGCTACTGCAGCGGCATCGAGAACTATGCGCGCTACTTCGACGGGCGCAAACCGGGCGACCCGCCTTACACGCTGCTGGACTTCTTCCCGGATGACTACCTGCTGTTCGTGGACGAGTCGCACGTGATGCTGCCGCAGGTGCGCGCGATGTACAAGGGCGACTATTCGCGCAAGGACATGCTGGTGCAGTACGGCTTCCGGTTGCCATCCGCTTACGACAACAGGCCGCTGAAGTTTGAGGAGTTCACCAAGCGGCAGGGGCAGACGGTGTACGTCAGCGCCACGCCTGCTGTCTACGAGCGCGAGCAGGCCGGCAGCGTGGTGGAGCAGATCGTGCGTCCCACCGGCCTGGTGGACCCGGAGATAACGGTGCTGCCAGCCGAGGGGCAAGTGGAGAATCTGCTGGGCGAAGTGCGCGCTACCGTAGCCAAAGGCTTCCGGGTGCTGGTCACGACGCTGACCAAAAAGATGGCGGAGCGTCTGACGGACTATTACAAAGAGCTGGGGCTGCGCGTCAAATATATGCACTCGGACGTGGAGACGCTCGAACGCATGGAGATCATCCGTGGGCTGCGGCTCGGGGAGTTCGACGTGCTCGTGGGCATCAACCTGCTGCGCGAAGGTCTGGACCTGCCCGAGGTGGCGCTGGTGGCGGTGCTGGACGCCGACAAGGAGGGCTTCCTGCGCAATGAAACGTCGCTGATACAGACGATAGGCCGTGCCGCACGTAACGCGGAGGGGCGCGTGCTGATGTACGCGGATAACATTACCGGTTCAATGCAGCGCGCCATGGATGAAACCAGCCGCCGGCGCGAAATGCAGATGGCCTATAACGAAAAACACGGCATCACGCCGCAGACCATCATCAAGGAAACGCACAGCATGATCGAAATCACTAAACCGGTGAAGGATTCCGAGCATATGACGCGCGACGAAGCGGTGAAGAAAGCGGCTATCATAGAGAAGCAGATGCGGCAGGCCGCGATGGAGCTGGAGTTTGAAGCGGCTGCGGCTCTGCGCGATGAGCTATTCAGAATCAAGGAGTATATAAGAAACGGGACATCATGAACGCGATTACGATAAAAGGGGCAAGGGAACACAACTTAAAGAACATCGACGTGACGATACCGCGCGACAAGCTGGTCGTCATCACGGGGCTTTCGGGCAGCGGCAAATCGTCGCTGGCGTTTGATACGATATACGCCGAGGGGCAGCGCCGCTATGTGGAGTCGCTGTCCGCTTACGCACGGCAATTTTTGGGGCAGATGGACAAGCCTGATGTGGACTCCATCGACGGTCTGTCGCCCGCGATATCCATCGACCAGAAGACGACAAGCCGCAACCCGCGTTCCACAGTGGGCACGGTGACGGAGATACATGACTACCTCCGCCTATTGTTTGCGCGTGCCGGTGAGGTTTACTGTACGCAGTGCGGCAAGAAAATCGAGCGGCAGACGGTGGACCAGATCGTGGACGACATCATGCAGCGTCCGGAAGGGTCCAAGCTGATGATCGTCGCGCCCGTCATCAAGGGCCGCAAGGGCGAGCACGTAAAGGTGTTTGATGACCTCGCGAAGTCGGGCTACACGCGCGTCATCGTGGACGGCATCACCTACACGCTGGACGAGGAGATCAACCTGGAGAAGAACAAGAAGCACACCATCGACGTGGTGATCGACCGTGTGGTGCTGTCTGCCGATTCGGAAGCGCGTCTGCACGATTCGGTGGAAACCGGTCTTGGCTTGGGAGACGGCGTGGTGAAGCTGGTGGACATGGCTGACAACTCGGAGCAGCGCTACTCGCAGAACTATGCGTGCATCGACTGCGGCATCAGTATCGACGAGATATCGCCGCGCATGTTCTCGTTCAACGCGCCGTACGGCGCCTGCCCGCACTGTCACGGTCTCGGCACCATCATGAAGGTGGACGAGGACCTGATCATACCCGACAAGACCAAATCGCTGGCCGAGGGCGCGGTGCGCGTGTCCGGCTGGAACTCCGGCTCGCTGGACAGCTGGGGCGCTCAGTATTTTAAGGGCATGGCGCGGCATTACGGCTTCGACATGAATATGCCGTTCGGCGAACTGCCGGCAGCCGTACAGAAGAAGATACTGTACGGCACGGCGGACGAACGCTTCGAGGTGGACTATTCCTCCGAATACGGGCAGGGGACGTTCCTGAACCGCTTTGAGGGCATTATACCCAATCTGGAGCGCCGGTACATGCAGACGGACTCCGAGATGATGAAGGCGGAGATCGAGAAGTATATGGCGACGCTGCTTTGCCCGGTGTGCGGCGGCACCCGCTTCAAACCGGAAACGCTGGCGGTGAAGATCGGCGGACGGAACATCGCCGAGGTGTCCGACATGCCTATTGACGCGACACTTCGTTTCTTTGACGATTTATCACTTACGGAAAAGCAGCGCATAATCGCCGACCGCGTGCTCAAGGAACTGCGGGCACGGCTGAACTTTCTCACTAATGTGGGGCTGTCGTATCTCACGCTGTCACGCAGCGCGGGCACGCTCTCAGGTGGCGAAGCGCAGCGCATCCGTCTGGCGACGCAGATCGGCTCCGGCCTCACGGGCGTGCTGTACATACTGGACGAACCGAGCATCGGCCTGCACCAGCGCGACAACGGCAAGCTGCTGGCCACGCTCAAGGAGCTGCAGTCACTGGGCAACACTCTGATCGTGGTGGAGCACGACGATGAAACTATACGCAGCGCGGATTACGTGATTGACATGGGGCCGGGCGCAGGCGTTCACGGCGGGGAAGTGGTTTCTGCCGGAACTCCCGAGGAGATATCCGCAGATGAGAAGTCCATCACTGGACAATATCTATCGGGAGCGAAATGTATTGAAGTGCCCCAAAAGCGCCGTGAACCGAGCGGCTGGTTCAAGGTGGTCGGCGC
>JAEWWC010000115.1 GCA_023396555.1 Bacillota bacterium
CAGCCCCAGCACGTAAGCCAACACGGTGGATGCCAGCGTCATGTACAGCGTTTCGAGTATGCCTTTGCCGATCATATTCCAGACCGCTTCACTGAACATAGCCGTCCACCTCCTCCACTGTCAGCCCCTTGGCGCGCAGGTATTTGATCATCCCGTCCGCGACCGCGCTGCGGTCCGGCAGCTGCAGCACCATATGCCCGAAGGCTTTCCCGTCGATGTCGCGCGTATCCGCAAACATGATGTTGACAGCCTGTCCGAACTCCAGCACCATGCCCGCCACCACAGGCTCATACGACGAGCTGCCGTCAAACACGATGCGGCAACATCGTTCGCCGGCCACGGGCTCAAGCTGCCTGTCTTCAGCGTAGACGAGGCGGCGGGCTGCAGCCGATTTGGGACGGGAGAATATCTCTTTCACCGCGCCTGATTCCACGATGCGGCTGTCATCGATGATGGCGACGCGCTGGCATATCTGCTCGATAACGCTCATCTCGTGCGTGATCACCACGATGGTGATGCCGAGACGCCTGTTGATGTCCTTGAGCAGCGTCAGTATCTCGCGTGTGGTGGCGGGGTCCAGTGCACTGGTGGCTTCGTCACACAGCAGCACCTTAGGGTTGGTGGCCAATGCCCGCGCAATAGCTACACGCTGCCGCTGGCCGCCGGACAGCTGTGACGGATAGGCATTCTCCTTGTCCGCCAACCCCACCATGGCGAGCAGCTCACGCCCCCGCCGCTGGGCCGTGTGCTTGTCCACGCCGGAAATCTCCAGCGGAAAGCATACGTTGCCAACGCCGTGCGCTGCATCAGCAGGTTGAACAGTTGGAATATCATGCCTATGGACTTTCTCGCATGATTGAGCTGCGGCTTTGTCATCGCCCCCAGATTCTGCCCGTCTATATACACATTACCGTTCGTTGGCTTCTCCAAAAGGTTGATGCACCGCACCAGCGTACTCTTGCCCGCACCGCTCATGCCGATGATGCCGAAAACCTCTCCTGCCCTGATATCCAGGGTGATATCCTTCAGCGCCTGCACCTCGCCTGCGCCGCCTGTAAACCGTTTGCTTAAGTTCTCAATGAAGATGATACCGTGATCCGAAACTGTTTGAACCGCTGCTTCTTTGAAGTTGTTGCCGACAGTGTTATCAGGCATCGTATATATTACTTCTCCTATATTTTTTATATGTTTTTACTGCAAAATTTAACGGCTGTTTCGCGCAGCCGTTTCATGGTAGCAGACATCGCAGCAATTCAATTAAACCGCTCTATGGGCTGAATAAACCGTCTTTATACTTAGGCGTCAATTTTCTTTAAGGCCGGGCGGAGGCAGGCTCCGCACCGGCCCGGAAGATGTGACAATATATATTAGGATTCGGAAAACAATGCAGTGGAGAGATAACGTTCGCCAGTGTCAGGCAGCACCACAACGATGTTCTTTCCTGCGTTCTCGGGGCGTTTGGCGAGCTCCGTGGCCGCCCATGCCGCCGCGCCGGACGATATGCCGATCAGCAGGCCTTCCGTTTTGGCGATCTCACGGCCTACCACAAACGCATCCTCATTCTTGACGGTGATGATCTCGTCGTATATCTTGGTGTTGAGCACGGCGGGAACGAAGCCCGGCCCGATGCCCTGTATCTTGTGCGGCCCCGGACGCCCCTCGGACAACACCGGAGAATCCGCCGGTTCTACCACCACGATCTTGACGTCAGGGTTCTTGGACTTTAAGTATTCACCCACTCCCGTCACCGTGCCGCCCGTGCCCGCGCCGGATACGAATATGTCCACCTGTCCGTCCGTGTCTTCCCAGATTTCGGGGCCCGTCGTCGATTTGTGAATCGCCGGGTTGGCCGGGTTATCGAACTGGCCGGGAATGAATCCGTTCGGTATTTCCTGTGCCAATTCTTCCGCCTTGGCGATAGCGCCCTTCATGCCCTTCGCGCCCTCGGTGAGCACCAACTCCGCGCCGTAGGCCTTGAGCAGATTGCGGCGCTCCACGCTCATCGTCTCGGGCATCGTCAGTACGATACGGTAACCTCTTGCAGCAGCCACAGAAGCGAGGCCGATACCGGTGTTGCCGCTCGTCGGCTCGATGATGACGCTGCCCGGTTTCAGCAGACCCTTTTGCTCCGCGTCCTCAATCATCGCCTTGGCAATTCTGTCCTTCACGCTGCCGGCCGGGTTGTAGTATTCCAGCTTGGCGATAACCTTCGCCTTCAGATCGTGCTTTTTCTCGTAGTTGGTCAGCTCAAGCAGCGGCGTCTTGCCGATCAGATCCGTCAGACTCTTATATACCTTTGCCATTTTGTCGCCTCCTAGACATTATATTTCATATATGTTTTATATGCTTTATAATATGCCTGCATAGCTATTCTGTCAATACCTTTTTATTATATTCTATAAATTTTTCATATCACCTTTGTATGAATTATTCCGAAACAAACACCTTAATAAAAAATGCCTAATTGCCAAAGCAATACAGGCTCTTTTTCTGATAAGTGTGCTGCCGGAGGTCGTTCATCCTTCCAGCAGACGCCGGACCGACGCTTTGTTAAAACCGCGGCCGATGAAAGTAAGCCGAGGCTCCTCATGCAGCCGGGCAGGCTGTAGCACCACGTCGTCCATCGCCATGTTCAGCCGCCGTAGCTGCCCATCCACGACGACAACTCCTTTAATGCGCAGAAACTCCCCCAGCTTTCCGGACTGTACACGCTCTATGAAACGCTCATAGCTTTCTGCTGTGAACTCCGCTTCCGGCTTCATTGTCACCACGTCGAAATGTGCGTGGCCGTGGCCGCTCACCCATACGAGTTCCCCGTCGCTGTCAGCGCTCAGCAAATCGCCAATAAAGCCTTCTTCATCCCACCGGCGCGCAACCACCGCGGCCTGCGGCGCGACGGTTTTGAGGTCGCAGATCAGCTCGCTCAGGTCTCCCGTAAACCGCTCCAGCTTGCTCACCACGATAACGGAAGAATTCTTCAGCTGGTTCTCAATAAAGCTGCCGGCCAGCAGGGCGCGCTTCTGTATGTTCAGGCTATCTGCCACTGCCACCGTGCGGCGGATGCGGCAATGGTTACGGATGAATTCGTCTTTCAGCACATCTTCAAAGCGGTCGTAAATGAATATACCGGACGTCTCGAATACGATCCGGTCCGGCGAGAGCTTTTTGATAATATCGTGCAGCGCCTGCGTCAATTCGATACGCAGCGTGCAGCAGATGCAGCCATTGGATAACGTTACCGCACTGAACCCCTCGCTGCGCATCAGCTCCGCGTCGGTATCCGTCTCGCCGAACTCGTTGACGATATAGACAGCCCGTTCACCTTCTTTGATGTAATACGACAGCAGTATGTTGGCCAGCGTCGTCTTGCCCGCTCCCAGAAAACCCGATATCACGTCCAGCTCGATCATGTCATCCCCCACGCGCGTTTTCCAGCAGTATATCACATTTTTCAGTATGGGTAACAGATATGCGCCCAGAACTGCCCCTCGCCAACAGCGATTTCGCGAGTTCAGCGGCGCTGGCTGCGTCGGGGGTGTAGCCATCCGCCCCGATCAGATCGCAGAACGCCTGTGTAACGGGCGCGCCGCCTACCAGCACCTTCACGGAATCGCGCAGGCCGGCGTCAATCAGCGCCTCGATCACCACGCGCTGCTGGTCCATCGTGGCGGTGAGCAGCGCAGACAATGCGACGATCTGTGGCCGGTGCGTCCGTACCGCTTCCACGATATCTGTCGCCGTCCTGTTGACGCCGAGGTCCACCACTTCCAAGCCGCTGCCCTCCATCATCATGCGCACCAGGTTCTTGCCCACGTCGTGCATATCGCCCTTCACCGTTGCCAGCACCACCTTGCCGATGGGCTCGACGCCCTCGCCGACCAGACCGGAGCGTAGCAGCGACATGCCGCGGTTGAGAGCACGGGCGGCCACCAGCACTTCGGGCACATACACCTCGTTCTTACGGAATTTGACGCCCAGACGCCGCATGCCTTCCAGCAGACCGTCATATAATATTTGCTCGGCAGGCACGCCGACCTCCAGCGCCTGCGAAACCAGGGCGGCCACATAGTCGGCCCGCCCCGTCTGCACAGCGCCGGATATCAGCGATACCCGGGACATGTTGTTGTTCATTCTCGTCATTTCATATCATATTTGGCCGGGTCCAGCTTCTCGCACTGCGGTATCATGTCCGCCGCCAGCGTCTGCGCGTCGGCAGGCAGCGCATCCACATCTTCAGCCAGTCGCTCCAGCCACATCAATTCCTTGTCGTCCAACTGCAGCTTGCCGCCCTTATGCGCCTTGTCCAACGCATCCACCGTGAGCGCCGCAGCCTTTTTGATGCGTGCGTAATGCGTGTCTTCCTTGACCAGCTCCTTGGATATATCCAGCACCACGTCGGGGCGCAGCACGTAGGCCTGCGGGTCGAGAGCGCTGTCCGAATCCGCCAGCAGGTCGCGCATCAGCAGCGCCGTATCCTTGCCGCGCTTGGACGCCTCGTTCATCAGGCGGCAGTCGTAGGCCAGCTGTTCAAAGCTCACCGTGGGCGCCATGCCGCCCAGCAGCTTGATGTTCTGTATCGATTCGTTGCTCCACAGGTCCGCCAGGCAGGCCGCGATGTTGCCCACCGGGCTTAAGTGCGCGCACGCGCTGGTACGGCCTTCCGTCGTTATCGGCGTGCCGGTGATGGCCTTCACATAGACACCTTCGTAGCCGCAGTCCTTGTGCGGACCCTTCGCGCCGCACTCGATAGCGACGAGGCTGCGCACCGCCGTCATCACGCGCACCACGGCGGAGAACACCTTGGGGATGTAGTTCCTGTCCGCCAGCACCATCGCGGTATTAGCAAAGCCACACGCCGTGTCGCCAGAGGCCACCGTGCCCGTTTTGTCCGCAATGCCCACGATTTCTGTCCATAGCTTCTCCATGTCCGTGCAGCCCAGCACCGACAGCGCGAACACCGACTTGGCAATGTCGCAGTACATGATCGCCTCGTCATGCACCTCCTTGCCGCCCACCGATTCGATGGCCAGCAGGTCCGCCCCCGCTTTGGCGCAGCCTTCAAACGTCTCCAGCATGTTGTCCCAGTGACGTCCTCGCCACATGTGGACAAGGTCGCTGCCTTCGCGGATGTCGTTGGGCGTGATGCGCACCGCGCCCTTGATGCCATACTTGTCCGCGTGCTCCTTGATCGTTTCCACCACCGCCGAGCACACCTCGATGCCCCACTGTGGGTTGAACGTCATCGGCGGCAGCGTCTCGATCTCCGCCACGAAGCCGGGAACGTGCAGGTCGCGCGCGCGTTCGCATATGCCGTTCAATATTTCCCTGTAATGCCGCAGCACTTCCGGCATCGTGTTCTGCTCGATCATCATCGTGGGCAGCGTGAAATTGACCTCGGGATAAAGCGTCCCCCCGCCAATCACCATGCCGTTTTTCAGCGTCACCGGATATATTGCCTGAGCGTAAATTAAATCGTCCAGATTCTGATATGCCGTTGAATTGAAGCTTTGTCTGGCCATCACAAATTCTCCTTTTTCACTTTGATGCCCATAGTATAACGCGGAGGTACAGCTTATTTCTTGAAGGATATTTTGATTTATAGAAATATTTTAGCCTATTCCTATAGCGTTTATATGATATTGTTGCATGCCCAATGTTCTAATTGTTCCTTATTATGCCCTATCAAAACATTTTATTGCATTCTGCATCCCTTTATGGTATGTTGTTATTGATACTGAGGTGATAAAATGAGCGATAAGTTCTATTCTGTAGAGAGCATTGCCCAGATGCTGGGCATTCATCCCAAGACGGTACGCCGCTACATTACTGAAGGCAAGCTTCGGGCGGCAAAAGTGGGCAAGCAATATCGCGTGACCGGGCACGACCTGAGTCTTTTCGTGGAAAATCATAGCCCCGACGTGAATTCAGGCAGTGGGAATACAAGCAGTCCGGAAACGCTGACCGTCTCCGCTGTAGCGGATATCAATGCGCGGGACAGGAATGAGGCGGACAGAATTTCTTCCATGCTGCTGGCCGTGATGAACACCCAGGATCCGCTGCTGAACCGAACCTCCCTTAACGTGCGGCAATACGAGGGCGGCCACCAACTGCGCGTGATGCTGTGGGGCAATGTGCGCTTTGTGATACAGATGCTGGAGTGCATAGAGACGCTTGGAGGTTCGGATGAAGATTAACTATTTGAAACATAACGATGTAAGCATCGCCGTACTGGAGCAGGGTATGATCGTGTCGATGGCTGATGCGCTGGATTTGATCGCCACGGCGGGTTATAACGGCGCTGCCGGAGTGGTCGTGCCTATGGAGCTGCTCACGCCGGAATTCTTTGACCTGAAAACGCGCCTGGCCGGGGATATACTGCAAAAATGCGTCAACTACGGTATGCGGATTGCCATCGTCGGGGATTTCTCCGGGTTCACGAGCAAGAGCCTCGCTGACTTTATACGTGAGTCCAACAGGGGACGGCACGTGTTCTTTAAAGCGACCGTCGATGAAGCGACAAACGTGCTGGTGGCGCTAGACGATTAGCTCTCTCCCGTTTTTCAAACCGGACAATAAAAACAGCCTCATCCGTTATAACCGGAAGGGGCTGTTTGGTGTCAATATGTGTAAAACCCTTCTGTCCAGTGCTCCTTATTTATCTCATATTCATCAATACTAAAGCCATCTGGGTACGCAATAAATTTACTTATCATTTTGTACTTCGCTTTGGCTCTTTTAGCCTTTTTAAAGCTTGAATAAACTCCGAGATCTGTTATGTAATCAAACTCCGTCCCATCATAATACTCATGCGCTAAATAGAAAACCGAACCTGTATAATCTCCAGCGATATCATTGAAATCGTCAATATCAACATCCCACTCTTCAATAACAAAATCATCAGGATAATCATGGAAACCGGTTATATTTTTAAATTTTTCTATGGTTTCTTCAGCTTTACTAATTGGAGAATAAAACCCAATGAGCTCAGTTGACCAAGCATCCTCTCCCATTGGCCTTGAATGCTTTAGCATATACACTTTTCTCATTATGCGCACCTGCCTTCTAAGCCATTGGGAATAAATCATCCTTTCACGGCCTTGCGCCTGCCGAATATCTGTCGGCGGAACAGTATCAGATTGATAATGGTGAACAGCACCACGAGCGCAGCCAGAGTCAGCCATGTATTGCCCAAGCTAATCGGCGCAAAACCCAGCAGCAACAGCATTGGGAAACCGAACACGATCGCCCATAGCTGCTGGTAGATCAGGTTGTTGGCCGCAGGCGTTTCAAACGTTGGGTCAATCTCTCTTACAAGTATCACGCCGGTGCTGGCAGTACCCGTCAGCATGCCGTACATCGAAAGGAAGGCCTCATCCTCATATGCAGGGAACAGCCTTTTAGCGATAAACCGCACCTGAAGGAATGTCGCGACAGCGCCTGCCAGACAGACAACAATCAGCGGTATTACGAATTCTCTATGTGTGAAAGCGGACAGGTCAATCGCAGCGATGGACGCCACTACCATGATATCAAACATCACGCCGGAGATGCGCGACAGCATGAAATTGTTGATATACTGCCGTTTGATGACGCCATGCTCCTGCAACCGTCCAAGCACCCGCTTGAATAAAATTGCCAGTACTGTACCGATCAGGAAGTTAAAACCCCATATCAACGGTTTGACGGTACCGATAAGGAACTTGTTGCCGGTGCTGTCCAGCCCTAGGGATATCAGCCACATCAACACATAAGCGGCCATATAGGTAAAGAATACGAGGCCAATCTGTACCGTCAGCTTGTCCAGCGATTCAGACATGGGTATCTCGCCCTTCTTTGTAATATCGTGCGCTGTCAGGTCCTCCATCTCGGCTGCGTCCACGATACCAGGCTTGACACGGCCCTTGCGCTTCATGATATTTAGGTATATCACACCGCCCAATCCGGCGGACACAAAGCCCATCGCGGCGATGGTAAGTCCAAAGCTGGTGCCATTCTGAAATGGCGGATACTCCGTTGCCATCGCGTAAATGTGGCCCCAATTATACGCCTGTCCCGGCCCCTGGCCGTAACCCATCGGCAGCAGCAGTCCGGATGAAGCCCAGCTGCCCATCGCGTAGAAGAGCCCGATCGTGATGGCAAGACCCAGCAATCCCTGCAGCAAATAAGACGACACGGTGGTAAGACCGGAATTGAATATATCCCGGCGGGCGTTTTTACTATGCTTCTTGTCGGATACTTTGAGCGCGACCGCTACAAACCCTAAGCCCAACCCGTGGTATGTCAGCGTCTCCATCGTGACAGTGTTGAACAACGAATAGCCAAATATACCTTCATAAGCAAGATTGCCAAAAAGGATGATGAACCCTCCCAGGACAGCGCTGGGAATGAGCGATTGCCGAAGAGGCTTGATCAGCCGCCGGAGCATGTTAGCCGTCAGCATACCTACCAGCAGTATTGTCAGTTCGATCATCAGATTCCAGACGCTTAGATCCCAGAAATTTTGTCCGCTTGTCATGTTTTTCTCCTTTGACGCGATACCGGATGCATTGGATTCAGTTTATCATATCACAGAACAAATATCAGCAAATTGTTCGTAAATAAAACACTAAACAAACCTCCCCATTTGCTGATTATTCCCAGATAATAAACATTCTGCACATACTTTACGTGAAATTATATAAATAGTCTGGTATTATGAAAGAAAAACACACGGGAGGTTGCGATGAAAACGTTAATCGTCTATGATTCGGTGTTCGGCAACACGCAGAAACTGGCCGAGGCAATGGCTTCCTCACCAGATATAAAAGCTGTGCGTGCTACGGATGCATCCGGTTTGGCACTTGCGGACTGTGACCGGCTGCTTGTCGGGTCCCCCACGCGTGGTTTCAGGCCCACGCCCGCAATAACAGAGTGGCTCAGGTCATTGCCTGTTGGCGCTCTGTCAGGCAAACGCGCTGCGGCGTTCGATTCGCGCATTTCGACTGATAAGGTGAAGTCCGGAGCGCTCAGGCTGATGATGAAAAAGTTCGGTTATGCCGCCCCGGATATCGAAAAGGAACTGAAAAAAAAGGGCGCGGTTATAGCCACACCGCCGGAAGGTTTTTTTGTGGATGAATCCGAAGGTCCGCTGAGCGAGGGTGAGGAAGCCCGTGCCGCCGCATGGTTACAAAAAATGATCTGACCCATGCACAAGTTAGTAAAATAAGCATCCCCCCATATTGATTCATTCATATGCGAGGTATACAATCGGCATATAAACACGCATAAAATTATTTACTGTATAGCTATCGGGAGGCTGTCATGAGAAAAACGATATTCCTGATAATCTGTCTGATTATGCTGGCCGTACTGATCGGCTGCGAAACGTCGGCAAATCTGCCGGACAAAGGCACCGGCAAGTGGGGCACAGATGAAACAACCATGACCGAACAGCCGCCGGACCTATCACCCGATGAGACACCTACCGGAACTGTATCCGAGCAGCCCACCTTGGCCGCAACACCTTAGCCTACGCCCGTAGGAACCTCCTCTGCTCAGCCCGAAGGCCCGTCCGTATTCCAGCTATGCACATATGGTTTCATACGACCCGGCCCGCGGCCTGGCAGACTCGACTATTTTAATTGCTTCAGGGCGCCGATGCGGTGAAATGGTGATGGCGCACGAAAGTTATGGACGCCGAAGCCGAGGTGGACGGCTACGCGGACAGCGAATTCATTGAAAAGAATACCAGCAACCAGCTGCGCACCATCGATCTGGACGTTATACCCATAACACTGATGTTCGATCCTGACACCGGCGACATGCTGGAGGCAGATCATCCGCTAAAGGGCTCGCTGGTCGATCTGTACAAACTGTATGAGCTGGGCCACGATTTTGTGCTGAATAACTTCTTCTATTGGATCGGGACCAAAAACGGTTAGGTGGTATCCGTGGAACAGGTTTATTGGCCGTGATGCAGCACCGAAAATGATTTTCATTAAAGAGGCTGTAAAGTCTCTTTTGTTTGGTCAAAAAACCAGCCATCCCATTGAAAAGGCATAGGCATAAACCGGCGTCAGCAGCGCAAACAGTACCGTCAGCGCAATATCCGCCCAGCGGCGGCGGGTCAGCAGCGCCAGCGCCGGATACAACACCGCGAGCCCCATATAATACCGGAAACCGGACAGCAGCCAAGTGGGCGCGAATATTACGAACAGGTACACGATAGCGTAGGAGCTGTACGATACGCGCAGCTTTTTCGCCATTACCGGCAACGTAATACCTCCTAATAGCAACACGGCGAACTGGCTGCCCCACAGCAGCAGCTTGTCTTTAAGCTCCCAGCTGCCACCCGTCAGCTCGCCGAAGGTGACACCCAGCGAGTTTGCATAGCTGCCGAAGCTCTGACTCCACTTATCGCTCTGCATTTTAAGGAACAGAAACGCGTCGCCCGTCAACGCGTGGTTCATCAACAGATAAGCTGCCGTCCCCAACGGTATCAACAGCATTACGGGCGCGTGCACAGCCAGACGTTTCAGCTTCTCCCCCGCGCTTTGCCGCCACAGCGGCGGCGTCAGGCTGTACGCGCTGAGCATCTCCAGTGCTACTGGTATGGCGAGCAGCACGCCCGTACTGCGCGTGAGCGCGGCGAGACCGGCCAATGCACAGGCCGCTGTGAAACGTCCAATGCGGGCGTAATAAAGGCAGGCAAAGGACAACAGCAGGAACAGGGATTCGGAGAATGGCGCGCCCAGAAACACCGTAACGGGAAACAGCAGCAGGTACTTGACTGCCCGGCGCGCCGTGCGACTGTCCGCGTCCAGCAGCGTCAGCTTATACAGAAAGACGCAGGCTCCACCCAAACTCAGCCAGGACACCGCGAGCGCTGCAACATGTTCGCTGGAAGAAATGAACTTTAACATCCATATCGCAGCAGGATACAGCGGGAAAAACACAATGCGTATCCAGCCGTCCTGCACGTCGAAATACCCTTGCGTGGCGATGCGTAGATACTGCAGCGCGTCCCAACGGCTCCACGTTTCCGTAAGTGGGCTGCCGAAGCCGGACGCATGCGTTGCACCGAAGCACAGCACCAGCAGCACAATGCGTGATGCTGCCGCCACCGACATGATGATCAGCACCGTTTTGATCCCCAGCTTGACCGGTGTCCTCGCGCCATCACCGCAGCCCCGAGCGAAACGGAGCACCGCCATTACGGCGGCAGAGCCAAAGGCCGCGATATAGATTATGGTAAATATAACGTCCGATAAGCTCATACCCGATCAATCCTACCGTCTCCCGCAGCTGACACCCTGCTGCGCGTCACTGATTTGCAATGTATGGAAGCAAAAAGAATAGCATCATCAGCAAAGCCATAATAACGGCGAGCACAATGCCGAATACTCTCGAACTTTTCTTTGTTTTCATGAAAACCTCCGATTAACGCGGTTATATAAATATCTTTGACATTATACACAACTATAAGACAATAATCAAAGCGCCGCAATGGAAAACCTCTGCGGCGCTCTGTGTAACAGTATATAAGCTAAAATGTCGTTAGAAGCTGTCCAGCGTTTCGGGCAGGCTGTTGATGTTGCCTTCACCCTCCTGTAACAGCAGCGATATCGTATAGATATATTTGGTTGACAAGGATGTCAGCTCACCGTCTTCAAATATCAGCAGTTCATAAACGGCATCATCGCCGAAAAGCTCCTTATCACCGAACCAGTCTGTGCCGTAGGCGGCCTTGAAGCGGTACTTCCCTTTGGGCAGTTTGACTTTGGCCTTGCTGTTTTTGGCGACAAATATGGTGGACACCAGCTTATTGTCCTCAGAATAGATCTTCAGGAAGACTGAGCGTGACTGGTCCCCTACCTTAAAGGTGACGGAAACATTCTTGCCGAAATCCGGGTTGTGATACTGCTCCCCGTTTTTCGGCGGATTCTGTACGCAGGCGAGACAGCGGTCCGCCGAGTCCTTGAAATCGACAAGGCTGGAGAACCCCAAAAACGCGGTATAGAAATTGCCTTCATTGAACGCCACGTCCGCCGCAATATAGTCGATATTGTGCTGGCACTGCAAAGCCAGGTCCGATGCATCCGAGTAGTACCCAAGCGCAGTAAATGCCGTCAGCGCCGCTTCGTAATTCTCCGAATTCATCAGCGCTGTCGCCGCGTCATAGTCTATACGATTCTGGCACTCCGTAGCCAGGTCTGCCGAATCCAAAAAGCTGCCCAGTGTGGTAAACGCATCCCGCGCTTCTTCGTTGCTGCCCGCGTCCATCAGCGTCACAGCAGCGTTATAATCCAGTGTGTTCTGGCATTCAGTTGACAGTTCAGTTGCATCCTCGAAGCTGCCCAGCGATTTGAACGCATCCCGGGCTTTCTCGAAATCGCCCGCGTCCTTCAGCGCCATAGCAGCGTTGTAATCCATCGTATTCTGGCATTCCTCAGCCATGTCGGATGATTCCCGGTATTCCCCCAGTTCAATGAATTCCGCTTTGGCTTCATCAAAGGCCCCACTGTCCATCATCGCGAACGCCGCTTCATAGCGTTCGGAACGCGCCTTTTCGATCAATAAG
Source organism: Bacillota bacterium (assembly GCA_023396555.1). Classification (GTDB taxonomy): domain Bacteria; phylum Bacillota; class Clostridia; order Christensenellales; family SZUA-584; genus SZUA-584. The sequence continues at coordinate 12,560 of JAEWWC010000115.1, forward strand.
GGTATCAGCACAGCGGCCGCCACCACCAGCACGCTGCCGGCGATGATCAGTATCGTCCGCAGCTTCCCACTGCTCTGTTTCGGCTTATTTGCCCTGTGCCTGTTATCATCTGTGTAATACAGCGTCGGCGGCGCATACATGCCGCTCTGCTCTGCACCGGAAGACGGTACCGGCATATCACCTGACTGGCCGGGGGGCGGGATAACATTCTCAGAGGCGACAGGCGTTCCGCATTGGTTGCAGAATTTTTCACCATCAGGTATCTGGTTTCCGCATTTACGACAAAACATTGGGAGCCCTCCTTAATTAATGCTGTCTGGAACCCGGCGTTTAAGCCGCAGAACAAACAGACGGATATTAATAAACAGGCTTTTTCATAACATTTCCACTTATTTATACGCATCTCCGCGCCGGCATTTTCATGTTTTCAGGGCTTTATATTCTGACATGACCGCCAATACACAAGCGAAATACTGACAGTTAAATCATACCACAGTGTTTTGTTAAAATCTATCTGTTTTTGTAAAATTCGCGCGAAACCAAAAAGCTGCTCGAAAGCAGCTTTGAAAAATGAAGGCTCTGTTATTTGATGACGCCCGGCCTTATTTTGGGAGTGAAATCCAGCTGGTCCAGTATATCCTTTTGTATGTCGATACCATCGTACACCTCAGCCAGTTCCAATCCTTCCTCTCCTAAAGCGAACACGCAGCGCTCGGTGACATACAGCACGTTCTGGCCACGCATGCGCGCATGCTTCGCTGAAAAGCTGATCGCCTCGATCTCCGGCTTGAATTTGGGCTTTTTACCCTCATGGACAATGCATACGCCATCTTCCCCGCACTTCACCTCAAGGCCGATGGCGGTAAAGGTCATGCAGAACACAACGCTCTGCGTGGCCGTAGTGATGTTGGCAAAACCGCCTATGCCCGCAAAGCGTCCGCCCATCACATGTGCGTTCACATTGCCGAACCTGTCCACCTCATAGCCACCCATAAAGCACGTCCGAATGCCGCCGCCGTCATAGAAGTCAAACTGCTGCGCCATATCTGTAATGATATCCGCACCGATGGTTGCCCCGAACGCGATACCGGGCGCAGGCAACCCGCCGATACCTCCCGATTCCACAGTGAGTGAAATCTTCTCGAGTATTCCGCTTTTGGACGCATAGCGCCCCACCATCTCCGGTATGCCAATTCCGATGTTGACGACGCTGTTCGCATGCAGTTCCTGAGCGGCGCGTTCGCCGATCACTTCGTGCGAAACCTGCGTGTCTTCATGACGACCGCGCTTTCCGGATAGCTTCATGCGCCCCATCCAGTAGTTCATATGGCTGGGCGGCACGTGTATATCGCCCGATAACGTCGGATTGTATATTTCGTCCAGAAACTGCTTCTGTTCGGGACACACCACCACGGCGTCCACCAGCACGCCCGGCACGATGACGTTGCGGGGGCGCGAAAACTCGTGGCTTACGCGCTCTACCTGCATGATCACGATGCCGCCGTTAGCTTTGGTGGCCTGCGCGGTCGCCAAAGCATCTATGGAGACGCATTCCTTTTCAAATGTGATGTTACCGTTCGGGTCTACCGTGGTGCCCCGCATCAGCGCTACGTTTATCTTCGGCGTCTTGTAATACAGATATTCCTTTCCTTCCAGCTCCACGACGGAGACGAGCTTTTGCGTCGAGCGCGCGTTGAGGCCTGGCCCGTCCACGCGCGGGTCCACAAACAGCCCGAGACCCACCTCGCTTAAGTATCCATCCTTCCGCGACGCCGCCGCGCGCAGCGTATGCGACAGCACACCAAGGGGCATGTTGTAAGCTTCTATCTCGCCACTGTGCGCCATCCGCACCACCGCCGGCATGCTCCCGAAATGCCCCGCAACCACACATTTCACAGCGCCTGCCGCGATATACGGGTCCGCGTATCTGTGTTCGTCCCAACCGCCAAATCCTGAGGCGCAAAAAATGGTTAAATCTTTGGGATGGCCAGTTTCCTTGAAGCGCCTGAAAATCGCTTCATGAAGCGCTTCCGGATTGCCCAGCGTCAGAAATGAATTGATGCAGATGGTATCGCCGTCACGCAATAATGCCGCGGCTTCATCCGCGCTTATAATCTGAAACATACATTAAGGCTCCTTTATCTTGATACCGTCTTTTATCATTAATAAAGTTATTATAGATTATTATTGCGGCGGCGGCAATAAGAAGGACTTGTAAAATGAGATAACTTGCTCAGAAAAAGACCCCGCGCCATATATGGCTTCGGGGCCCTTTTGAAAGCTTTATGCTCCTCTTTTTTGCTGCCTCAGCTATTTGCTGGCAGCCGGTGATGTTGTCGGCAGGTTTGCGCCCGGGCTGACAGTAACACCGGCTCCTGGTGATACTCCAGCACCCGGTGAAACCGTTACGCTCGGAGATACAGTCACAACCGGCGAAACGATGGCGCCTGGCGAGTTTGTGACACCAGGAACGACACCCGTTGGTGTTGCCGGAAACAACGTCGCTGTGGGACCCACTGTATTGCCCGGCGTATTGTTTCTTGTGCAGCCTAACATCATAACGGCCAGCAGGACCACTAAGATTGTTACAATCAACAGTCTCTTCATTTAATCCGCCTCCTTTTGCATTTATTTTTCACTATTGAAGACGTAATTATGAAGAAAGAACAATGTCAAAATAATCAAAATCAGCGCCCGATGAATTCGCGCAGTATGCTCCCCCGCGGCACCAGGCTTTCATCGTCTATGCTCATAAAATAATTCAAAAATTTCAGCAGTGCCAGCGCCTGCGGATAATGCTCCATTTGAGGTGTGAACGCGCGCAGCTCGCTGTAAGCATGTTTTTTAAGCACCAGCGGCTCATACAGCAGCGTAGAATTGAACATCATGTCCGCATTTTCCTGATAAGGCAGTATGTACTTATACTCGCCGCGCCGTACGGAATCCCAGATGCCAAATGTCTGAGCAAACGAATATCCCCGTGTGCGCTTGTCTCTCACCAGACGCCGCAGCAGCCGCAGGTCTTCCGGCACGACAACGCTATGACTGTCGATGTTGAGCGTCGTGAGAGGCGATATGAATATACGGAACTTATACGCGTCATCCACACCATCTGTCAGCGCGTGGTTGAGTCCATGTATGCCTTCAATGATCAGTATGTCGTCACGGATGCGCAGCGGAACCGCCGCTTTCCGCCGGCCTTGCAGAAAGTCAAACCGCGGCATCTGCGCCTCCTCACCGGAGAGGAGCAGGTTAAGGTCTTCACTGAGTTTGGCGGTATCGAGCGCGTGAATACTTTCGAGGTCTAACTGTCCGTTTTCGTCCCGCGGAATATCGGGGCGGTTCTTGTAATAGTCGTCCACAGATATGGGCTGGCAGCGTCGTCCCAGCACCTTGAGGTGAACCGCCAGCCGCGATGCGAATGTTGTTTTGCCCGACGACGACGGACCCGCCACCAGTACGATGCGTACCCGGGGCTTTGAAGCGATGCGCTGTGCGATCTCCGCAATCGTACGCTCATGCAGCGCTTCGTTGACATTGATAAAGTCTTCTATATCGCCGCGGCGCAACAGGTTGTTGAGGTCTGCGACGTACGACACACCCAGCACACTGGCCCAGCGTTCCGCCTGCCGAAATACCTCGCCGTATTTAGGCTGGCGAATAATAGGCGTACACGCCTCGATGAAAGGGGTTGGATAGGTGAGTATCAGGCCATCGTCATAAGGATGGACCTGCGTTCCCTTGAGATAGCCCGCGCTTTTAGGCATGATACCATGAAAATAGTTGTGCAGGCCACCGTATTCGTACAATCGGTAATAGTCGAACGGGCGAAACGCCAACAGCGCCGCTTTGCTGATGAGCCCTTCGGCCAGCATTATCTTTTTCGCTTCGTCCACATGCATATTGGTGAGAACAAATTCCTCATCATCTGCGATCAGCACTTCGATCCGATGCTGCAGTTCAGCCACGTCGCCGGGCTGCAAATTGTCCAGCTCACAATACAGGCCTCCGCAAAGCATATGTTCCACCAACAGCGCGCGGCCCGGAAAAAGCTCCTTCACGGCCCGATAAAGCAGGAAGGTTGCACCGCGCATGAACACGCGGGAAGCCTGCTCGCTGTCCCGCGCAGCCAAAAACCTGACCGTAGCCTCCGGCTCCGGCGCGTCCGCCAGCGACACGATTCGTCCGTTCATCAGCGCGCATACAGCGTTTTCCGCACCCGCCTGCTGTGCAAGCTGACAAAGCATTATTTTATCTTCATAGGCTATTTTTTTGTCTCCGCCATTGATTGCGATGATAAAGCTTCCCATAAGCCCCCCGCGTTCCCACATGTTTTCTATCAGTATAATCGTTCTTCGTCTGTCTTCACAATACCATCTCCAGTGAATTTACAGAAGTGACATACACCGTTCCCGCCAATGCCTCAATTTTTAGGGGTGCTTGTCGGAATATAGTACTCCGGCTATATTTTTAGCGTATTCCACACGCGGCGTTTTTTGCTGTGTATAATCTTTGTTGCTTCACACACATCCGCAAACTGACAGACTGCCCCACCATTTTGGTGGCTGCTGGAAAGGACAAAGCCGTGAATAAACATCGTTTCGCTCAGCTTACTGTCGCCACCGTTCTGATCGCTGGCCTGTTCCTCACTCCAGCGGTTATCCGCGCCGGCAGCAGCAGCCTGCACTTGTCCGATCTGACGGCTTCACAAACCACATTGAACAGCATCGTTATGAGCAGGATTCCGGCGTCGTTTGACGCTTCCATCGACTTCAACGGCGTGCCTCTGCTGTATGAGGAATCCTCCGGATGTTACTATTATTCACTGACCGGCGGAGATTATGACCCGGAGGTTCGACTCGGCGGCCATGAAAAACTCAATATCATTTTTTTAAACTCAGCCCTCACACCAGATAGCATCAGCACAAACGCCTCCCAGCCTTTCTTGCTGTATAACGACCGCCAGTATCAGAAATGCGAACTGGTGGTCACGACGCTGCCGCTGATGTCGATCCGCACCGATGCTGAAATCGGGCAGGAGGATACGCCGGCACTGATGAAGCTGTATGACAACGCCAGCGGCAATCTGCTCCAATCAAACGCGCATATCCATATACGCGGCGGTTCCAGTCAGGGTTACCCGAAAAAGTCATACCGGTTGTCGCTCAAGACGCAGGCTGTTTCACCGCAGCATCTGCCGCTGCTGGGTCTCCGCAACGACGACGACTGGATACTGTATGCCGCATACAACGAGCCGGAAAAGCTGCGCAATGCTCTTGCGACCATTCTTTGGAACGATATCGGCGCAGACAGCAACAGCTTTGGCATCAGCATCGGTTCGGACTGCCGATTTATCGAGCTTTTTGTCAACGGCTCCTACACCGGATTATACCTGCTGATGATGCCGGTGGACGCCAAACAGATACGGTTGAGAGAAAACACTGATCCGGCGCGCTGCGAGTATCTGTACCGCTCAATCAGTTATGTGCATACCAACACTCCCGATTTTCTCGCCGCATCGAACGCCGCCATTGCCGGCCGATATGAACTTCGCGAGCCGGACGATGCAGGCAATACATATCTTAAATGGCAGCCGCTTGATGCGCTTAACAGCCTGACCATCCGGGGCAGCGATGAGGAATTCGCGGACGGAATATTTACCATGACGGAGCAAGCCAACGTCGTGGATTACTGGATATTCATCAACACAGTGTATGCGGAGGATAATGTGGAGAAGAATGTGAACCTGGCGGCAAAATACCGTAACGGCCGTTATGTCATACTGATGGGCGCGTGGGACCTTGACCTCACGTTTGGCAATTATTACACGGAAGACGAGGATTTATGCTGCCGGGTGGATATGCGGCTGGCGGATGCCAATCTATGGAACAGCTCATTGATGGGGCGCGCACTCGAGCTGAATGCAGGTGGTGTGCGTGAAGTTATCGCGGAGCGCTGGGCGGAGCTGCGCAACGGCGTGCTGTCGGAGGATGCGATACTGGCACGTCTGGACCGGCTAGAACAGGACGTCTACAGATCCGGCGCGATATTGCGGGATCACGAGCTTTGGCCGGGCACCGCGTTTGCTCCCGACACGACAACGCTGGCTCAGTTTATCCGGGAGCGCCTTGTCCATATGGACAGGTATATCGCAGACATCGCTGCGGGCATCTCGTAACTCGTCCCAAATTTCTTTGGACTTAAACAAGTAATTCATATAAAATTATCCATATTATAAGTTGAAAGCAGTTTTGTATTTTGTGGAGGTGGCGGTGGATAATAAGCGTTTTTTGCAGCGGGCTTTTTTACGCGTTGCAATTGCAGTCTTGCTGGCAGCCCTGACAGTATACGGCGTCGTTCCAACTTCGCTGGCCACGGAGGCAGAGACTGTCCCGCCAACCCCGGCGCCCCAGCCCGAACCGCTGCCCATCGCGAAGCAGGAACTACCGTTCTCCGAGCTGGCTCCCACCACCACGATGACATTTGAAGAACTGGTGGGCGATAACGGCATCCATACCGATGAGAACGCAAGCAAGCTGCCCCCGCTGCCACCTGCTGATAAATACAAGCTGGTCGTGGACGAATATCACCAGTTTGCCACCGTTTATCAGAAGAGCGTCAATGGCGAATACACCGTTCAGGTGCGCTATATCATAGTCAGCACAGGTACGCGTACCAGCCCGACGGTAAAAGGCACCTTTGAGATGGGCGATAAATACGTGCGTTTCGGACTGTTCGCCAGCTACGGCGTATACGGGCAGTATTGGCGTCAGATCACGCGCAGCTTTTACTGCCATTCGGTGATTTACACCTCCAAAAACGCGAAAAGCTATACCAACGCCTCGTACAAAGCGTTGGGCACTCGGGCATCGCACGGCTGTGTTCGCATGTTGGTGCCCGACGCGCGTTGGATCTATTATAACTTGGGGCCCGGCACCGTTTGTGAAATTATCAAGGGCGATAAGAGTGACACAGCGGCGGCGGCCATCAAGGCGCAGCTGACCCGGCCAGACAGACCGGGCAAGCGCCCCAATCTCAAGCCCGGCGAAATACCGATTACCGAGGCATGGCCGGGCTGGCAGGGCAACGCCTATGCACAATATAACGCGTATCTGGCGGCTCTCGCTCAGGAAGAAGAGGAAACTACAGCGGACGGTGCTGCATAACTCATACAAAGAAAACCCGCCCATAATGGCGGGTTTTTGCATTTGGCGACAGTCAGCGGCTAAACTATCGGATTCAGTTCAGCCAGCTGATACCCTTTCTCACGAAACAGCGCAACGCAGCAGTCCACCGCATCCGGATGATAGAGTATGCTCCGGTTTTGAGTGATCTCGTTCAGCGCGGCGTCCAGCCCCAGGCCGGCACGGTAGGGCCGGTGCGACATCATCGCTTCCACCACATCCGCGACGGATATGATGCAAGTTTCCAGCGCGATCTCGCTGCCTTTGAGGCCTCGCGGGTAGCCGCTGCCGTTCAGGCGCTCGTGGTGCTGATAGACGATCTCAGCGACAGGCCATGGCATCTCATAGTTGCGAAGCACCTCGTAACCCTTTTGCGGGTGCTCCTTGATCAGCGCATATTCCAGCGCGGACAGCTTGCCCGGTTTACTCAAAATATCCGTCGGGATAGTGATTTTCCCCACATCATGAATGCAGCCCGTCATGTAGAGACCTTCCAGCGTATCGTCTGGCAATCCCATCTCGCGGCCGATCTCACAGGCCATTGCCCCCACACGCCGCTGGTGCCCGGCGGTATACGGGTCACGCAGCTCCAGCATCGCGCCCGTAGCGTAAGCGATATTGAGCATAGCAAGGCGCAGCTTCTCGGTTCTCTCTGCCACTTCGATCTCCAGATTTTCCTTCTGGCGGCGGAGGTCATCTTCCAGCCGGCGCTTTTCGTCGGACAGCAGCTTCACCTCCACGGCCTGCCGGACGGTGCGCAGCAGGTCCTCGCGGGATATGGGCTTGGCCAGATAGTCGCGGACCTCCAGCCTTACCGCCGCGGAAGCGGTCTCCACTGTGGGTTCACCCGTCATCAATATAACCTGAGCGTACGGCTGAATACGATGAACGTCCGTTATCAGGGACATGCCCGATTTGCGCGGCATTACGATATCCGTGAGCAGCACGTCATATTCTTTTTCCTTGAGCATGTCGACAGCCATATCCGCATTTTCTGCTGTCTCCGCCTCATACCCTTCTCGCTTCAGAAATTCGCTCAGCGTCAGGCGAATGCTTCTTTCATCGTCCACTACGAGTATTCTCGCCATAGTTATCCTCCTGCCTTTATTCGATGTTCCAACCATTATCAATGGGCAGTTCCAATATAGCCCGTGTAAACTCCCCAACGGAGGTTTCAAAGTACAGCTCTCCATGGTGTTCGCGCACAATACCATGGCTGATGGAAAGCCCAAGGCCTGTCCCCTCATCTCGCGGCTTTGTCGTGAAAAACGGATTGAATATCTTTTCCATCACATCCGGGGTTATACCGGCTCCGCTGTCTTCCACCGTCACGCGGAGCCAGCGCCGGCCTTCCCTTTCAAACATCCCGCTGCTTATAGTAATCTTCTTTTTCTCATCGAAACCCTTGTATTTTGCATTCAGCGCATCGCGTGCATTGGTGATCAGATTCATCAGCACCTGCTGTATCTGCTGGCTGCGGCACTTGACGCTGGGTAGGCCATCGGGGATGTTCACCTCTAAGGCAATCTGGTCGTGCCGCAGTATCGTACGCGTTAGCGACAGCGTCCCCATGACGATATCGCTGATCTGTGCGGGGCTGTGAGTCTTCTTCTCCTGCCGCGAGAACTTCAGCAGGCTGCTCACGATTTCTGCAATACGCCGGCCTTCATAGATGATCTCCGCGGAAAAATTCCTGACTTCGTCATCCGCCGTGGCCGACTCAGATATCAGCTGGGCATAGTTGATGATACCCGTTACCGGATTGTTGATCTCATGCGCTACGCCGCCGGCCAGCGTGCCGATGGCCTCCAGCTTCTGTTTCTGCTGGAGCTGAGCCTCCATGGTTTCCTTCTCCCGTTCCATCTGTTTACGCTCCGAGATGTCACGCATGAAGACAAGCGCTCCGTCGTGCTCCTGATAGTGGAACGGCACGGCGGACACCTCCACGTCCAGACGGCTGCCGTCCCGCCGGATGATCGCCTCGTCCCGCAGCGGGACCGGCACCTTGCGCACACTGAGGTCCCGCATACGCCCGCGTATGCTCTTCCTGTATTCCTCGGCGAAGACAGAGAGAACGTCGCTGCCCACCAGATCTTTCTCCGAAGCGCCGAACATCTTTACGGTTTTGGTATTAACATACGCAAACCGTCCGTTTACCTCCACAAAAACACCGTCCGGCGCGCTTTCAACGAACAGCCGGAAGCGCTGCTCGCTTTCCGCCAATGCCTTTTCCGCCTGTTTTCTTTCGGTAATATCGTGAATAATGGCGTGCAGCAGCTTCCTGCCGTCCAAATCGACACGCCCGCTATACACTTCCACATCACGGATCTCGCCATCTGCCCGGCGGTGGTTTGTGACGATATGAAGCGTTCCGGTATCCAGCGCGCTGTCCATGTTTGATCTGATAAATTCTTCTCCGGAGGGGTTCAGGTCCCAAAGCTTCTTTTGTTGAATTTCGTTAAGCGTCAGACCATAGTACGCACATGCCGCGTCGTTGGCGTCAAAAACCTCCCCTGTATCGCTGTCGATGATGATCTGTACCGCTGCATTGTTGTGGAACAAGTTTCGGTAACGGGTTTCGCTGGCGCGCAGCTTATCTTCTGCCAGCTTCCTATCGGTAATGTCGTGGACGACAAAATGCACGTATTGTCTGCCGTCCAGATCGATCGGCCCGCCGAAAACCGCAACATCCCTGATGTCACCATTGGACAACCTGTGATGTGACTCGTTATAATTTTTTTCAAGACAATAGACCTTTTTAAGATTTTCAAGCGCAGCAGGCAATGGTTTCCCACTTATCTGGGTCATGTTTGTCTTTGTTATCTGCTCAGCACTGTATCCATAATATCTGGCAGCCGCCGTATTTGCCGCGGCAATATCTCCCGTCAGCATGTCCACAACCAGATGTACGGCTGACGTATCCTCAAACAGCGCTTTATAGCGGCGCTCGCTTTCAATCAGCCGCTGTTCGGTATGAACGAAATCCGTGATATCCTGCACAACGCCCTTCACCACGGCTCGTTCGTCTTCCGGGTGTGTCCCCAGCTCGGCAACGGAATGGAGCACACGCACCGCGCCGTCGGGCTTTCTCCGTATGCGGAACTGCACGTTATAAGGCCCGCCGTTCAGCACCTGCCGCATCGCCGCGTCCATCATCGGGCGGTCTTCCGGCAACACCGCCCCTTGTATCGTCTTGGCGTCGGAAAACGGCGGATCATAGCCGATACCGTATATGCTCAGGCCTTCTTCAGACGCCCAGAACTCTCTGCTGAGCGGATCGAATTCCCAGTTGCCCACGCGCGCCATCTGCTGCGCGCGCCGCAGCCGGGTCTCGCTGGCCTGCAGCTTGGCCTGCACCTGAACCTTTTCCGACACATCGAGATTGACGCCCAGCATGCGCACGGACTTTCCGGCACTGTCTTTTATCACGCGCCCGTATGCCTGAAGAATCCGAGTCTCCCCGCCGGGCAGCTTAACCCGGAACTGCGATGAATAAGGTTTGCCGCTACGCAACGGCCCGTCCAGCTCCCGCTCACAGCGCGCCCTGTCATCCGGATGCACGCGGCTGCGCCATATCTGATAATTGACAGACCCGGTATCCGCCTGATAGAGCCGGAACATATTGTCATCCCACTGCAGCACATCGTTCATGAGGTCCCAGTCCCAGATGCCGATGCCGGCTGAATCGGTTGCCAGTGTCAGCCGTTCGTTCGAAGTTTTTAAGTCCTTTTCCAGCCTGGCTTTTTCCGTTCTGTTATAGAGCGTTGAAATCAGGCAGACCTCGTTCCCGATGTTGATTCTGTCTATTGAGACCGACAGTTCTAGATCGTCCCCCCGCCGGTTCTTCTTACGGGTCATGTAATTGCGAAGGCCGCCCAGCTTTTCGATTTTGTCCATCATATCAAAGCGTTCGATCGGGTCTCCGTAGACCGTGAATTCCGTGACTGTCTTACTTAAGACTTCTTCTTTTTCGTATCCGAACAGATTCAGGCAGGCTTCGTTGACATCCAAAATGCATCCATCCGAAGCCCTGGTGATCATAATCGCCGCGGGAGACTGCTGAAATATCTTTCGGAACCGCTCCTCCGATTCCATCAGCGCCGCCGCCGCCTGCGACTGAAGCTCGATTTCGCTTTTGAGCTGGGCGCGGTCGATCAAGGCTCTAAGCGAGTCCCCGATTACTGTGGCGGTCAGGCCAAGGATACTGATTTCATCTTCATTGAATGTACGTTCCTTATCATCGAGCGCACATATCGCGCCGAACACATCGCCGTTCGGCCATAAAATCGGGAAACCCAAACAGGAGATCATGCCCAAAGATATATCCGGGGTGCTTGACAGTTCAGTGTTTTTCAAGGCGTTGGGAAGGTTCAGCATGCGGCGGGTGTTGATAACTGTCTCGCAGTACAGCCCCGTGCCCAGCCGCGTTTTGTCTCCGGCGCGATAGATATGAGCGGTATTGGAGCTGCTGACAAGGATTTCGGTCTCCCCGGGCAGGGCGCGCACCACCAAAGCCGACGCTAAACCGAATAGCCCGGCAATCATATCCAGCATTTTTCCCCACTTCTCCAATGAGGAATTTTCAACATCCACATCTCCCAAAAGCCGGTCTGCCGATTCGTTCATGAAGCAGCCCCCTTAGATTGCGATTGGTCTTTTCATAAATTTTTTCGACAGAATAATACATAATTCCTTTATATGCCTTATCCGGCCGTCAAGCAAAACCAAAGAAGCCATGCACGTTGCTACATTATCTATCGTGTTATTCGGAACAAAAATGAACATTCAAAATCGTATCTTTCATTACAAAAGATGCCGCGGGCCTGGAAACGCTGACGTTTGTCAGGCCTTTCGGGACTTTCTATGAGCGCTCGGAACTCAAATGCGCGACCGGCGGCGCAAAGAAAAATGCCTTTGCAGGCATTGCAGGCCGATATGGGCATGGCACATTTTTGCTCTATGCAGTCTGCCGGGACGGCAGGCCTTCATCCGTCATAAACGCGGCCTTACTTTTTGTCCGGTTCGTCCGCCGGCGGCTGCTGTTTGGTGATTTCCGCCCATTCCACACGGTGGTCAGTCAGCTCCTCGACGCGGATATGCAGACCCGCTATGTCCACCTCGGGATGCGCCCCGTCGCTGGGTATGCTGGACAAGCGTGAATAGATGAGGCCGCCAAGCGTATCGTAATCTCCCTCGGGCAGTTCAATGCCCAACACCTCGGAGAGCGAATCCAGGTCGATGGAGCCGCGCACTCGCCAGCGTTCCCCTATTTCTATGATATCCGGTCCTTCATCGTCGTGCTCGTCCTCAATCTGCCCGACGATCTCTTCCAGCAGGTCCTCCATCGTGATGACGCCGCTGGTGCCGCCGTATTCGTCCACCACCACTGCCATATGAGTTTTGTTCAGTTTCATCTCGCGCAACAGTACATCCGCCGGTACCGTTTCGGGCACCAGATAGGCCGCGCGAAGCAGTTCCTTTAAGCCCTTGGGCTGGGCGCTGCGTATGTTGCGGAAATAGTCGCGCACGTGCAAAAAGCCCACGATCTCGTCCATGTCTTCGCCGCAGACGGGATAGCGTGAGTGGTTGGTGGAGAATATCAGCTCCTCCCATTGCTCCGGCGAGTCTTCCAGCCACAACACCTCCATGTCGGTGCGCGGCGTCATCAGTTCCACCGCCGTCTTGTCGGACAGTTCCAGAACGTTGTCGATCATCTCCCCTTCCTCGGGGGCGATAGCGCCCTTTTCCTCTCCGATGTCCACCATGATGCGGATTTCTTCCTCCGTCACCTGTGTTTCTTCGGCGTGGGGATTGATCCGGAATAGCCGTAACAAGCCGTTAGTGGATGCCGTGAGCAACCAGACCAGCGGCGTCGCCACCTTGGATATGAAATAGATAACACGTCCCACAGCCAGTGCGATTGGCTCTGGTTTCTTCATCGCGATGCGCTTGGGCACCAGTTCGCCAAGCACCAGCGTAAAATAGGACAATATCAGCGTGATGACGATGAGTATGAGGGTATGCAACGTATTCGGATCCATTGCGGAACCGCCGTCAACGAACGCAGCCACAATCCTGTCCGCAAAGTTTTCTGCGGCGAACGCGCTGCCCAGGAAGCCTGCCAGCGTGATACCCACCTGTATCGTCGCAAGAAAACGGGAGGGTTGCTTGGTCAGCTTAGCCAGCGCCACCGCGCTCTTGTGGCCGGAATCCGCCAAACGCCGCAACTTGGTATCGTTGATGGAAATGATGGCAATCTCGCTGCAGGAAAAAAAGGCGTTTACCAGTATCAAAAACAGCTGAAGCAGCAGCTGCCATACAAGGGGGTCGTTCAAATGGGTCTCCTCTCCATCTTGTGTTTCTTTTTGGATTATATCGTATCGGTAAGGCATTCGCAATGCGGGATAAATAAAAACGCGCCGCAGAATTGAACAGCACGCTTTATTATAGCCGGTTTCTATTCAAAGTAGTTCAGAAAGCCTTCCACAAGCCCGTCCGTAATCTTGTTCTGGTAAGCGTCGGTGACCAGTAGTTTATCCTCCGATTCATTGGTCATATAGCCCATCTCTATGTTGCATACCGGGACGGACGACCAGCAAAAGCCCGTCTGGTCCGACCGGTATTTGAGGCCGCGGCTGTAAGCGCCGGTACTTTTAATCACGCTGTCCAGCAGCGTTCCGGCGAGTTGTGTACTCCGCTGCTGCACGCTGGCGTCTTTGGTGTTCATTGTTCCACTGGCAGGCACCAGTATGCTGACGCCGTGGACAGCCGGGTCGTCACTGCCGTCCGCGTGAATGCGTAGCCAACAATCCACCCCGGCGTTATTCATCATACGGGCGCGCTCCACGTTGGATATATTCACGTTGTGCGTGGTGCGCGTCATGATCACAGCCGCACCCAACTCCTCCAGTTCGGCTTTCAGCTTCAGCCCCACCTGCAGGACGACGACATATTCCGGCACCTTTGTCCAGCGTCCCGTGGTGCCGCCCGTTACCTTCTTGTTCATCACGCTGCTGCCCGGCGCCATCGGCTCCAGCTCGCTGTTCGCATGCAGCTGGTGGCCAGGATCGATGCCGATCAGAACCCCGGCCAGCGGCAATGTATCATCGCCCAGCTCGCACAGCCCCATAATGGCCAATCGCATCTGCGTATAGTCGCCGATACCAAGGCTGCCGTTTCCGCCCACGTCCCCCGCCCGCCAGTATTCGCCGCTCAGAGTTTTTTTGCCGAGGATGTACAGCCGTACCAGCGTATAGTCCTTGACGGTTACCTTACTGTCGCCATCGGCGTCGCCCGTCACCACAATGGTGAGCGAATCCGCCGTCACGCCGCCCTCGGTGAGCCACAGCGTCATGCCCGTTGCCACAGTGCCGTCAGTGAGCAGGCTGCCGTGCTTGTCCAGCACCGAGAGGCTGCCTGCGTCATTGCTCATGTTCGCAACCAGCTCCGATACCGTCGTTCCCGGTTTGACGCCCGTCAGCATGCCGCTTGAGCGGTCGGTCGTGTAGATGCCGCTCGCAAGCTGCCCCGCTGCGTGCGCGGAAGCAACACATAATACCGCTGCAAGCAAAAAAGCCAGCAGGGTAGATATAAATCTTATTTTATGGTTGGCTGGTGTCATATTCCACCTAAGAATCTCTCCGTCATACGTAAGGGTTCTGATAAATTTTCCGATGCAGTATGGGGCTACACCTGCTTATTATATTGGTTCTTACCTGAATTGTCCATCTACATATTTCCATATTATCAAAACCTACCAAATATTTTGGGGGAAGGAGCGGTCGATCATTCCGCTCCTGCATCTGACGTTATTATCATTGCTTGCTATTTACTTAGGACGGCACATTTTTTATCAGTATATTGTTGTTTGAGTATCTGTTCTATCTCATGGGCAGGCAGAGGCTTATAGAAATAGAACCCCTGCGTCTCATCGCAGAGCCTCTTCATCAGAAAATCATGCTGAGACCTTGTCTCCACCCCCTCGGCGATCACGGACATGCCCATGTTTTTCGCCAGTATGATAATGGCTTTTGTAATAGCCTGGTCTTTTTCACTGACATCCAGTCCCTGAATGAACGGCATGGCGATCTTGATTCGGTTAACCGGCATATGCTTGAGATAGTTCATACTGGCATATTCCGTTCCAAAATCATCGATGGCGATTTCCACTCCCAACGCTTTCAACTGGTTTAGTATGTTGATGACATACTCCACCTCTTTGACAAAAACGCTTTCGGTCACTTCCAGTTCAAGTGTATTGGGTGTCAGCGCGGTCTGTTCAAGAATGCTCTTCACATGATTCACAATGTCATGGTTTTGCAGTTGCTTGATGGATAAATTGACAGCCATACGCAGATCGGGAAGATAAGCATCCTGCCACTTCTTGCATTGTGTCGCCGCTGTTTTAAGAACCCACTCCCCGATCGAATTGATCGCACCGGTCTGTTCCGCCAGATTGATGAATTTGCTGGGCAGTACCAAACCCCTTTCCGAGTGATTCCAACGGATCAGCGCCTCCATGCCGATAATTCGGCTCGTATTGCAGTTGACCTGCGGCTGATAATACAGCTCGAATTCATTGCGTTCCAATGCCCGCCACAGTTGGTTGCTCAGCACCATATTTTCGACGATCTGGGCCTTCATCTCGCAGCTGCAGAAGCAGTATTTGCCCTTGCCTCCATCCTTCGCCTTATACATGGCCAGATCGGCGTTTTTCGTCAGCTCTTCCGCGTTGCTTCCGTCTATCGGATACTGCGATATACCGATACTGGCGGAAATGAAGCATTCCTGTCCGCTGACAGTAAACGGCTCGGCCAATTTCTTCAGTATCTTGTCCGCGATGGTTTCGATTCCGTTCGTGTTTTCTGCATTGTTGATCAGTATAATGAACTCATCTCCGCCAATTCTGGCAACAAAATCACTTTTCCGCAGAACCGTGCTCAACCGTTTGGCGACGGACACCAGCAGTTCGTCGCCAGCCGCATGACCTAAAGTATCGTTGATCATCTTGAACCCATCGAGATCGATAAACAGGACTGCCAGCAGCATGCCTATACGATTGGCAGACATAATCTGCCGGTTCAGATAATCGTTGAAATAGACGCCGTTAGGCAGGTTTGTAAGGCTGTCGTGATAGGCCATATGCTTGATCTTTTCCTTTTCACCCATCAGCGCTTCGTTTGCTTTAAGCAGCTCCTGTGACCGTTTCTCCAGATCCTGGTTAACAATATGAATATCAAGGCCCAGCTGTTCCACAGCATCAAGCATATTGTTGATGTTGTCCGACAAATAAAATATCTCATCCCTGCTGCCGCTTACCTCGACCCTCCCGGCAAGATCCTTGTCCATGGTTATCGCCGTCACATTCTTATGAAGACGTGATATCCTTTTAATCACGGTTCTGTTGATCAGCATCCACAAGAGCAGCATGACGACTGTGAATATCACGGCGACGGTCGCTACGGTAAAGAACATCGTTTTTTGACCAACATTGTATATATCTCTGTGCTGTATGACGTTCAACCTGACAGCCGTTTCGTTGAGCGTATCCGGAATGTACCTGGAGCCTTGAATTCGATTGGAGTCGATTACCTCCACTTTTTCGATGCCGAATGACTCGTGATTGGCTGCTTTGAGCTCCGTGTATTCCTTTGCACTGGTCATACTGATATCAATGTTTAAGTTCAGTGCGCTCGATATCTCCCGAATAACCTTGTCGTCAAGATATTGACCGAAAACGATGTGTCCCAGCACCTGATTGCTCGCATCCTTGTTTACAATCGGATACGAAGCGACCAGCATCGGTCCCTCCGGAAGCGTCCAGATACCCTTGAAACCGTAATCTGCATCAATAATCCAGAGTGTCCTGTATCGAGACAGCCGGTCCTTGACACTATCTTTGATTGTTCCCGTGATGGAACCATCGGGCTGCATGAACCTTCCATATATTACTTCGGAATCCTTGCCGAGATAGAGCATCATGCTGACACCAAAGTTGTTGATATCGGATTCAGGCAAATGGCTCTTGTCGCCGTCCTGCACAAACTCATAAGAATTGTCCGATATCGCCATGACCTTAACCAGGGTGCTCAGATTATTTATTCTGTAATCAACAGCGTTCTTGATGTTCGAGATATCGCTAAGAATGCTCATGTTTTCCATCTGTTCAACCGGCTTTAGAAGTACGTCAAAAAGCAGCGCTGTTCCCAATGCCAGCATGATGACAAAGCATATGATGAAAACAATATTGATTTTAACCAGAATTTTTGTCGGCCTGTTCTTTCTCATCGTATATCTCCGATATCTCAACTTATTCAATAGTTTGCTTTTACTAAATAATATCGGAATTACTGATTGCCAACATGAATGTATATTTTTACTTGTTGTTATTGGTTAATAAACTCCAGATTGCGTTTCCCCGAATTATATGTAGAGGCTGAGCAGACCGGATGGGAATCGGCTGGAAACCTTCAACAATAATCAATCTGAAACTGCATCGCGAAGTGCCCTGTCTTTTTTGGTTCTGCAATAAAACCGGCCCGCGAGTTCGTTCCCGCAGGCCGGCTTTATTGTGCAAATAAGCAATTGGATTCAGATGTTAAATATCGAACTTTTCGTTGTACTGACGTATCGCTGATGCAGATTTAAGTATGATATTGCCGTAAGCCGTAAGGTCTCCTGTACGTACGAAAAACTTGCACTGTTTGCCCATCAGTTCGAACTGGGCCCACTGTGGCGTCAACTTGGCCTGCACCGCGAAGCGGGTTTTGAAATCTCCGCACAGCTCAGGGCTGAAGCTTTCCATCTCTTCGCAGTAAACCGCTTCCTCCACGATCATCTCGCTTAATATCGCATCCAGTACCTGCGGAATGGTGGGAACGCCTGCCACCAGCGCGAGGTCAATCTTTTTACCATCCGCCGGTATCGGGTAACCGGCGTCGCAGACCATGAATGTATGTCCGTGTCCCAGTCCGGCCAGCTCGAACATCAGCGCCTGATTGAGAATTCTGCTTTTGATCATCTGTGCATCCCCCTGTTATATTGTTCAGGCATATTATAAACCCGCACTGGAAATTATTGAAGCATCGAATTAATTTTTATTATTTCTTGTAGTGTAAACCGCCATCTAACTATGCTTTTCATATGGCAGCAGACGTAGTATAATCGTAAAAAATCCCAATAATCGGAGGAAGTTATGGCATCAGAGGTATTGTTTGCATCAGTCCGTTTCGACAGCTACGACCCGGAGGACACGCTGCCCCGGCGCTTTGCCCGGCTGATCGACGCGATGGAGCTGCAGGACGCTGTGGCGGATAAATGGACAGCGGTCAAGATGCATCTGGGCCGCGGGATCGGTTATACCACGATCCACCCGCTTTTCGTCAAAATACTGATCGACAAGCTCAAGGCTTACGGCGCAAAACCGTTTATCACCGACCAGGAAACGGAGAGTGCACGGGTGCGCGGTTATACCGAGGAGTTTCTGGGCGTTCCCATCATACCGGTATGCGGCGTAATGGGCAAATACGTATACGAAACGGACGTGGACTTCCGCACTCTCAAAAACGCGGATATCGGCGGCAACATCCACGACGCGGAAGTAATGATTGACCTGTCACATGTGAAGGGCCATGGCGCATGCGGATACGGCGGAGCCTGCAAGAATCTCGCCATGGGATGTGTGACTGACCGGACACGGCATCAGATACACAGCCTGGAGGGCGGGCTCGTCTGGGACGAGGGCCTCTGCACCCACTGCGAGTCGTGCATCGTCAGCTGCAACCATAAAGCCAACAGTTTCAACGATGTGGGTCAGTATGAGGTGTTTTACCACAACTGCACCACCTGCCAGCACTGCGTGAAGGTGTGCCCCACCGGCGCGATATCGCTGGACGCGCACAACTATGTCGATTTCCAGACAGGCATGGCGTTGGCCACCAAAAAAGTGCTGGATACGTTTGCGCCGGGCAGCGTATTCTACATCAACTTCCTCACCAACATCACTGTGATCTGCGACTGCTGGGGTATCTCCACTCCTCCGCTGGTGCCGGACATCGGCGTAATGGCGTCGCGTGACATTGTGGCCGTAGAGCGGGCCTGTCTCGACGCGATAAAGCCGGAGAACTTCATTCCAGATGGCGTGCCGCAGGGTCTTCCGCTGGGCGAAACCGGACATCTGTTTGAGCGTATCCACGGCAAGAACCCCTTCATCCAGCTGGAGGAGCTGGAGAAGCAGGGGCTCGGCACGCAGAGCTATGAGCTCATCATTGTGAAATAAGCAAGAAAACGCCTTAAAGAAGGACGTTTTTATACCTTAAAGAAGCTTAAAGCGTTCGTGCCATCACCACGCGGTCGACACCCACGCCATATTCGCCCTTCCGGATTTCCAGCGTGTCGAACCCCAGCTTTTCACGGTATACACGTACGGCCGGAGCGTTGGCGGCGTCTACCGTCAGTTCCACGCTGGCGATGCCCTCGCACTTCAGCACGGTCAGGCATTCGTCCAGAAAGCGCGTTCCCAGCCCCCGCCCGCGGTAACGCCCGTCCACTGCGATGCCTACCAGATACGCATGCGTCGGGTCATCCCAGTCCCGTAGGAACTGAGCCCCGCCAATGATCTCCTGCGCGTCGCGGAGCGCAAACACGCGCCCGTGCCGGAGCAGCGGCACCAGCGTCCATACGTTCAGCCCGCCCTCTCCAAAGGCCTGTCCCTCGATCTCGATCATCCTGTCCACGGCTCGCTGGTCCAAGCCGGTCACTCTCTCCACACTTATATTCATTGTCCATCCTCCTTAAAATCACCCCACTGACTCTCGTCATTGGGGACCCCGGAAATAAACACTCACGTATGGCGACGTGGTCACCGACAGCAGACCTGGGTACGTCAGCTGAAAATGAACGTTGTCACCCAGCGCGTAATCCCGCTCACACTCGCTGATATCCAGTATGAAATAATCGCTGCTGCCGCCCAGTACCCGGATGCTTTTATCCTCCGGTATCAGACCGGCCAGCTGCACGTCCTGCTTGCCCAACGATATTAGCGCGCGGCGCCGCATCCCCCTGTTGATGAACACTGGCACGTTGCCGAATGCGTCCCGCCCTATTTTCCCAATAGGTACGGACGGCTTCTCCTTGATCTCGACGATCTCGGCGGTCAGCCGGAACGCATCCTGGTATGTATCCTCCACCAGCCCGTTACAGGAGCTGTCCCGCCCCAGCAGTATGCCCTCACCGATGCGTATCTGGCTGATTTCCGGCGGCATGGCTCCCTGCCTGATCAAAGGCAGGCAGTTCGTTCCCCCCACCGATACGACGCTGCACACAGCGGAATATTTCTGGCGTATCTTCCGTGCGGTGCGCGCCAGTATTTGCATGTTTTCGCGGGTGGGTAGCACTCCGCCGAAACATCCGACGTTCGTGCCGATCCCCTTAAACACAATGCCGTCCATCGCCAGAATGTGCGCCACATCCTCCAGCGCGCGCGTATACAATACTCCCTCGCGTAGGTCTCCCACGTCCACCATGTATATGATGCCATGCGGCTTACCGAGCCGGCGGCTTTCATCGACCAGCGACCGGATGACGTGCGGCTCCGAGTTCATGCTGTCGTCCGCCTTGCGCGCCACCTCCGCCGCGCTGCTGATACGCGGAAGCCGGAGCATCATGATCTCCGCTTCTATACCGCCCTTCCTCATCCTGTCGATGTTGCGTATGCGCGCATCGGCCAGAGCACACACGCCGCCGTCCAGCATGGCCTGCGCCACCTGAGGCATGCCCGATACGCCCTTTGTCACGCCAACAACATCAATGCCGTGGCTTTGGCAAAGACGGCTGATGGTTTTCGCGTTATGGCATATTTTGCCCAGATCGATTTCCAGATATGGAGAATTCATAAGGATTTTATTTTCAATTGAGTTATTCATGATCTTATTATACACGATAAAACGCCAAAATGATCATTTTCTTCCATCTTTGCTGACACTGCCTGATAATTAACTTCATTCTTGCATTTTCCATAAAATGTGCTATGATACTATTACCATAAACAATAATACATACATCTTACGTAAATGTTACAAATTTATTGCGTTTTTGAGCGTTGTTTGCTATAATGACAGGGCCAACATAATCACAGCATATCGGCAGGCGGCCATTCATTTCAGGCCGCGGAAGAAAAGAAAATTTCGCGCGGATAACAAAAAGGGATGTACAGATGAAGAAGATACTTAATGACATAAGCGGCTTTTTCCGCAATATTCTGAATAAGCCCAAACGGACAAGAGGCGGCGCACGGGTGTCAGGCTCGGCTTCGCGAACGGTTTCCCCCGTTTCGGTTTCCGGGCTGCGCAGGGCGCCGGCTGTTCCCGCCATGCGTTCTCGGCGGCATAAGCATGTACGCATTCGCAACAAGCAGCGGCTCATCATCATCGCTTCGGCAGCAGCAGTCGTCGTTGCGCTGGCCGTAGCGCTTCCCCTGGTGCTGACGGTGGAAAAGCCGCAAGTCGCGTCCGCCCTGAGCGGGGCGCTGCCGCCTCTGCCGAATGAAACAAAGGATGTCTCGCCAGTGACCTTGGCCATGCCGGCTTACGCCGAGTTGTCGGTCAGCGAAGGCATCAAAGCGGATGTGGTAGCCGATATGCAGGTTCGGCTGATGGAACTGGGTTACATGGATGAGGACGACCCAGACGGCGTGTATTCCGAGGTGACCAGCACCGCCATTGAGCATTTTCAGGAACAGCACGGCCTGCCGGTGACCGGCATAGTGGACGATGTGACGAACGCTCTGCTGTTCTCAGCCGAGGCACAGGAATATGTGATCGCACTGGGTACAAAAAATACTGATGTGGAAGAAGTTCAACAGCGACTGTATGAACTCGGTTATCTCTCGGACAAGCCGGACGGCGTATTTGGAGAGGGCACCGAGGTTGCGGTCAAAAAGTTTCAGAAGCTGAACAGCCTTAGCGAAGACGGAAAAGTTGGCAAGGATGTCCGTGAGCTGCTTTACTCTGAAGACGCCGTGGCCAACGCATATTCCTACGGTGAAGAAAACCCCGAGATATTGGAGTTCCAGAACCGCCTTAAAAAGCTCGGTTATCTGACGTCTACGCCGGACGGCAAATTCGGAGCAGACACCAAGGCGGCAGTGAAGCGCTTTCAGGCAAGCAGCGGCCTTGTGGCCGACGGTTTTATCGGCCCGGCCACCAAAGATGCGCTGATGTCGGATGAAGCGCAGAGCAACGCGCTGACGATCGGCGCTGAAGGCCGCGACGTGGAAAACGTGCAGGAGCTATTAAAGAAGCTGGGCTATATCAAAAAAGTGACAGGCTATTTCGGTTCGGATACCGATTCGGCGGTGCGCAGCTTCCAGCATAACAATAGACTGTCGGTGGACGGCAAGGTTGGCGCCAAGACGATGAGTGTGTTGACATCCGGCAGCGCCAAGAAGTCCACCGGCATCAATGTCACAGGCACCAACGCCTCCTCGTTTGTGGAAGTTGCCAAGTCCAAGCTGGGCAGCAAGTATGTGCGCGGCGCGAAGGGTCCGGACCGTTTCGACTGCTCCGGCTTCGTATACTGGTGTCTCAACAAGGTGGGCGTGAAGCAGGGCTACATGACCTCCGGCGGTTGGGCGGCCAGCCACAAATACACCAAGATCAGCAAGATCGGCGATCTGAAGAAGGGCGATGTGATCGTGTTCAAGGGTCATGTCGGCATCATTGCGGGCGGCGGAAGCATGATCGACGCATCGTCCAGTAACGGCAAGGTGGTCAAGAGGTCCTACACCTCCAACTGGTGCAAGCGCGAGTTCATCTGCGGATTCCGTATATTCTAGAGAAAATGAAGCAGCAGCCGCTTCCATGAGGAGGCGGCTGTTTTCGTGCCATTCGGCCCGTTATTGACACTGCACACGGGTCATGTCACAATGGAAAACAGCATGACATACATACGGAGGGCTGCCATGATATTCTATTACTCCGCCACGGGCAACAGCTACTGGGTCGCCAAGACGCTCGCGGACGCGCTGGATGAACGCCTCGTGTCCGTCACCGACGCAATAAAAAGCGGCGAACCGCTCACATACGAACTTCAGGAAAATGAGACGCTGGGCTTCGTGTTCCCCGTGCACGCATGGAGCCCGCCGCAGACGCTGCTGGGCTTCATCCGCCGCATGGATCTTACCGGATTTGAGGGGCAGTATGTATTCGCGTTGGCTACCTGCGGTGATTCTGCCGGGGCTACGATGCGCGTGTTGGCACGGGTGCTGGGCAAAAAGGGCCTGCCGCTGGATTCCCGCTGGGAAATCACAATGCCCAACAACTATCTGCCGATGTACGATGTGGATAGCCCGGAGCTGGAGCGTTCCAAGCTTGAGCAGGCGGAAATAGAACTGGAGCGCATCAAGGAGCTTGTGCTGGAGCGCGCAACGGACACAAAGCTGATTGGTGGTGGTGGCGGTTGGCTGCTGACCACAATTGCCGGTTTTCTGTTCCGCAAATTTGGCATACGCAGCGAACCTTTTCACGCGACGGACGCGTGCATCTCCTGTGGGCGGTGTGCCCGCATCTGTCTGACAGGTGCGATACGCATGGGCGGAGACGGAAAGCCGGAATGGCCCGGCCGCTGCGACCACTGCTGCGCCTGCATCAACCGCTGCCCCACCAGAGCCATACAATACGGCAAAGCCACGGAAAAGCGAGGACGCTACTGCCACCCGATATGGCGGGGCGGGCGCGCCTCCTGACACCGCAATATAAACGAGGAAGAAAAACACCCCGTCGGCTCGGCCTTTATGTGCCAATATCACGGGGTGTTGCTGTTTTTGAGTTTTAGGCAGACAACCGCCGCACCGTGCCATCTTCCAGCTTATTTTGTAAACGCTCGGCCGCTTCGCTGACGTAGGCCGTCATGCTGATTCCGCCCAATACGCAAGCCTCACTGCACAGGCCGCAGCCGGTGCACCGCCCCACGTCCTCGATCCACGGAACGAACACATCCTCCTCCTGCGTGGCGAACATACTGAGGCAGCCGCGCCGGCACGCCGCAACACAGGAGGTACAACCCTCGCAGTAATCGAGTATGATCCACGGCAGCGTACCATGCGCGCTCATTGTGCCACCGTCCAAAACTGCTCATCGGGTCTTTGGCTGAATCGTGCACCGATGGATGTCTGCGTCTTATAGCAATGCACACCGTATCGGCAGACAGCAAACGTGACCGTAAACAGCGCCACGCCGATGCGCATCAGAACCGCAGCAGTAGACGGATTGCTCAGCGACAGCGCCACACCCGTGAGAAATACCGCCAGCGATATCACATCACCGATCCAGATAAGGTGCCATGTGAGATGGGCGCGCCTTTCCTGCGTAATCTCCCACACCTTGCCGATGGTAAACCAGATGAAACCGCCGGCGAAGAACGCCGCTATGCCCACCAACGCCAGCGATACGACGGGTACGCCCGCCAGCCACAACGCCACGCTGGCCGCAGCGGCCACCACAGCGATAATGCCAGACACGATCAGTCCTTTGAAATGGTAGCCCATGTGCAGTATGCCCTCATAGCACGCCTTGAGCAGTATCAAAGCGCCGATGTAGGTGAGAAAAGGCGGCAGATAGGGCAGCAGCGGCGGTATGAAGAAGGCCTCGCCGCCAAAATACACCCCCGCCCAGTCGGGAAACCACAGCCCCACCACCGCAGGAATCGCGCCTATTTCCAACCAGCGCACGATGCGCTCCTTGGGCCACCGCGGCTGTATAAAGCCGGAGACCGCTTTTTTCTTTTTGACCTGACTCATTGCGTATCCCCCTATCTCGGCGGACCGTTGTCTTTCCAACGGCTTTCCTCAAACTTGACGATGCTGTCCAGTGGAAGGACATCCAGCCTCAGCGCCGCCTCCGGGCCCGGCTTGGTGCAGTAGATCTCATCCACCTCAACCACCAGCTCACCACTAGCGATACGCCCCAAGCCCTTGAATTGATATGCGGCGCGAATGCTGCCGATACCGCCGGGGCCAAAGGCCACTTTGGGGTTCTCCGACAGGTTCGCCCTGATATATTCCTCCTGCTTGGCGCTTAAGGGAAAGCGGACGATGTTGTCGCCCTCCACTGAGGCTTTGTCCGCCACGACGACCGCAGGCACGCCTGCTTTGGACGCAGTGGCGATGTGCGCACCCAGACCTGCCAGCCAGTTCTTCATACGCGATGTCAATATTGCCATGTTAATTTCCTTTCTGCTGTTAGCGTGTGCTTGTGATGCGATCCCCCGCCCGTTCGGGCGTGAAGTCCGAAATGTCCGTTATGTGCAGGGCAATTACGCCGCGCTGTACCAGCACCGGCGGCCTGATGTCCGGCGGCACCTCGGACGGCGGTTCTTTGAGTGCCCAGTCACCCCATTCATCCAGCACCTCACGGGCGCCCACACCCTCCCAAACATAGTCGTCTGGCTGGCCTTCCTGCAATATTGTGACGGGGCCGGCGAATGTCCATGTACGTCCACGAAGCGGATGTGCCATCGTGATAACGCCATGCGGGTTCTCGTTGATGTTGACGCGCGTCTTCTGCGCGAACATCTCCGCGATCAGTATATACTCTTCGCGGAACAGTGAGACGAACCGCTCTCCTACGATGTTGGGTACGCCTTCTTTGGATACAGTGGTGAGGTACACAACGCTGCCGCCGGAACCCACCGTCTTCAGCGCTTTCTTCATTTCGTTGTTCAGCTTCATAACAGCCCCCCCACCATTCTCTCCGGTTTGAAAACGATGACGCCACGCTGCGCATAGACCGAAGGTTGCAGTTCTTCGTCCGCCGCTTCGAGGACAGGCTCCACCGTCTCGTCCCAGTCGCCCCACTTTTCCAGCACCTCACCCGCTGCAAGGCCGAACAGCCTGAAACGGGGCGGGTGCCCCCACTGCACGATATCCGCCACACCCTCCAGCACCACGCCGGTCTCGTCGTCGGCAAAGCTGAGCGCGGCATGCGTGTTCTCGTTGAGGTTGACCTTCGTTTTCTGCGCGAACAGGTCGGGGAACAGTATCAGCTCGTCGTCCACCACATCGGTGAACGGGAGTGGCAGTACATTGGGCCTGCCACCCAGCGATGCGGTGGTCAGGTAGGCCGTGAAGCGCCCCGGTGCGTTCGCTTTCAGGCGGGTCACCAGATTCTCCGTCAATTTCATATTTCCTCCCATATGTACTCGAAGCTGCAGCGGTCGCTGCCCTCAAGTATCGTCTTTGATTGCGTCATGCGTACACCGGGCAGCAGCGCTCTGGCAAAGGGCCCATCCCTCCTGCAGCTGAACTCGATGCCCAGTTCCTCCATCCCCAATGCACGGTAGCGTTCCGCATAACAACATCGGTTGATGTGGAACCGAAGCGTATGCTCCGAAAGCTCCTCCAGCACCAGGTCCAGCCGTCCGTCGCCGCCGAGTATCTTCCAGACCTCGTACAGTCCGGCGAGCGACTGTTCCGGCAGCTTATCGCGGAAAGCCTCCGCCGCCTTACGGGCTTCGCGCTCCACCACCTTTTTTAGCACATCCTTTGCTGCACCTTCCCCATACTCTTCGGCAATAACGGAGACAAACGCGTTGGCCAGCCCGATTTCGATCGTCCGCCTCTGCAGTGGCGAGACCTCCATATCGTCGGGCAGATGGTTTTGTGCCAACTCCCCACCTCCTTATAACTTTCTTTTATGGCATTATACACGCTATAGTATATTATTTCAATATGTTTTATATGTTTTAATCAAAAAATACGTATGCATTTGTTTTCAGATATAAAAAAGACACCCTGACGCCTGTGAGTGCAAGCATCAAGTTGTCATTAAATCAGAAACCATCGGCTCAGTCGTAGAAAACGTAGCAATAATGAACCTGGCCGCCGTACGTCTGCTTGTATGACATACCCCCCTGTCCGCCCTGCGACAGGTCCAACTCATCAATAGTCATGGCACCGCTTTGGTTCTGCGCGATGAGATGTCTCAGTATCGAACTGATGAGTACACCACCCGGCCCGTATCTGTAATATGCCGAATTGATGGCCAGCCTTGAAACGATAATCCTCTTGTCACGGCATATGAGACCGCTGGCGAATGCGGCTATGTCCGAACGGATATTCAAAACCGCATGGAAGTTTCCTTCTCCCCTGTTCATCCAGCGCGTCATTTGATCAATTATCAAATACAAATGAAGCAGCCATGACACAGTTTTACGGAAAAAACCCAATCTGATCCCGTTTTTTGACAAGAATCGGTCCGTGTAAACGTGCATCAGCTTCTTGGTCAATTTTTTGTCCAGACTTTGATTGCAGTAAGCATCAAAGGACCATGCCTGATTATCCTTTTCCAGACGGTTATAGTACGTTGAAATGTTCCCGCGTGCCGAACGGCTCAAAGACTTCAACCATTCATCGTAATCCGCCGCTAAGGGGATGGAGAAGCATTCCTCTCGTACAAAGTGTTCCGAAGAAAAGTACCTTTGCAGATATTCGCTTGTAACCGTCTTCTCCGATATCCTGTCGAGTAAAAAAGAAACACGCCCCAGTTTTTCTTTTATATAATCCATGAGAAATTTGAAATCGTCATAGCTCCAGCTCCCGTATATGAAGTCGAGCTGATTCGCTACCGTGTAGTGGCCCCGCAGCACCACCCTGTGTTTTTCGCGCACCTTTTTGATCAGCAGCGGCGCAATGGCAACCGGCTTCCCATCATCGTACAGCATCAGGTTCCATTCCCTGACCCCGATGAGGCGGAACAGATCCTTCCTGTACGGCTTGCCTTTTTTGGTGAACGTCAGGAACTTATAGGACTGGAAAGGCGTGGCCGTCAGGTTTTTTTCGTAAAATTCATTCCAGACTGATGATAATTCGTTCCACTTTTTTTCATGGATCTCTCTCATTACTCCATCCTTTCCTAAATATTATTTATCTATTTTATCGATAAACATTGACGGCTACATAAGAAAAAAATAAGTGTAGATATATCATTAGTCCATCCTGCCTTCCTTTCCTTACGTTTTCAGGGATAACAATGCGTTCCAAAGTGATATACATTTGAAATATTGTTTATAGGTTAGCACTTCCCACTGATGATTGTGTTACAATGGATACAGATTCATCAATGCGGCCGTACCGAAGACTCATCAAATCTCAGCAGGTGGACCTATAATGAAGAAGAACAGGCTTTCTTCGATACTGATGGCAGTTCTTGCAGCTATGCTGTTCGGAGTGAGCACACCCTTTTCCAAGATACTGCTGGACGATATCCAGCCTTTACCGTTAGCTGCACTTCTCTATTTCGGCTGCGGCTTTGGCGTTTTGATTTTTAAGCTTGGAAAGTTGTTGTTTCAGAGCAAAAAGGAAACCGAAGCTGGCATTACAAAAAAGGATATCCCCTGGCTTGCCGGAATCGTATTGACGGGTGGAGTGACCGCTCCGATAATTCTGATGTTCAGTTTGAAGGGAACACCCGCTGCAACTGCCTCATTATTGCTCAATTTTGAAGCTGTATCGACGGCTTTTATTGCGGCACTTTTCTTTAAAGAGTCTTTAGGGAAAAGGATCTGGATTTCCGTTGCGCTTATTACTGTTGCAGCGATTATTCTCACATGGAGCAGTTCCGGGGATTGGGGCTTTTCAATGGGCGCTGTTGGCATTATTGCCGCCTGCATATTATGGGGGGCCGATAACAACCTGACTCGGTGTATTTCCTCCAAAGACCCCTTAACCACGACGGTTATCAAAGGATTTGGGGCCGGTGTCGTTTCCCTGATACTCTCCTTCGTATCTTCAGCTCATTTTCCCTCGGTGCCGTCCCTGCTTCTCGCTCTGGCCTTAGGCGCTTTCAGTTATGGCATCAGCATTGTGCTGTTTATACTATCCATGAGAAACATGGGCGCAGCAAGAGCGGGCGCATTTTTCGCTACCGCGCCGTTTATCGGTTCATTGATCTCGATACTCATGTTTGGGGAAATACCAGCTGTGCAGTTTTATATCTCCCTGCCGCTTATGATAACCGGGGCCGTTCTGATACTCGGCGAGAAACACGGGCACATGCATGTACATGAATGCGTGGAACATGATCATAAGCACAGGCACGACGACCTCCACCACAATCATCGGCACGAGATCGGCTGCCTGGAAGAACACTCGCATTCCCATATTCATGAGAATCTGATTCATGATCATTCACACCTGCCTGATATACATCACAGGCATAGTCATTGAAAACTGCTATGTAAGGACTATGCAATGGCGCTGCAGGCCGTCATGACCATGGAGGGGTAAGTTACTTTTTGCCGGATCTCATGGCCTTTAAATGCCTGATGCTCTCATCG
>JAEWWC010000154.1 GCA_023396555.1 Bacillota bacterium
GCCCAAGACGATAAACGGTTACGAATGGTGAGTGTTCGCTGAGGTGCCGGAGAGGCGTCCATCAGCGGACGACAGCGAAAACGCCGCCGGACCGGGCAGCAGGAAACCAAACCCGCTGCGGGGAAAGGAAACCATCAAAGAAACTTAGCGAAGACGGTCATTGACATATAGGACGGCTGCATCGCGGCAAGTCCGCCAACATAACATAAATCCCGTTTAGGGGAAAGGAACTGCCAAAGAAATCTAATATAGATTGCCCGAGATGATCGGGCATGGTCAAAGTAAATGAACTCCGGCTGAAGGGGCAAACCCGAAAGCCTGTGCGACACGAAAAGCATAGCAGGAGGACAGTCCAATGAAAAGGGTAGACGCCGTATAAGCGGCAGACGCAGAAGGAACAAAGCGATACCTGTTCAGGGGAAAGGGACGACCAAGGAAACCTAGCGAAAAGAGCTTGAACCAATCAAGCGAAGTCACAGCAAAGAATTCCGGCTGACGGGGCAAAACCCAGAAGCCTGTGCGAGACGGAAAGTATGGCAGGAGGACAGTCCAATGAAAAGGGTGGAAGCCGCATAAGCGGTAAGCGCTAAAGGAACAAAGCGATACCCATAGAGGGGAAAGGAACTGCCAAGGAAGTCTAAACACTGAGCGCCCGAGAGATCGGGCAAGGTCACAGCAAGAACTCCGGCTGACGGGAAACTCCCGAAAGCCTGTGCGAAACGGAAAGCATGGCAGGAGGACAGTCCAATGAAGAAGGTAGAGGCCGCGTAAGCGGCAGGCGCAAAAGGAACAAAGCGATACCTGTTCAGGGGAAAGGGATGACCAAGGAAATCTAGCGATAAGAGCTGAACCAACCAAGCGAAGTCACAGCAAAGAACTCCGGCTGACGGGGCAAACCCGAAAGCCTGTGCGAGACGACAAGCATGGCAGGAGGATAGTCCAATGAAAAAGGGTGGAGCCGCATAAGCGGTAAGCGCAAAAGGACACAAGTGACACCCGTTCAGGGGGAAAGGGGACAGCCAAAGCATCCAACAAGAAGAGGCCTGGCTCGATCAGAGCCCAAACACAAATACATCCCACTTGCGATGCAAGTCCCGATCTGCGATGTATGATCGGGGATGATCAAGGGCATCAGTGCCCGCCATAAGCAAAGTGGTCGTGAAAAAAAGGCGTCTTGGGACGCCTTTTTTGACGGCTGAAATAGTATATTTAGTATGCGGTCGGCGGCGTGGTCCGTTATGACGACACGCCAAAGTGCGGGCAAGTGCAGCGGGCAATGCGTCGAAGGCTGCGTCTGCGTTTGCGCGGCGGACGACGCCATCCCCGGCGCGGGAGGCGCCGCGGATAAGCCGGTGGCAGGCATCCCGTGCGGTGTGGCTCAGGCGGAGTGCGTCTGCGACTGTGCCTGTAAAAACTGAGTAAGCGAAACGCAGAGAAGGCATCGTCGCATGCCTTTTTTGTTAGGCAGAATATGCGGGGCGGGAAGGCGCGTGGTATAATAAGGGCAAGAATCTGTCGGGAGGGGCGCATATGCTGGTGCTGGTGGAGCCGGACGTCCGGTTTGAGCGGGCGTACAAAGACATGATGGCCGAGTGGTCCGTGACGGGCGAGACGCCGCTGCCATGGGTGCTGCAGGAGGACACGGCGGACTTCGCTGCGCTGGTGGACAGGCTTAAACGCATCGCGGAGGGCGTTGGTGTGCCGGAGGGCTTTGCGCCGTCGTCCTCGTATTACGTGTATGACGATGAAACGGGTGTGCTGGCGGGCGCGGTCAATATACGCCACCGGCTGGCGGAGAGGATGGGCTATTGGGGGCACATCGGGTACGGCGTGCGTCCGGGCCTGCGGCGCCGGGGCTATGCCACGATGATGCTGGCGATGGCGCTGGAGCGGTGCGCGGCGATGGGCATGACGCGGGCAATGGCCGCCTGCTACAAGGACAATACCGCGTCCGCGAAGACGATACTGAAGAACGGCGGCGTGCTGGACCGGGAGCTGCCCGACCCGTACACCGGAAGGACGATACAGCAATACTGGTTCGAAATACCCGAAGGAGCAGGCCATGAAATACGCTGACGATTACGCCGGCTGGGCATCCGAATACGATCTGTTCGGTGAGATCGACAACATCAACACGGACGAGCGGGACATGCTGGACGCGCTGCTGAAGGAAACCGGCGCGGCGTCGGTGCTGGACTGCGCCTGCGGCACGGGGCAGCACATCGTGATGCTGTCGCAGCTGGGATATGAGGTGTCCGGCAGCGACTATTCCGCTGCGATGCTGGACGCCTGTCGCGCGAACCTTGACCGGCTGGGGCTGCGCGCGGAGCTGAAGCAATGCGACTACCGCGAGCTGGACGGTGCGTGGCCGCAGCGTTTCGACGCAGTGCTCTGCATGACGCAAGCGCTGAACCATATGCACACACGGGAGGACCTGGTGGCGGCGCTGACGTCGATGCGGGGGCGGCTGTGCCCCGGAGGCCTGTTCGTGGCGACGCAGAGCACGGCGCACCGCACGCTGGGCGACGAGTACCGCGTCAATCTGGTGGTCAACAACGCGGACTTCACGCGGCTGCTGCTGAGGGACATCGAGGGGCAGTTCCAGACGATACGCGTGGTGGACGTATTCCACGGCGGCGGGCGGTCTGAAATGAAGACGCATGAGATACGCATCCGGCGCTGCTGGACGACGACTATCATGATTTGCTGGAAGCGGCGGGCTTTTCGGATGTCCGGCTGTACGGCGGCTATGACCGCTCCGCCTACGACAGGGCTTCGTCGTGGAAGCTGATCGCGACGGGCCGTGCATAAAAGCACAGAGAGCCGCTGAACGCGCTGCTTAAGAAGCGCTGGAACAGGGGCCGACGTTCTGAATGGTATCTATAATTTATATTTTTAGGGGAGAGGGACAAAAAGATGAGGGATTTGAATTGGTATTGCCCTGCGGTAGACAGGGAGATCGGCGATAACGTTTGCCGCGAGTATCAATGCGCCGGCAAGCGGTGCGGCGGCGACGAAACGCTGCGCGAGCTGGAGCGGTGGCTGCGCATGACGCGCCGGTATGCGGACATAGGCGCGTTCCACAAGGTGTGCGCGGGTTGCGCGCACGGGATGCGGTAGAACAGGCGGCAGTGCACCGGGCGTCCCGCTATGCCGGTGCCCGTGCGCTCTTTTGGCATCCATTTTAAAATCCGCTGTATGTATAGAGCAGCGGCATAAACCATTAACCTCGTGGCCCGGAACCTGGCGGCCAATTCCGCATTGTCTTTTACATCGAAACAACCGATGCCCGTATTAATGGAATTTGCCGCTGCCGCATAAGTGCCCGTCCGCTTTTCCATTACACATTTGATGGAACGGGTGGTATAATAGGGGAGCGGCGGAACACAAATGAGCCGTGCAGGAGGTTATGCATATGGAATACTTTGATCTGATCGGACAGCGATACAGCGTACGGTCCTACAAGCCGGACGCGGTGGAGGACGACAAGCTGCGCCAGGTGCTGGAGGCGGGCGTGATCGCGCCCACGGCGTGCAATCTGCAGCCCTTTAAGCTGGCGGTGATGCAGGTGGAGAAGCACTTCGATACTCTGAAAAAGATTTGCCGCGCGTCCTTCTTTACGCAGGCTCCGCTGGTGATCGGCATATACGCGGACATGAACGCCGCATGGGTGCGCAAGGACGGCAAAACATACGCCGATGTGGACGCCGCCATCGTGATGGACCATATGATACTGGCGGCGACGGCGCTGGGTCTCGGCACATGCTGGATCGGCGCTTTCGACGCGCAGGCCGCGCGGGACGCGGTGAGCTTCGGCGAGGGCTTCGAGCCGATTGCGTTCACGCCGCTCGGTTATCCGGCTTCCACCGCGCCCGAACGGCAGCGCAAGGGAATGGATGATATCGTCGTCTATCTGTAAGGCGGCAATTTGCTGAGTGGGCGTGTTGATCATGCCCGCCGGCGGGAGCCGATTTGACCAAATAAAGGAGCATAGAAAATGAAACTGTTGATATTATCCGGAAATCCCAAGACGGACGGCCTATGCCAGTCCATCATTGACGCGGTGGCGTCGGGCGCGCGCGATGGCGGCTCGGACGTGGAAGAAGTGCGCTTGTGCGATATGGAGATCGCGCGATGCCATGTCTGTGGCAACGGCTGGGGCGTGTGCCGCGAAGAAGATTACTGTGTGTTTGGCGGCGATGGCTTTGACGACGTGAGCGCGCGGGTGCTGGCGGCGGACGCTGTGGTATTGGCCACGCCGGTCTACTGGCACGAGACGTCTGAGTCGCTCAAGAGCTATCTGGACCGGTTCCGGCGCTGCTATTTCGGCGCGGGCGGTCCATTCGCCGGCAAGCAGGTGCTGCTCATCGCTTCGGCGGGCGGCACAGGCAACGGCATTCTGCCCTGCCTGCAGCAGCTGGAGCGCTTCTGCCAGCACATCGGCGCAGAGGTTTTTGACATGATCGGCGTCAACCGCTGGAATAACGATTACAAGCGTGAAGCGGCCTATGCCGCGGGCCGGGCGCTGGCGGAAGGGCGAAAAAACGGCGACACGGTATAGACGGTACCGGAATTTAAGGCTCTGGCATCAACTGAGGAGCCGAGTCATATACAATTTATTGAAAGACGCTTACGGGGCGTTTTTCTTTTTTTCTCAATTCGACATGATCCGTCAATAAACGAGATTGTATGTGCGATAATGTGACATTATAATACAGATAGCGCGAGAGCTGTCTTAGTCATGTCTGTCGGCTCTCAGCGTTATGGGAAACCCGTTGATTTTTACCTCTCTCCGGAGGAGATAATGAGCATTATCAAAAAGATCAGCCTGCTGCTGGCGGCTGTGATATGCGGCATGATACTGGGGTTCTGGGCGCTGGACCTGAGCGAAAGCTTTGAGCCGAAGTATCTGCTGGCTGTATTGAATACGGTGTTCATCGGTGCTGCAAACCTGCTGGTGTTTTTCCTGTGCGCCCGGACCTATCTGAAGACGGGCTTTATCAGTGCGGGCCTGATGGCTGCCGCTACGCTGATCATGGGTCTGGGGTCCATATTCTCCGGATGGATGAGTTACATTCCCCGCGGCATGAACATATACTCCACGGTGTTCAATATCAACGCGCTGGTGGCCTCTGTGCTTCACCTGGGCGCGGCATTTCGGGAGCACCGGGACAGAGCCAGTGGCGCTCCGGCGAAATATGCGCCGGTCAAGATGGCAGTGCTTATTGCGGGCAGCTGCGGCTTCATAATATTTGTAACGGCTGGAGCTGTCTACGGCTTTCTGCCGCCTTTTTTTGAGGGGGGCGGCTATACATCCCTTCGCACTGTGACGGTATTTGTCGCCAGCGCAGTCCATTTGTCAGCGTCTGTTGCGCTGGTTAAAAGCTATCAGCGCAACAAGCAAAATCATCTGTTCTGGTATTCGCTGTCCATGCTGATGTTTTCGTTCGGTCTGCTGGGCACTGGCCTGGAAACGATATCGGGCGGATTGGTGGACTGGGCCGGACGGCTGGCGCAGTACGCCAGCGGCGTATTCGCCTTTTTCGCGGCAACGGAGATACTGAAAGCCGCGCGGCGGCAGGGCGTGGGTGTGCCCGGCGCAATGTCCCGCTTTTTTGCGGAGGCGCCGCCTCTCTATCAGAACGTGCTGGAAACCTGCAGCTGCGCCATCGTCTCAGTGGATCAGGATTTTTGCATCGTCTATTTTAACCCCGAAGCAGAAGCGCTGTTTGGAACCACTCAGAAGCAGGTGCTGGGAACGCCCTTTGATACGTTTGTTGCGGACAAAGACAGCCGGCTGCTGCGGGACGATATGTCGGGTTTTGCAGGCAGCGGCATCAGCGGGCTTTCGGGTGGACTGACAGAAATCGTGGCCCGGGACAGTGCGGGGCGCGTCTTTCCCGCCGAAATTTCGGTATCCGCTTATGCTGCTGAACCGGGCTGTGTGTGCACGTATTTTATCCGTGACATCACGTCTCGCGTTAAAGCCCGGGCACTGGCGGAGCGGCAGACGGCTGCGCTGCTCGCCATCAACCGGATATATGATACCGCTGTGTTTTGCGAAACACCGGAGGAACTGGCGAAAACGTGCCTGGCTGTGGTCGAAGAGGTGACGGAAAGCAAAGCCAGCTTTATGGCTGAGCTGACGAAAAACGGAACGCTGCATGAAACAGCCTTCAGCGCCGCGACCGAAATGTTGACCAATATGGATAAGAGAAGCAGTCACAACTTTGAGTCGGGCGAATTCCGGCTGCACGGCCTTTACGGGGCTGTTGTGCGCAGCGGCAGGGCGCTGCTGACGAATGACCCGGCAGCGCATCCGGAATATGTCGGCGTGCCGGCAGGCCATATACCGCTCACCGCGTTTCTGGGTGTGCCCATATTCAACGAAGGGCGGCCCGTAGGGCTTATCGCCGTTGCCAACCGTAAGGGTGGCTACAGGAAACAGGATCAGGAGCTGCTTGAAGCGCTGGCCCCCACGATACTCGAGGTATGCATGCGCAAGAAAGCGGAGGTTTCCGCCCGCCACATTGCCTTTGAGCGGACGGTGCTGCTGTTGTCGCAGGAGTTCATCAACACGCCGCTGGACCGGTTGGACAGAGCCGTAAACAGCGCGATGGAACATATCGCGCAATATTGCGGCGCAGACAGATCCTCCATATACCTCTACGACTGGGGCGGGAAAGTGATACGGCGGCTGTATGGGTGGGACAGCGTGAAACACAGGCCGGCGGGCGAAAAGAGCAGCGTCATTCCTTTTGCGGATATACCCGAGATCATTGAACACCACTCAAAAGGGGAAACGCATTTTGTCAAAAGCATTGAGGATGTGCCGGCACTTAGCCCGTACCGGAAGACGATGCTGGCGCGCAACACACGCGCCACCGCCAATTTTCCCTTGGAGGCAAACGGAGCGGTGACAGGCATGCTGAGCCTCAGCACCGCAAAAAAGCCGATGAGCTGGAATGATGCGAAGATGGCGGCTGTCCAGATATTCTGCCAGATGATCATCAGCGTGCTGGCCCGCATTGACGAGGAGCAGGCTATCCGGGATGCGCGTGAAAGGGAAGAACAGCACGTCGACTTAGAACGAACGATGCTGCTGTTGGCTCAGAGCTTTATCAATACGCCCGTCGGCAAGTATAAAGATTCGATCATCAAGGCGCTGGGGATCATCGGCGGCAAGACCGATGCAGACCGGGTCACGATTTACCGCTTTGACTGGGAAGCAGGTGTGGCCCGGCACATGTACGAATGGGACCGGCTGCCCGAATATTACGCGGGGGATGAGCTGGCTGCCATATCGATTGGCAATCTCGCGGAGGTGATTGAAAGTATCGAAAAGGGACATGCGTACATCCAGCGAAATTCGGACCCGCAGCATAAAGAGAGCAGCTTCAGTGTGATCACGGACATATCCGGATGCGCGTCCGGCATCGTTTTCCCGCTGTACAGAAACGGCAGCCTGTACGGCACGCTGGGGCTATCGGCGTATTCCGATAAAATACCCTGTGCGGTTGACGGGATACTGGTCCGCATATTTTCTGAGATGGCTTCCAATATGCTGGAGAGGATCGACGCCACGCTGGCCCTTCAGGAAGCCAACGAGACCAACAGGATGATACTGGACTCCACATACGATGGCGTGGCGATGTTTGACCGCCATGGAGTCGTACTCAGTGCCGGCCGTGTTTTTGCCGCTCAATTCGGCAGAACGCCGGAGGAAATGGTGGGTATCCGGATGTCGGATTATACGCCGCCTGACCAGCTGAAAAACTTCGTAAAACACAGATCGGAGAGAGTTCAGCGCGTGCTTGAAACGGGGATTGCGGAGTCGTATGAGGACAACAGGGATGGCATATGGCTGGACACCCGCATATGCCCGGTGTTCAAAGATGGACAGGTTGTGGCAGCCACAATGTTTTCCACCGATATCACGGACAGGAAAAAAGCCGAAGAAGAGGCGGCGCTCATTGCGGAACTGGAGATGCAGACCGAGCTCATGCAGCAAAGGGAAAACGATTATCTGGAAATGCTGGACGGTTCCACTGACGGGTCTTGGATATACGATATCCAGAAAGGTACAATACATTATTCGGAGCAGTGGATAAAACTGATCGGCATGGAACACATTCCGCCCGAAAAACGTTTGGCTTACGCGACCGAAATCCTGCTGCATCCGGACGACAGGGAAGCGGTAGCGGCTGCGC
>JAEWWC010000156.1 GCA_023396555.1 Bacillota bacterium
AGCTGTTTGAAACGCCCGAAGAAGCTGCCGAATAACAGTCAACGCCATCTTATTACTTAATAGAATTATTGTTATCAGAATCGCCTGTGCAGATGGGCGGTTTGTTTTTTGCCGACCACTCCATCAGATATTCGGAGCTGTTGTCGGACGTAGCCCTGATTTCTTCAGAGATGACAAAACCGCGGTTCAGCAGGAACTTGACGGCGGCCTCGTTGTGCTTGTAAACGCGGATGCTGAGACAGGATCGGGACTGCCGGGCATGGTCAAGCAACCGGGTTCCGATACCCTTGTTCTGTACGTCAGGCGCAATGCTGAGTGCCGTAATAACGGTGTCATCTGTTACCGATATGAAGCCGCGCACCTGCCCGTCGTCGAACAACGCTGTGTCCGAAGACGGCAGCGCGTTGCGAACGGACTCGTAACGCCGGTGCCAGATGTCATCGTCGATGAATCCGTGCGCGGCGATATTGGTACGCAGCCATATGTGCATCACGTCGCTGGTGTCATCGGCAGTGAACGACCGTATACTGTCGGACTCGAGCGGGAGGGCGGAAGGGCGGGTTTTGCGGAACCGTGCCAGCAGTCCCGCGTCGAGGAAGCGGTTGACCAGATAGGCCACGAATATGCCGAATACCGTCTCCGCCAGCCGCGTCAAGCCGTAGACGACGGGCGAAATGTCCTTGTGATCGATCAGTATGATCAGATAGACGACGATGCTGATAGGCACGCTGGCCTGCAGCTTCAGCACGTTGCAAAGATAGATGATGATGACGACGCCCGCGGTGATCAGTAGTACGAATACCGCGGCAGGTATGAAACCGACGATCAGCAAAAACAGCACGCCCATTACGGAGCCGAACACCGTGCCGATGGTACGGTCTATGCCCGTCCGCATCGTGTTCTGCAGCGAAGACTTCATGCAGATGGTGGCGGCCAGCGCAGCCTGTATACCGTTGATAGCCTTGCCGAGTCCGATATAGCCGCTGCTGAGGCCGATCAGCTGGAACGTCAGTAGGCACAGCCCCACTGCGACAGCCGTCTTAATATTCCGCATACCGATCTTGTACCGTGGCTTCATGTTTCCTCCGCGCTGAAGATACATTCTAATTTTATTCTACCGGAATCAGCGTTCATGTCAATATTTTGCCGGAGGGCCCCACAAATCACACCCCGCATTATGAAAGCATAACATATAGACATATGGGCATAATACTGCCCCATGGTTAAAGGGCGGTATCATAAGGGGGGGCGCGCAAATGGCGGTCATCAAGGCGGCCGATTTAGTCAGTTTTGTGGTCAAGGCAAAAAACGACGGTTGGGGATACGTATTCGGTGGACAGGGACAGCTCTACACACGGGCGCTTGCGGAGAAATGGGGCAGGGAGCGACGGTCGGGGCGCAGCTACAGCTATTTCACCGTACAGTGTGCGAAGTGGTT
Source organism: Bacillota bacterium (assembly GCA_023396555.1). Lineage (GTDB taxonomy): Bacteria > Bacillota > Clostridia > Christensenellales > SZUA-584 > SZUA-584. The sequence continues at coordinate 1,439 of JAEWWC010000156.1, forward strand.
CGGCCATTACATCGCGGACTGCTCCGGACTGATCATAGAAGCTTTTCGCAGCAAAATACCTGGATACGGCGATAAGACGGCAAATACGTTGTATAGCCGGTCTGTGCAGAAGGGCAAGCTGAGTTCCATACCCGAGATACCCGGCCTTTGTGTATGGCGAAACGGACATATCGGCGTCTATATGGGCAACGGTAAGGTGATAGAATCAGGCGGCACCAACAACGGCGTCGTGTTGTCCCGGCTCAGCGCGCCGGCGACAAACAAGAACTGGACCAACTGGGGCAAGATGGCGGACGTGGATTACTCGTCAACAGTTACACAGCCGGAACCGGAGCCGCCGACTCTGTGGCTGGGCCGGATACTCAAATTGACAGGTCCCTATTTGAATGGCGACGATGTGGCGCAGGTGCAGATCGCGCTGAAGCTGAAGGGTTACGATCCGGGAACGATTGATGGCGTGTACGGCCCATATACGCAGCGGGCGGTTAAGGAGTTTCAGAAGGCCGTTGGGTTGCTGGCGGATGGCATCGTGGGGGAGAAGACGGCGGCTGCGCTGTTCGGAGACTGGGTGACGGACAGCAGCGGGTTTCCGGTGTACCCGGTGGCGGACAATCAGCTCAGCTCATTTGAGCTGGGGCGGGATCTCAGGCTGACCACGCCGTATATGGCGGGTGAGGACGTGCGGGACGTGCAGGACGCGCTCGCGCTCAATAACTTTTCGCCGGGAGATTCGGACGGCGTATTCGGCCCCAAGACGCAGGGCGCCGTGGTTGGCTTCCAGAAGAAAAATGACTTAGTGCCGGACGGCGTTGTCGGCCAGTATACCGCCACAATGCTGGGCGGTATCTGGACAGGAGACTGACAGCTGTCCGCGCGGTGAGCCGCTCTATATTTCCGTCGGGTCGTCGATATGCAGGTGCACCTGCCAGACGCTGGAGTCGGGATCAAATTCGTCTGAGATCTGGCTGATGGACATTTTGACATAGCGCGCTTTAGCGGTAACGGCGACATCGCCTTCCGGCGTATAGATCTCGCCCTCCGCTTCGAACAGCAGACGGGTATCTTTCGTGATGCGCCCGAGCGCTTTAAGCTGCTGGCCGTAAGGCAGCGGCTTTTTGTATGCCAGCGACAGCTCCACCGTCACCCCCCATACGTCAGGGTTGCCGATCTGTACTGCACGCCCCATCGTTTCGTCCAGTATGCAAGCGGCGATGCCGCCGTGTACGCGGCCCGGATAACTCTGGTGAAGCGGGTGTGGTGTAAACAACGCCGCTATCTCGTTGGTATCCGTTTCAAAAAAGGCGGCTTGGAGGCCTTTGTCGTTGTCCAGCCCGCAGACAAAACATTCAGATGAGTTGGGTTGTTTCGCGGTTATATTTTTCATATGCGCTTTCTCCAAAAAAGTTCTATTGTGTGCATTATACCATAAATGATCGTGTTGTGCAGAACGTTAATGGCATATGCTGCCGGGATATGATAATATAAGGCCGGTACGGGGGAGGACATATGGAAAAGAAAAGCCTGTTTGAGAAGAAGAGCGTGATGATACTGACAGCATTGCTGTGCTGTTTGCTGTGGGGCAGCGCGTTTCCCACCATCAAGCTGTCTTACGCGGAACTGGGTGAACTGAACGGATTTCAGATGATACTGCTGGCCGGACTGCGATTTACGCTCGCGGGGCTGTTCGTGCTGGCGTTCGCGAAGCTCCGGTTGAAGTCAAAGCTGGTTCCGCCACGCCGTGAATGGCCGCTGCTGCTGGCTGTGGCGCTGCTGCAGACGTTCGGATCATACGTGCTGTATTATATCGGTATGGCGCATACGAGTGGTGTGAAGGGCTCCATCATCGTGACGCTGAGCGTTTTCCTTGTCGCCGTATTTGCTCACTTCATGTTTCGATCCGACAGGCTGAGCTGGAAAAAAGGCATTGGGTTGTTAAGCGGTTTCGCGGGAGTGGTCGCCGTCAATATTACGCTTCTGGGCGGTGAAACATTTTCTTTTTCGATGAACGGCGAAGGCCTGATTGTGCTGCACTGCGTGCTGGGCGCGGCGGCTACGGTGATGGTTCGCAAATACGGCGGCAGCGTGGATACCGTGCGGGTATCAGGCGGGCAGCTGGTGGTGGGTGGTTCGATGCTGATTGCGGTGGGGTATGCGGGCAGCCCGCAGGGGCTGGTTTTTAACACCGAGGCAGCGCTGCTGTTGGTATATATGGCGGCGCTGTCGGCAGTGGCTTTTACGCTATGGTTTGTGATGCTCAAATATCATAAGGCAACAATTCTGGAGCAATATAAGTTTGCGATCCCGCTATTTGGAGCGCTGCTGTCGGTATTACTCGTACCGGGTGAACATATCGGCCCCGAAATGCTGGCGGCTGCGGTACTAGTCACAATGGGCGTATGGATCGTCAACAGGGAGGAGAAGCATATCAGCGCCTGATGCGGTTCTTTCTGCCGCTGAGATGGGTTGTGAGCAGACGCCGTATCAGCGCATCTTCGTTCTGGTTCAGCAACGCTTTGGGAATCACAAAAGCTCGTAGCGTCGAGATGTGGATGTAGAACGCATCCTTGGATGTAACCGCGAATTTCACCTGTTCCCACTTCGCGTTGGACGAGCCGGATGCGCCAGTTTCGCGAACACCGTTCTTGTCCATCACAAGCTCGAATTCGGATTTCAGCGAGTGGCTGGCGTTGTACTGCCGCCTGGCCTGGTGATTGAGTGCGAGTATGTTGGACACCGCGATAAGTCCGGCAAACAGCACGATCAGTAATATGATGACAACCAGCGTTAAGATATCCGGCGTGCGGTCAGCGAATACGATGAACAAGCATACCGCCAGCATCAGCACCAGAAACAGCGCCGGCATCATAATGATATGCTTGCGGTGCGAGTAGCGGTTGTACGACAGATAATCCTGGAGAGACAGCGCATAGCTTTTACGGAATTCCATCAGATTCCCTCTCATATGAAATAAGATGCTTTATACTAGCACATGGCAGGCGCTTGCGTCCATAACAACTTCTTTTATAACAGCGCCGGATATGATATAATACACCGGCAGCAAAAAGGAATGGTTATGATAAATACGATTGATAAAAAAGTAATATTAATTGATGATAATGGGGAAGATGTCATTGCCGGAAACCAGCAGTGGTTTAAAAAGTTCAGTCACAGCATTTCCGGCTGCGGCCCGACAACAGCCGCACTCATTCTAATGTATATGGCTTCGGTATTCCCGGATAAATGCCGCACTGTCTATCCATACGATCTGCCGGCTATAAAAGAACAGTTTGTGGCTTTTATGGGGGAAGTGCGCGAATACGTGAAGCCCGGCCTGCAGGGGCTGACGGATGCCAAATTCTTCGGGGCCAGTACGGTGGAGTTTGCAAAAAGCAAGGGTGTCAATATAACGGCTATTTCCGTGTCCTCAGGCTACAGCGTTGGCGTGGCTTACGGATATGTCAAAAAGGCGGTGGATGAAGGCTATCTGCCGGCGCTGCTGATACTGCGTAATCCGGCCAAGGAGCTGGACGAATTTACATGGCACTGGATGGCCATCACTGGTTACGACGATGAAAAGAAAACGGTACTTATTGCGACCAACGGCACGGAGCATGAACTGCCGTTCAAAAAGGTATGGCATCAGCAGAAGCCCTATCACGCTGCGTGCGTATATTTTTACCCAAGTTGAACGCAACAAAAGTGTATATTTTTTTCATAAAACAGTTGACGTGCCGGGTAAATTGATATAGAATATCTCTTGCACTCGTTGACGCGGGGTAGAGCAGTTTGGTAGCTCGTCGGGCTCATAACCCGGAGGTCGTAGGTTCAAATCCTTCCCCCGCAACCAATTAGTCATAACCCGATTGGATGCATTTTCAGTCGGGTTATGCATGTGGCGGCGTAGCTCAGTTGGCCAGAGCACTCGGTTCATACCCGGGGTGTCACAGGTTCGAATCCCGTCGCCGCTACCACTTAAGAAGCCCTTGAGAGAGGGCTTTTTTCGTTGCCTGCGAAACGTTGTTGTTTCAGGCACAGATATTTAAGCAGCAAGTGATGTGGGGAAGGATAATGCCGCTGAATGGGGAATCTCTATTTGTGCCCATTCAGACTTTACGGTTAAGGAGGACTAATATGCTTCTAATTCGAAATGCGATCAATAAAGCGAGATACAAACGACTGATTGAGTATGCTTTTACGAAATGTGATATGTTTACGCTGCGAGTGCCAACACATATACTCGAAGAAGAAAATGAATTCAGGGAGAGCATATTTAAAAGACTTAAAATTATAGAACCGTATTTAGTCAAGAAATATATTGATGACGAATATTTTGGGGACAGGGGAGGAGATTACGAAATACATGTAGTTTCGTTTAACCAAGAGCTTGTCGAATTCCTGGTGTCTACTGAAGGCTTATATAACTGGGAATATCCTAAAGGCATGCCTGAAGATTTATGTTTTATCGCTGATGGCTGTTGCTGGCTCAAAAGCATTGCACATGAGGAGATATGCCGGATTTATACACAAAGTGATACAGAGAAAGTAATATTAAAGAGAGATATAGGATTGAAATTTGTAGAGTGGCTGGATGTTGACATCCCTATCATTCAGCTATAATTAACGTTAGTGAAAAAGGGCCTATGCTGCTCGGCAATCCACTCCCAAGAAGGGAAGACGCCACACGAGAAAAGCGGCTTTCGCTGCTAGCACAGTGCAGTACAGGCTGTGCTATATCACGGTGTGCTGGCGGGTAGGGGATGAATGGGTGTAGAACCAGCATACCAACGTAGTTTATATTTATCTTTTATCCGAAATGTGATATAATTAATAAATAAAAAGACTTCAGGAAGGAGCGAGTGACATGGATAAAAAGAATATAGACAATGACGAAATCGTCTTTGATGAAAGCGTGTGCTCCGCAGAATTCGCAGAAGGATGCACTGAGACAGTTGCCGATC
>JAEWWC010000174.1 GCA_023396555.1 Bacillota bacterium
TGCAGAAGTCTTTTTGGTGCAGGTGGATACGGTATAGGGACAGGATGGACAGGAGGCCTGATTATGTTTTTTGGTTTGATATTATTAGGAGTTATCATTTACTTTATTGTTAAGAGCAGCCATGCAAGCCGTTATGTTTCGAATGCTCAAACAATTCTTGACGAAAGACTTGCAAGGGGTGAAATCGATGAAGACACTTATCAGAATCTTTCAAAAAAAATCAAATAACTCGATTCGTAACTGCTTAGGTTGATCTGAAGCTCTTATTATAAAAGCCACAACAGCTAAGATATTGTGGCTTTTTGTATCTTTATCTGCCCGCTCCGGGCATAGTATACATTGGGCTCTGAGTTTGTTGCTGCATACCTTGTGGCTGACCTGCATGCATCTGATACATTTGGTACTCGGCCTGGGCCATAGAAGAATATACATTGCTGATTTCCTGAAAATGCTGTGCCAAGTTCATATCGTTAACATAATTTTGCTGATGCATACGTGCCATCATCATTTGCATTTGATCCATATTCATTGCCATTAAAAACACCTCAATTGATGATGTAATAATATATGATATGAATTCTTTAATTGTAAGGTGAACTTAATCCCGAAAACGCCTACGCCAGCAGTTCCTCCTCCCGTTCGCGGAAGTAGTCCACCAGATCGCCCAGCAGCGCGTCCTTCTCCTGCTCGGACTTGCGGCCATACATCGCGGCGTACGAGTTCTTTGCCATGCCCAGCGGCTCGCCCGTCACAAAGCGGCCCTCCGCGTTGTAGCCGATGAGGTACAGTGCGCGGATGATGGTATCCACGTCCATCATGCCCCGGCCCAGCGGCATCCGGTTGCTGTCCGCCAGATGCAGATTGATCAGCCGGTCCCCCGCGCTCATTATCGCCTCGCCCACGTGCGTCTCGCCGCAGATCATGTGGTAGATGTCGCCGTTGATGTGCTGCACGCCCGGATGGTTCACCTCGGCGATGTATTCGATCACCGACTGTACCGTGGAGCACAGCGATACCTCCGCCGCATTGATGGGCTCCACCGCGCACAGCACGCCCGTGTCCAGAAACACATCCGCCACCGAGCGCAGCGTGGCCGCGCTGCGGTAGAAGTCGGACTCGTCGTACGTCTGCGACGTGCCTACCGTGCCGGGCACCACCAGCAGATACGTGCCGCCGATGGCCTTGCAGAAATTCGTTTCTTCTATTATATAGTCCTTCGCCACCTGCCGCACAAAGTTGTTGTTGGTGGACAGCGTGTTGGCGTGCGAATAGAACCCGCAGATGCCGGAGCACTTGATGCCGTACTCCTTCAGTATCGACTGCGTCTTGCCGAAGTCCGCCTGATAGCCCACGTCCTTGCCGCCGTAGTCGCCGCCCAGCTCGATGTAGCGCACGTCGTGCCGCGCGTACCGCTCGGCCGCCTGCTCCAGCTCCTCCAGCCCGAACACCCAGTTGCTGAACGATATGTTCAGCCGCTGCTTGAACCGCTCCGGATGCTCGGCTTTCAGCGCCTCAAACGCCAGCCTTACCTTTTCGTTCTTCTCGTCCACGAACTGTAGCTTCATATTCCTTTCATCCTTTCACAAGCTATTTCGCCACCCGCAGCCGCAGCGAGCTGATCGCGATGGACAGCAGTATCAGCAGGCCGATGGATATCGTCTGCAGATACGGGCTGACGCGCAGCAGGTTCAGCATGTTGTATATCAGGCCGGTCAGCAGCACGCCGCAGAACGTGCCCAGCAGATTGCCCTTGCCGCCGGTGATGGGCGCGCCGCCGATGATCACCGCGCCGATGGCGTCCAGCTCCATGCCTGAGCCGGTGGTGGACTGCGCCGCCCCCAGTCGCGACACGAACATGATCACCGCGATGCCCACGATCAGCCCATTCACCATGAAGAATTTGATCTTGTTGGCATTCACGCGGATGCCCGCGAGATACGCTGCCTGGGCGTTGCTGCCGATGGCGAATACGCGCCGCCCGAACTGCGTCTGCCGCATCATCGCCGCGATAATGAAGTATCCCGCCAGCGATATGAGAAACAGCAGCGGTATGAAGTCCAGTATGTAGGTGCCCGCGAAATATTCCACCCGCCCGAACACGTACTCGTTGCCGCCGTCCGATATCGTGAGCGCCAGCCCCTTGAACACGTTGGCCGTCGCCAGCGTGATGATGAAGGAAGGCGCGCGGAACAGCACCGACATCACACCGTTGAACGCGGAGCACAACAGCGCCACGCCGACCGCCACCAGCATCGCGACGATATCGCTGCCGCCGGCGTTGATCGTCATGCACATCATCGTAGCGGCGAACCCGATGATGGAACCGATGGATATATCGAAATGGCCGGACACGATCAGTATCGTCGCGCCGGTGGCCACCAGACCCAGCGTGGATATCTGCCCCATCACGCTGCGCAGGTTGGATATCGAAAAGAAGTTGGGGTTGAACGCCCCCGTGATGACGCACATCACCACGATGATCGCCAGCAGATAAAACGACTGCGACGCCAGCAGCCTCTTGCGTGCCGCCGCCAGCCAGTTTCGACTCTCATTCATATTACAGTTCCCCCTCAAGACCCAAGTACATTTTGAGCAGCTTTTCCTCCGTCAGGTTTTCAGGCGCCACCATGCCCACCAGCCGCCCCTCCCGCATGATGGCGATGCGGTCGCTCATCGACAGTATCTCCGGCATGTCGGACGACACCATGATGATGGCCTTGCCGGCCTTCGCGAGGTCCACCATCAGACGGTATATCTCCTCGCGCGCGCCCACGTCCACGCCTTTGGTCGGCTCGTCGAATATCACGATATCGCACTGCGTCAGCAGCCAACGCGAGAGTATGCTCTTCTGCTGGTTGCCGCCTGAGAGGTAGCCCACCTCCTGCAGCACGCTGCGCATCCGGATGCCCAGCTTATCCGCGATGCCGTTCGCCAGCTCCCGGTCCTTACCGACACTCAGGAACAGCTTCTTCTCGTTGTGCGCAATGCAGATGTTCTCCATGATGCTGCGCTCCAGAAACAGCCCGTCTTCCTTTCGGTTCTCACCCAGCATGCAGATGCCGTGCCGGATCGCGTCGCTGGGAGACTTTATGACCACCGGCCTGCCGTCCACGCGCAGTGCGCCACCCTGCATACGGTCCGCGCCAAACACCAGCCGCACCAGCTCGCTGCGGCCCGATCCCACCAATCCGCCAAAGCCGAGTATCTCGCCGCGGCGCAGCGTGAAGCTGACATCCCTTACGGCGGGCAGGCGCATCAGTCCATCGGCTTCGAGGCACACCTCGCCCGGCTCCACGCGCTCGCGCCGGTAAAACTGCGACGCTTCGCGCCCCACCATGGCGTATATGATCTTCTTCTCGTCGGCGTCCGCCCTGTCGAAGCGCGCCGTCTTAAATCCGTCCTTGAACACCGTTACAGTATCGGCGATCTCCATCACCTCGTCGATGTAATGCGATATATAGATGATGCTGACGCCACTCTGTTTCAGAGACTTGATCAAGCGCATCAGCGATTCTGACTCCTTCTCTCCCAACGACGCCGTCGGTTCGTCCATGATCAGTATGCGCGCCCGGCGGTGCAGCGCTTTAACCACCTGCAGCGTCTGCTTCTGCGCGGGCGACAGTTCCTCCACCATGGCCGCCGGGTCGATGCGGATGCTGAGGCTTTGAAGCAGCGCGCGCGTCCGCCTGACCTGCTCCTTTTTGTTGACCACATTGGCGAACCGCCTGACCTCGTCGCCCAGGAATATGTTGTCCGCCACCGTCAGCGTGTCCACCAGATCCACATCCTGATAGATGGTCGCGATGCCCTGTTTGATGGAATCCTGAGGGCTGCCGATGCTGCACCGCTGCCCGAAGCAGATGATATCGCCGCGGTCGGGCCGTATCGCACCGGACAGCACCTTGATGAACGTGGACTTGCCCGCACCGTTCTCGCCCACGATGCAGTGGATCTCGCCCCGGTGCAGCTCGAAATCCATGTCGTGCAGCACCGTGACGCCCGAGTAGCTCTTGGTGACGCCTTTCAGCTCCAGTATGCGCTCTGCGTTTTCCATTGCGTTTCATCCTTCATGCGAATTGGATGAATGCGCGGACACAGCACCTGCGCCCGCGCATCCGTATCGTTGCCCGATCAGTACCACATCAGGTCGGGCAGATATTCTTTGGTCAGTTCCACAAACACCGGATCCCGGTGCCACGGCACAATCACCTTCGGGTCGGGGTTCTCGGTGTCCTTCTGCTCCACCTTGGTGATGGGGCACATCACCTGCTTGTTCTTATAGTTGATCTTGCCATTGATCTGGCTGAACAGAATGCGGAAGCAGATGTAGCCCTCAAGCCCGGGCGAGCTGGCAATGGTCATCGCCATGTCCCCCTTGGATATGAGGTCGATGCCGATTTGCTGGCCGTTCTGGCTGATTACCTTGTACGGGTTGTTGAGCTTGCCGGCGTTCTTGAGCACGCGCACCACCGACGCCGCCATCTCCTCCATCATCACGAATATCGTCTCGCACTCCACGCCGCTGTTCACGATATCCTCCGCGATGGCCGCGGCCTGGTCCGGCTCGTAATTGGCGTCGTATATCTCGACCAGCTTGTTCTTGCCCAGCTCCTTCGACCGGTCTTCCATGCCCTTGTTCACATAGATGCACGGATAGTGCTCGAAGTTGCCGGTGATGATCACGTAGTCACCCTTGGTGTTCTCGGCCATCCAGTCCGCGTAGATGTGGCCCATCTCCTCCCAGTCGAAGTCCACGCACGCCACGATATCCGTACCTGCGTTCAGCGCCTGACCCACGCTGTCTGGCACCACCAGCGGTATACCCGCCTCCGCGCATTTCTGCGCCGCCAGCTTCGCGCCGTTCTCGTTGAACGAGAACATGACCAGCCCGTCGACCTTCTCGGTGATCGCAAGGTCGATGTTGGATACCTCCACGTCCTCGCTGTAGTCGGACGGCAGTATCATGACCTCCGCTCCCACCTCTTCCGCCGCATACTCGAAGCTGTCGCAGATCTCCTTGTACCAGTTGGCATCCAGCGCCGGAATGATGAACGCGAACTTCGTCTTGGATCCGTCCGGCTTGCCTTCCGCCGCCGTACTGCCGCCCTCCTTCTGAGGCGGGGCCGCACAGCCCGATATCAGCGACAACACCAGCAGCAGCGCCATTGCAGCAAAGATTACCTTTTTCATTCCCCCACTCCTGTTCCGCATATTTGAAACGCCACAGCCGTCCAAATGCGGCAGCCGCAGAC
>JAEWWC010000206.1 GCA_023396555.1 Bacillota bacterium
ATCCACTATATTCAGATAATACTCGGCATCCTCCTGCAACACTTTCAGCGAAACCTTTGCCTGCTCACTCAAATAGCCGAATCTCAGCCTGCCTCTGCCTCCCATTATCTCAGCTTCACTCAGCATGGGTTTCTGTTCCGTACCTTCGTTAGCGCAGAAAACGATATCTCCATCAAATGTCGATACATAGATACCGCCGGCCGTCTTGGTTACATCGCCGCCTGCTTTGAACAGTGTCTCCATGCCCTTGTCAGTCAGCCGCCCGACACTGCTATTATCCACACAGATATATAACTCATCCTCAATCAGCCAGAAGCCCATTGCCTTGTCCAGCAGTTGCTTGGTGCTGCCGCTGTCCAGATCACACTGATGGAGCACATTGCCGGTATCCAGCCAGTACAGATACCGGCTATTCCAATCAAACCGATAGCATGTACCCAGCGATGCCGGCTTTGTCCACTCCCCATCAATATAGCGATACAGGTAAAGTCCGTCATCCTGTATCGCCATCACCGATGTCAGGTTATCGCCCATGACCAGATTGGAATAAAGGCTCGCCTGTCCGATGCTCTTACTACAGAACAGGACAATGCCAATTTGCTGTCGGTGATGGTGTCTGAAAGCGGCTGGGTTTATTATGTGTCCGGCTATAACATGGATAAAGGCACGGGCGTTCTTACGAAAACGCACGGAGATTCAGGAGCAAATCCTATTCGGGTTTCCACCGATGTCAGTGCGGCTTGCTATCTTTACTTATGTTCTCCCTGTGATAAAGTAGTAAATGTTAACCATTTATAATTTGAAGCAGGATGTGTTATATGAAATTAAGCTGCCGCGACGGGATTAGTGAGACTGCTCGGAAAGTCAGGAAACATTTCAATCGACACCCTCCCCATTCTATCAAAATATCGGTTATGGTTTGTGCCATCGTTATGGTGATATGCGGTGCAGCTTTAATTACCGGATGCGGTTCAGCTGTTTTGAAGGATCTTCCACAAAACGACCTCTCAGCATCTGTAAAACCGCTCCTGGCGAAGAAGGACAATACGGTATGGCTGCTGAGCGGTAAAAATACAATGAAGCTCGGGGATGTTAATGCTATATTACCCGTCTGAGTTTATTTCTGTTCCAGCAGCGCCTTTGCTTCTCCGTATTTATCCAATCTGTTACGATCCTCTGCAGTGATTTCGCCGTTGATGCGTGACGTATCGCTGTTGTGCGTGAGATCGGCCAGCTTCACCGCCCTTACGGTGGTATTGGGCTTTAAGCGCACCACATAATCCATATACTCCATGCCGTCCTCATGTGTGAGCAGTCGCACCATCTTCACCATCGCCGACGAGAAGCCCGTATCCGCCAACTGCTGGAGCGTCATATCCGTATCCTCCAACACATCGCGCAGCAGCGCAGCTGCCGTCTCCTCCTCGGTGTGCAACTGTTCCGCCACATGGATGGGATGGAAAATATACGGTATTCCTTATTTGTCCGTCTTCCCCAAGTGAGCATCATATGCTAGTTTAATGGCCTTCTTTGTCATATCCGTATGTATCACGGGTCCATACCCCCGCTGTTTTTTCCCATTTAGCGTTTCCCGTATGTATTTTCCCTATCCGTGCATGTACCGCTTGCCGGGCAGCCGATAGCGGCGTATAATGAAGTGATACAATGCACCTTCCGGGGAGGCCCGATAATAATGAGCCATCTGTCCCGTCTCGCCAATCTCGCGGGCTATGCCGTTTACGGCGGTGCCGCTTATGGCCGGACCAACGGCATATACTTCAATGTAATCCCAAATCCGGACGGCCATGATGTCACAGTGCGCGCGTACATCCGCCCCATTGAGACGCTGACATTTCGTGATACCGGCCGTGGACGCGGCATCGACCTCATGCGTATCAACTCTTATTTAAGTGTACGCCGGCGGGATTACGATAACAGCGACGCACAGGCCGATGAGCGCTCGCTATGGCTGACGCTGGAGGGCGAACCCAGTGCGGACAAGCTCTCCGAATTTCTGTATGAGTTCTCCCGTTTTCTGTCGGATAGCGGTTACGTATCTTCCTGCACCATGTGCCCGCAGACACGCAATCTCAGCTATAAGGTTGACAAGGGGCAGGTGCTGGAGGTGTGTGCCAGTTGCGCGGAACTGCACAGCGAAACACTCCAAAATACTGTTCAGCAGCGGAACATTAAGGAAAGCAATATACGCGGTGCGGCAGGCGCTGCGATGGGCGGCATTGCCGGCATCGTTCCGTGGGTGCTGCTGAACTTCGTCGGCTACATTGCCCCGCTGGGCGGCCTGATTATGGCGTATTTCGCCTATAAGGGCTACCGGCTGATGCACGGAAAGCGCAGCCGGTATATGTTTACCATCATATTTGCCGTGCTTGCCGTGTTCACCTACATCGCCGTGATGGCCTGCGAGGGTATCAATATATACCGCGCGCGGCTGGACGCCGGTTATGCCACCGGACTGTTCAAGGAAATCGGCGGCGTTATGACAGGGGTGCTGCATTCGGACATTTACGATACGGAGCTGCTGTGGATGCGTCTTGGCATAGGGCTGCTGTTTTCGGGGTTGGGTGCTTTTGCTCTGGTGCTGCGCTCCCGTCGTGAAACCGCCGCCGGCAGCAAGTCACCCCCCAAGCCCATAGGGCGTACTCTCAAGCATTAAAATCTGCACATGAATGATCATTATCACACAGTCGGGAGGCCGATATGCAGCCACAAAAACCAAAGCACATCCATGTCATACTGCTTCTTGTCCTCGTTGCCGCCGAAGCGGCGCTCATTACGCTTTATGTTACCGCTCGAAGCGCAGGCAGCGAGTTTCTGCTCGCCGAGCTTTATGTCGCCGGCATACTGATATGTGCGATACTTCTCGTATTTTTGCTGCTGACCCGTCTGGGGCCTGCGCTGCTGCTGAAGAGCGCCAAAAAGAAGCTGCAGGCGATGAAAGCGGTGAGCAACGATACCGCCGTTATAGAGCCCGAGGGTTTCAAAGACCGGCTGGTTTCCTCGCTGCAAAAGGACGGCTTCGTGCTGGCGGATGCTCAGATAACGCAAAGCGGCGGCGACGTGCTTCGTGTCACCGTGGCAGCCGGGAAGGCCTTCAGCCTGTTTACCGACCGCATGTTCCGTTATATGATCATCACGGAAGATTTCCGCAAGGCGCGTGATTTTGATGCGCTGGGGCGCTATGCCCAAAACCTAGCCGAATCGGAAGAGCTGACGGACGAAGCGCGGGCACGCAGCGGTTTTGCCACCGTGGTTGTGCTGATGATGGCGCACGTACCGGCACAGCTGCAGGCTGCCTGCCGTGAGGAAGCCGTCATTGAAGGTCCGGCGTATATCCCTGTTGCCTGCGATATGACAGCCGGGAAGGCATACTATCTGGCAGGCAAAGCCCTCACGCTGCCAGAATTCCGTTGTGCTCAGCGCATGATCAAAAAACATGTGGTTTGTCAGACAAAAAAATAACTTTACGCGAACCACAGCCGGCTCTCTTTACCGGCTTTTTGTTTGACGAACCAAAGGTAATCGCAAAAAAGGATTAAAAATTAAACCGGAATATTCCAGCCTCACTTGCGAGAGACTATTATCAGATCGTCCGAAATTTGAAAAGGATATTGCAAGCATGAGAATAGCGGATAAACTTCAGGAAACGGAATTAAAAATCATCAAAGCATTATATGATCAATGGAAAATCCAGAACACGGATCATATAACATTTCAGGCACAAAACAGCAGCCTTAAGCAAATGCTGAGTGATATTGGAATATCCATCAATCAGGCTCAAACCCATCTTGAAAACCTGCAGGCTTTTGATTTTATCGAGTTTGATCAAAACAATATCAAACTGCTGCCCAGCGGCATCAAATATGCCCGGGGACAATTTGACCATATTGTATAAGAAAAGCCTATAACGAGAATAAGAAGCGTTAAGCTTCTTATTCTTTAGAACGGGGTTGTTTTCAACAAACGCAACTATCTGTTTTTGTCCCGATTCTGGTCGTTCTGCTTGTTCTGGCTACGATTTTTCTGATCATTATTCCGGTTTCTGTCATTCTGATTGTTCTGGTTATTCCGGTTCTTCTGATCATCCATCTTGTTCCAGCTGTTGTTTCTGTCCATAATTAGTCCCCTTTCATTATGCTCTGTCATTATTATTTGCTTCTACGAGGTTACACTATTCTAGGAAATAATCTTTCAACAGGAGAAAAAATGTTAATCAAGAATGGAAAAATTATGACAATGTCAGGTCAGAATTATGAGTCCGGCTGCATTTTGACTAAAAATTCAAAAATAATTAAAGTCTCCGATTATATTGGAGAAAAAGACAATACAGACAGTCTGATTATTGATGCCGGTGGTGCGTGGGTTTTGCCTGGACTGATCGACGCCCATTGCCATATCGGTATTCAGGAAGAAGGCATGGGCATGGAAGGCAATGACACAAATGAGGTGACTAAGCCGGTTACCCCTTATATCAAAGCCATCGACGCCATCAACCCAATGGATTCTGCGTTCCACAATGCCATCAAAACGGGAATTACGTCGGTAATGGCAGGCCCCGGTAGTTCCAATGTGGTGGGCGGGCAGTTCGTATTCATGAAGACACAGGGCCGGCTTATCGACACCATGGTTGTTAAGGAGCCAGCCGCAATGAAGATTGCACTCGGGGAAAACCCTAAAAAAAATTATGGTGACCACAATATGATGCCCTCCACCAGAATGTCCATCGGCTCCATACTGCGCGAGGAACTATCCGCAGCCAAGCAATACTATGAGGAAAAGAAAAAAGGGGACGGCGGCTTCAAGCAGGATTATCAGTTGGAATGCTGGTTGCCGGTTTTTGAGGGGAAAATACCACTGAAGGCGCATGTGCATCGCGCGGACGATATACTCACAGCCATCCGAATCGCGCGGCAGTTCGGACTCAAAATGACGCTTGACCACTGCACGGAAGGCCACCTTATCGCCGACGAAATCAGAGAGTCGGGCTTCCCTGCCATATCGGGGCCGAGCCTGGCATCCAGAAACAAAATTGAAATTAAATACATGGACTTCAAAACGGCAGGGGTGCTGCATCAGGCGGGAGTCAAAGTTGCCATCATGACAGACCATCCGGTCTCACTGATCCAGTGCCTGCCGCTTTGCGCGGGCTTAGCTGCCAGAGAAGGGTTGGGGATTTCGGAAGCGCTCAGGGCCATTACGATCAACGCTGCCGAAATATGTGGCGTCGCCGACAGGGTAGGCAGCTTGGAGCCCGGTAAGGATGCGGATATCGCGATTTTTAACGGAAACCCGCTGGAGGTGTTTACACGGTGTCTGTACACCATTGTCAACGGTGAGGTCATATATAAAGCGTAAAAAGTATAGAAGATCGTTGGCTGCCGCCTGCACACAAGCCAAAAGTTTGAAGGCCGCCCCGGATGCCCGAAGCGGCCTTTGATATATAATTTGATACACAGTTTCAGCGCGTAATACCATAAGGCCAGCTGAATATGCCACCCAGATCGTGTACGCTGCTGTAGCCCATGGCGGCCAGCTGTGCCGCTGCGTAAGCGCTCCGCGCGCCGCTCTGGCAGTAGACGATCACGTTCGTGTTTTTGTCCGCCAACGCCGTCTCTGCCTTAATTGCCAGCGTGTCCAGCGGCAGCAGCGTTGCGCCATCGATATGCCCCATCGCATATTCCTCAGGTGTTCTGACGTCCACGAGCGTCGCCTGCGACTTATCGATCAACACTTTCGCACTTTTCGCATCTATCCTTTTGGGCTTTGTCAGCAGATCTCTCATCTTTTGCTTTCCTCCTGTTTAATTATGATGTGATAATACCGCTGATTTACTGCACTGACTGTGACAAAATTACACTGGAGGCGTCTTTTCGGAATAATTATTGTTTTGTGTATCCAGACACCTTATCGGCTTCACGGCCAGTATCAGAAAGGCAGTACAGATAATCAGTGCGCCCGAGACAAGAAACCAGAGCGGCACGCCTATCCGGTCTGCCAGCAGGCCTGAAATCACGAGTCCCAGCGGCATCACAAGAGACAGCAGGCTGCCCGTCAGCGAGAACACACGGCCCAAATACTGCGGCTCGATCATCTGCTGAAACATCGCGGTCTGCACGGTGCTGTAAAACGGCGCGGAGAAGCCCATCGCGAGGCAACACGCCGCAAACGCTATAAAACCGCCGGACGGCAGCATTCCCGATACCACCAGCGCCGCTCCCATCAGAAGTATCGACGCGAATATCGTCACAGTGCGCTTTTTGAAACCGCCCCACAACCCCAGTATGAAACCGCCCGCCATCATACCGGCAGCGAACGCTATCTCCGCGATGGACGCATGCATCGGAGTACCGCCAAAATGCCCCATGCTCATCAGCGGGTACAGCGCGTTGATCGGCATGTATATCAGCAGATAGACCGCCCCCACCCACAGCAGCGCCATTAGTCCCTTGTGCTGCCTGAGCACGGTAAACCCCTGCTTCATCTCGCTGAAGAAATGCCCCTGAACAGCATCCTGTGCCGCCGGCTTCGGGATATGCACCAAAGCTACCGCCGCCGACGCGATCACGGCGCCGCCCACATCCAGCGCGATGATGGCGCTCATGTCCCACGCAGCATAGAGCAGCGCGCCCAATGCTGGGCTCACGATGTAGCTCAACGATTGCAGCGACTGGCTGTAACCGCCGTATTTCACAAGCATATCCTGTGGTACGATCAGCGGTGTGGCTGCGCCCAGCGCCGGCGAATGGAATGCCGCGCCCACGCTGCGCATAAACAACGCCGTCATGATCATCCATATCTGAAGCTCGGTGAACAGCGCCGCGACAGCCAGCGCTGCGCCCGCAGCCGCGATCGCCATGTCGGCCAGTATCATCACCGCCTTGCGGCTGTGCCGGTCCACCAGCACCCCGATGAAAGGGCCGAGCACGGCATAGGGCAGAAACCCCGCCAGCGACGCGATGGACAGCATCAGTGCCGAATCCGTTTTGTCGGTGATATAGAAGATGAGCGCCATCTGCAGTATCGCGCTGGTGATCAGTGACACCGCCTGCCCGCCCAGTATTGTAAAGTAGTCTCGTTTCCAATTTGTATTGCTTTTCATATCTGTACGCTCCTGATTTTATTTTGCATAAAACCCGAAAAGCAACAAAAAACGCAGGCGCCTTTTTAAGGCTATCTCTGCGCTGAAGAATCGATACAATATGAGCCACATGCCGCGTAAAACGCGCAACAACCCCTTTGATTCCGATCCTGAAACAAGCGCAGCAAAACAGTCCCGCTCACGCGGGTTCGCGTTCTTTGTTGCGTACTTATCTCAAGCGGATGGAATGCATAAAGGTACTTTCCCTTCTGTTGCGGTTTATTGACAACAGCATTATATCACACTGTGGCCGCTCAGGCAATCATCACATTATTTTACGTCATAAATCATGCCCAGCATACCCGCCATTGAACGGCAGGGTGAAATTCAGCTTTACAGCACGATCTGGCTGCGGCGGTTCCACAGTGTGTGGTAACCGAAATTGAGCGCGCAGAACACCGCCAGACATACCACCGTGCATATCGCGATCATGATGGATATCTGATACAGTATCGCGGTAAGCGGCGGCGTGCCGGAAAGTATCTGCCCCGTCATCATGCCGGGCAGCGAAATGATGCCGAGCCCGAGCATCGAATTCAGCGTGGGCAGCAGTGCTGTCTCCAGCGCGCTGTTAACGAAAGGATGCAATATGCGTTTTGGCTCCGCCCCGGTGTTCAGGAGCGCGCCGATACGGCTGCGCTGACCGTTTATGGATTCCGTGAACGATTTTAAGCCAAGCGACACCCCCGTCATGGCGTTTCCTATGATCATGCCGCTGACAGGAATTGTGTACTGCGGGTTGAATATGTCGACGCCGACCACTGCCATGATGAAAAACACCACGATAGCCAATCCCGATCCAGCCAGAGACGCCGCAACGATCAGTTTAAAGCGTTTGTTCAGAGATTTGTTTTTGGACAGCACCCGGCGGATAGCAAATGCCGTCATCGCCAGCAGATACAGCACCGTAAAAACCGGATGCGGATTACCGAATATGTAGGTGAGCACCAGCCCGGCCAGTACCAGCTGCACCGTCATGCGGACGCTCGCGACGATCAGAAGCTTTGTCTGGCTGATCCGGCTCTTTTTCATTACCGCCAGCACCACGAGCAGCAGCAGGTATATCAGTCCGAACTGCCAGAGGTTCATCTGCACCACATCAGTCATTGTACACCCTCGCTTTCAGCTCAATCACGCGGTCGGCAAAGCGACCGGCGAGAGCGGCGTCGTGCGTGACCACCACCAATGTCATGCCTTTGTCCTTGCAAAAGGCGCAAAGCGTGTCCATCAGCGCCGCCGCATTCTGAGCGTCCAGAGCGGACGTCGGCTCATCCAGCATCAGCACCTTGGGCATGAAGGACATAAAGATGGCCAGATAGACACGCTGACGCTCCCCGCTTGAAAGCCGCGTACAGTCCGCCTCAAAAGGGAAATCGGCTCGGCACAGTGACAGAAAAGCGCGCATCGTGTCCTCATCCGGCGCTGGCAAGTGCCGATATGCGTAAAACTCGTGGAAATTATCCGTAATGGTACTGTCAAAAAGGTATACCGGCTGTCCGGCCAGAAGCACCTCCCGCCGCAAAGCGATGGCATCCATCACCGCGATGTCCCTGCCGTTGTATCGGATGACACCCTCATCGGGGCTCACCGTGGCGTTAAACATACTGAGCAGCGTGCTCTTGCCGCAGCCGCTTTCGCCGCGGATGAACACAGCCTGCCCCGCTTCAATGGCGATGTCCGGATAGCTTATGATGTTTTTGAACACCACATCCTCGGCGCTGAGAATGACCGGCATGCGCATCCCCCTTGCAATTGGCCTAGCATTATGATATAATATCGTAATCCGATATCGTACTCCGATATTTATCTTACCACAGGAGAGCCTGTTATGCAAGACGCACTATTGAGAAAAATGTTTTTGGGATTCATTCATATCCACATACTGCATCACGCGGGCAGGGAGCCCTTCTATGGCTCATGGATGATCGAGGAGTTGGCGCTCCACGGGTATGACATGAGCGCCGGAACACTCTACCCGATACTGCACGGACTGCATAAGGACGGGCTTCTAAGTGTGGAAAAAAGAGTGGATAGCGGACGGGCGCGCAAATATTATGCGCTGACGCCCGCAGGCGAGGCAGTTCTGCGTGAAGCCCGTCTTAAAGCAGCAGAGCTGATCCGCGAAGTGCTATAATTTTTTCAGCGCTCAGGCAAGGACTGATCCCCTATCATTCAAAATCTTATGGGTCTGATATTTATTTAATACCATAATGCCAGCGGTGCATAGCACCCAGATTGCGCACGTTATAATACCCCATCTGCGAGAGCAGCCTGGCCGGCGCCCTGCTTCTCGCGCCAGACAGGCAGTACAGAATTATGAACGCATCTTTATCGGGCAGCGCAGATGATACTACAGCCGGAAGCCTGTCCAGCGACAGCGCGCCGGGACATGAGCTTCCCGGAATTCCTGCGGCGTCCTCACGTCAACGAGATAAGCGCCATAATTTTTCACCAATTTAGCTGCATCTTTTGTCTTAATTCTTCTGGGCCTGACTATTTTATTCATTGCTTCACCTCAAAGAGTTGCTGATATTTAAAATACGCCGTTTTTAATTAACATTCGGGAAACACAATTTTCTATTACGTCCCTTTATAATACAGGCGTTTACTCATCTTATCTGAAATCAGCGTTCATCCCGCATTTTTGGCAGTATAAAAAAACCGCTCCCTAATTTTCGGGAACGGTAGAGTACATCTGATCAGATTCTATCCGATACTATTGTGCAGTAAATTCCACAGTTGCATCAGGCTTGTCGCGGTCGTCGATGTAGACCTCCACGCTGTAAGCCCCGGCCTGCGGCACCACGATATTCGAATTGAGCATGGTATCGGACAAACCCTGATTGTCAATACTGACGTGGTCCAGTTCTTCGCCTTCGTAATACCAGACAAACGTGATCGTCGTATCATCCGGCGCGTTATGCAGTTCGGCGCTCAGATACGCCTCCGCACCCACGTCAAATTCCGTCACACTGTCTGTCGGTTGGTTGTTCTCATCGACAGCCGTGGTCATCAGCGCGTTCTTCACATTGGCGGTGGAGAAACTGCAGCTGGCTCCCATCATCAGCCATGTCAACAGGAACATCATCAACACTACGGCATATACAGCCGCTCTCTTTAAATTCCTCATTGCCTTGCCCCTCCAAATACAATAAAATAGTGCTTTCTTTATATGTAATTTTATTGCATATGACGTCATTATTCAACATTATTTTTAATTATAAATAAAAATTGGTAAGAATAATATTTACCCCTTATATGCAGACCTCAAGCAGATATGCCAATAATGCCGGCGCGTCCGCAAAATGTCTGTCGGCCTCGATGTCATCCCCCACTGCCAGAAACACCGCCGCTTCACCGCGCATAGCCACATCGTTTTCCGCATTGCCTGCCGCAACAACATTTACCTTATTAAAACCGGCCAGGCTTGCCAGTTGACGCAGGGCGCGGCCTTTGTCCACACCCTCAGGCAGCAGTTCCGCTGCGTCACTGTGAAGAAAGAAAAGGCAGCTTATGTTGTCGCACACGCCAGCGCTTCTCAGGTGTCCGGCCACGGCCTCCAGCGTCTCTCCCTCAGCCATCACGGTCAGGTTTACCATGTTATGCTGCACGCGCGCCTGCGGAAACAGCTGCACAATCTCGCTTTGAAGATGATCAAAACACAATGGGCGCTGCACTGTCAGATAGATTTTGCCGCCGATAAAAATGACGCCGCCGTTCTCCGCGATCAGGCACCTGCCCACAAGTCCGATGCCGCGCGCCAGCCCTTCCAGATACTCCGCCGATTTGCCGGATGCGAACGCGATGACATGACCACGCCGTTCCAGCTCACACAACGCTTCCGCTACCTTCCGGCTGATCGGTTCGCCATGCGGCGCAAGCGTGCCGTCCACATCAAACACCAGCAGCTTTTTGTCGTTACCCATAGTGCTCCTTCAATTTACTTCTGTCAGTTCCCGCCGCATGATGATGTCCGTCTGCCTGTCGTTTCCCAGATAAAATGCGTGTGAGCCATACCGGCTGAAACCATGTGTTTCATAGAAACTGATAGCGCGCGTGTTGTGCTCCCAGACACCCAGCCAGATGCTGTGCTTGCCCATTACCCGCGCAGACTCCACGCCCTGTTCAATCATATATCCTCCCAGCCCCTGTCCCTGATATGCCGCGGCGACATAGATGCGTTCTATCTCCAGCGCGCTTTTCCCCATATTCTCCGTCTGTGCGTCATCCGAATTGAGCTTCACGTAGCCCGCCAGTTCGACGTCCGCATATAAGAACCAGAACGACGTGCCCGGCGTTTCCAACTGCCGCCGCAACGCATCTTCTCCGAAGGTCTTTGTACAGTAAATTTCCATGTTCTCCGGTGTATTCAAATGTCCAAACGCCGTCCTGAAGGTCTCCATCGATAACGTCCTCAGCGCATCTGTGTCACCGGCTCCGCAGCGCCGCATTAATAACTCCATAACCCTTCCTCCCGGACAACGATGCCCTCGCCGGGCCGTATCCGTTTTATCCTTTTGAATTCTACTGCAACACCGGCAGCCTCTTCAGTACTCACTCTCCAGCAATATGATCTTACTGTACAGTTCATCGTTGACCGGCGTCGAAACACCGTGTTTTTGCCCCAACCGCTTCACGGTCCCCGCAAAAAGCTCCACCTCGCTCCTGCGCCGGGCCTCCACGTCCTGTTGCATCGACGGCTTGCCTGCCGGGTTCAGCGTTGCCAGCAGCTTCATCCATCCATTGATATCCTCTTCGCCGAGCGCAATGCCTTCCCTATGCGCCAGTTCCATCACCTCGCGCATCGCCGCCAGCATCATATCCCTTAAATGACCCGGCTGCTGGACGTCCTCATATCCCTTGCCATATACCGCCACCACCTGATTCACGCCGCAATTGAGCATGAATTTGCTCCACTGTCGGCGCGTCATATCGTCCGCCAGTATGTGCGGAACGTTTGTCTCCTTGAAAAACGCCGCCACTGCCTGCGCTTTTTCCGACGGCGGGCCGGAAGAAATTTCGCCAAACACCAGCCAGCCCATGTTGGCATAGCTGACGCTGCGGCCCTCACGCACGGCGTCCATTCCCTGTGCCGTGCACAGAAGCAGCTTATCGCTGCCATATGTCTCCGCCAGCATCTGTTCGCTGCTTATGCCGTTCAGCAGCGACAGTATCACCGTATGCTCCCCAACCAGATTCTTCATCGCCTCAATCGCGCCTTGAAGCCCCGGCTGTTTGACAGCCACCAGAACGATGTCCACCGGCTGCGCTTCTTCGGGCGTCCAGTAACGGAACGAGCACGGCTCCCCGTTGCAGTAAACGCCGCTGCTTTTGTACTGCTCAAGCCGCTTTTCTTCCGCGACAACGTGCAGCGCCCCGTCCGGCAGAGATTTGCTCAGATGATGTCCGTACATCACGCCGAGCGCCCCCAATCCCACGATGGCGGCTGTATTGATACGCATGCTTTTCCCTCCTGCTGTTATCATCCGTTCATTCTATCACCGCCGTCGGCGCGTTTCAACTGTGGCTTGCGCAGGCATGGCCAGATGAGGTATAATCTGTCATATCTATTTGAAGCCGGAAGTTGAGACAATTGACAGCAAAATATGATATGAGCTCATCCGAAATAGTACATCTGTGCGCCGCTGATCCACGGCTTGCAACGGTGATCAAAACCCTGGGGCCGATTCGTTGCGAGCCGGTGCGTGACCATTTTGCTTTCGTTGCCCAGACCATCGTCGGGCAGATGCTGTCCGCGCGTGTGGCAGACGTGATCGCGGCGCGGCTGGACAGCCTCTGTGGCGGTTCCGTGACTCCCGGGGCGATACTGTCGCTGGACATTGAGGCGCTGACCGGCGTCGGGCTCTCCCGCGCCAAAGCCACCGCCGTCCGCATGCTGGCCGAAACGGTCACGCAGGACCCCGATTTCTTTGACCGGTTGGAAATGCTCACGGATGATGCGGTGCAAAATGAGCTGACGCGTCTGCGCGGCATCGGAAACTGGACGGCCAAGATGTATCTGCTGTTTGTGCTGCAGCGGCCCAATGTGCTGCCGTTCGAAGACGGCGCATTGCAGCAGGCATTTCGCTGGCTGTACGATACGGATGACGCCGGACGGGCAGCCATCGAGGCACAGGCCTATTCTTGGAGGCCTTATGCATCGCTTGCGTCGCGCTACCTTTACCGTGCGCTGGACGGCGGCCTGCTGTCACAACCTTTCGATCAATTCCCGGAGTGAGCCTACCCGGAGACCCTGCGAAATATTCCAGAAAACTTTGCATAAAAATGTGTTGTTCGAGTGCTTGGCCCCGGCTTATAATGGGCCATATGAATTCATATTTTACTGATTAAAGGGGGTTTGCCTATGCAGACGCATACCATCGGCGCGCAGAAGCACATCGCGCTGATCGCGCACGACCATAAGAAGGATGACCTGATCGCGTGGGCACAAAAGAACGACCATGTACTAAGCCGCCATTTTCTCTGCGGCACTGGCACCACTGCCAAGCTGATCACTGCGGCGACCGGACTGCCGGTCAAAGCATATAAAAGCGGCCCGCTGGGCGGAGACCAGCAGATCGGCGCGCAGATAGCTGACGGCACTATCGACCTGCTCATATTCTTCTGGGACCCGCTGGAAGCCCAGCCGCACGACCCGGACGTGAAGGCGCTGCTGCGCATCGCGGTGGTTTACGACATACCGGTGGCAATGAATCAGGCCAGCGCCGATTTCATGCTCTGTTCGTCGCTGATGGACAAAGACTACGAGCACTGTCTGCCGGAATACGCAAGAACGTAAATCAAGTCCTTCAAGCAGTTTTTCTTTGGTTAAACGCTCCGTCCATGCCGTGTCCGGATTTCAGGGCACAGCTTTTTATTCGCTCTTCTGTGTATACTGTCCATGGTATGATATAATAATATCTGGAACACAATGGAGAGGGATCGTCTATGAGCCGCCCCTTTCACCAGTGAGGAGACGGCTGTACTTTGAGTCCAGCCCATTAACGGAGGATAACCGCATGAAACACGTATTGTTTTTACTGCTGGCTGCCGTCATGCTGATGAGCGGATGCGGGACGGATAATGCACCCTCTGAATCGCCGGATGCCATGAGCGCCGCAACCGAGGACCGATACCGCGAAAACGAAATCAGGGAGTATCAGGGCGCCCGGCTGGACCCGGCAGTGGGCCCGCGGGACAATTCGATCAGCGGCGTGCAGCAGGTGGATATCGCGGACTATACGCTGACTATCGACGGTTTGGTGGATCAGGAGACCGTATTGACATACGACGACGTACTGGCTATGGAACCGGATACCCGGCTGATCACGCTGCATTGCGTTGAGGGCTGGGACGCCACAATATTGTGGAAAGGCGTGAGGCTGACGGATATCATCGACCTCGTCGGCGCTCAGCCGGAGGCCGTGACCGTCATATTCGAAGCGGTGGATGGCTATACCACGTCGCTGCCATACGACATCATCAAGGAAAAACAGCTGATACTGGCTTATAACGCAAACGGCATACCGCTCCCGCCTGAGATGGGATACCCGTTCATCGTGGTAGCGGAAGATAAGCTGGGGTACAAATGGGCCCGCTGGGTCAACCGCATCAAATTGTCCAACGACGCCGGATATCAGGGCTACTGGGAACAACGGGGCTTCACCAACAGCGCCGATGTCAGTGAAATCGGTAAATAAACTAAACGAAAAGGCGATCGCGCCTTTTTTGTTTCAGACAATTCCGGCATTCGAATTTTCGGCGTACCATCTGACCATACTAAACAAGACCGCCATCAAATCAAGGGAGAATATATGGGCATCATCTTCTGGATCATCTATGCTGTTTTTTTACTGGTAGAAGCGTTCATCGCCTACCGCTACATCAGCACCGGCAATAAGCTATACATGAAGTCTGTATTGGTCACCAACATACTGTTTGCCATCTATGTAGCGGCGGACGAGATATTCGGCATCGGAGTGCCTTACCTTGTTAGGATACTGGCCATTATTGCGATGTTCATCCATACCTTTTTCGGATATTTCAAAGACCGGTATACGCGCTCAAAAGTGTTTGACCGATATCTGCATACCTATGGTAGTTTTGCTTATGCACTGTTCTTCTACTCGCTGATCGCCCGGCTGCTCCTCGTCGAAGTGAGCCCAAAGCTGTTCGGCGCGATCATGGTGGCTTTCACTGGCATCACAGCAGGCGCTGTATTCGAGATCATCGAATACTTCATCGATAAAAAGATGCCTGTTAAAACGCAGCGCGGATTAAAAGACACCGATGTGGACCTGATCTGCGATGTGATCGGCTCGGCAGCGGCGGGCGTCGCGGCATACTTTTTCATGCTGTAACTAACCGGCACTGATTAAAAATGGGCTTGCATGCACAAGCCCAGACATCTATCTTTGCCACGGTCCGATTTATCGACTTTTTAAATAAGGGTAAATGCGCCGTCTATCAGCAGATCAGCCCCAGTCGTGAAGAGCGCCGCATCGCTGAGCAGATAGACGACCGCGCCGCCTATGTCGCTCTCTTCCCCCAGCCGTCCGATGGGCGATGCGTTGATCCAGCTGCGAATCATCTCCGGGTCGCCGATCGTTTTGGTCATTTCCGTCATGATATAACCGGGGCTGATGCTGTTGACGCGTATCCGGCGTCTTCCCCACTCGACAGCTAATGACTTGCACAGCATCACGAGTCCGGCTTTGGACGCGTTATAGGCCGCTTCGTGTTGCGGCGTGCAGGATATGTAAGCGTTCATGGACGCCGTACATACCATCGATCCTGGCATATTCTTCTCCAGCAGCTTTTTGCCCACTGCCTGCATCACGTAGAAAGCGCCGTTCAGATTTATATCGATGTTAGCCCGCCAGTCCTCTTCGGACTGCATTTCCGAATCACCCCCGAAACAGATGCCCGCATTGTTGAAAAGCAGGTCCGGTACCCCCAGTTCCTGCTCCACCTGTTCCACCATGTCAAATACGGCTTGGCGGTTTTCCACATGGCAGCTGATACCCGTCGTTTTAACACCATATTGTTCGGCAATTTTCTGGGACGCAGCCAGTGTCGTGTCCCGGTTCGTCCCGATAACGGCGACATTGGCCCCCGCCGCGGCGATATAATCGGCACATGTCCGCCCTATGCCGCGTGAGCCGCCCGTTACGATGCATGTGCGCCCCTTCAAAGAAAACAGCTTTTCAATCGATACCAACTCGCTCATTCCATTTAAATCCTCACGCCGTTAGCTATCGTCATATCACCCGCACTGATCAGTATTCCTCGTTGCTGACGTATACGCGCAGATTGTATTTGTACTCGTCGGATCTGTATATGGACTTCTCAAAGAAAAGCTTCATGTCGTCTTCGGTGTAGTATTCGCACATCAGCTTCAGGATAGGTGTCGCCGATGTAATCTGCAGAATTTCTCTCTCTTCACGGCCCGGTTTGGTCGCCTCAATGACGTGGTCAACGTACCGCACGTTATGACCATACTCATTTTTGATCATCCGGTGCAGCGACGATTTCAGATCCCAGTGTTCGAGTCCTGGGCAGTATCTTTCCGGTATAAAATCCTCCTCCACCGCGACAGGAATATCGTCCGCAAAGCGCAGGCGCTTCAAGTGATAGACCTTTTCTCCCGCGTTCAGGCCAAGACGCTCGCAGAGCTGTTCATCCGCGTCTTCTTTGGCAAAGTGGAGCACCCGCGCAGAGGGTGTCAGCCCTTTTGCCCGCACGGTATTGGAAAAGCTCATGATGTTTTTCTGCTCGAGTTTGACTGGCGAAACAAAAGTCCCCCGCCCTTTTTCCCTGTGCAGCAGGCCGTCCGCCACCAGCTGAGAAAGAGCCTGTCTTACCGTCATGCGGCTGATTCCGTATGTCTGCGATAGATCCCGTTCAGAAGGTATCATGCTGCCCACCGCAAACTGACCCTCTTCTATCTTTTTAAGAAGGATTTTCTTAAGCTGATAGTAAGCAGGGATGGGGCTCTTTTTATCGATCCACATCAAATTCACCTGATTTCATTTTAAACATATCGTCATTCGGTAAATCTATTCTACTTAACATGTCTGCTGTTGTCAACGGCCCACATGTATGGTGGTACAGTCAGGTTAAAAAGCATGAACGCGATAATTATTATAAACTTCTAAACCGCCGGAATAGTTATCTCGATATAACAAACATCAGAGTACAAAGAGGAGGCCATGGTCATGGAATGGACGAACGAATTAACAGTGGGAGTTGAAGCGATCGATAATCAGCATAAAGAGCTGATACGCCGCATGAATGCTTTTTTTGATTCAATGAATACGGACAACCAAACGAAGGTAATGGAGATGCTGTCATTTCTGGGCGACTATGTAATCACGCACTTCCAGGACGAAGAGGCGCTTCAGGTAAGATACAACTATCCCGGGTATGCTGACCACAGAAAGCTGCATCAGGCGTTTATTAAGGACGTCAAGCAAATGTCGGATGATATGAAGTCCCATGGTTTCACTGTCGCCACCAAATCACTTGTCGGCTTGACGCTAACAAACTGGCTGACGCTGCACATAAACCGGGAAGATAAAGCCGTAGGCAAATATATCCGTTCCAGATAATCAAACAAAAAACAAGCCGTCTGCGCATAGCATGACGGCTTGTCCTGTTATATCTATAATTTCCATCCATTGTCCACTGGCAGCTCGAGAATGAACCTGGTATATTCGCCCAGTTCCGTTTCCACTTCAATTTTGCCGTGGTGGTCCTTCACAATGCCATGGCTGATAGAAAGGCCGAGGCCCGTCCCCGTTTCACGAGGCTTCGTGGAGAAGAACGGATCGAACATGCGATCCCTGACATCTTCCGGAATACCGTTACCCCTGTCCTCCACAGTGACTGACACCCAACGCCTGTCATCCCTCTCAAACAAACTGCACCCAACACGGATCAGTTTGTTTTCATCGTATTCCGGATACTTCTCATTGAGCGCATCGCGTGCATTTGTCAGCAAATTCATCAGCACTTGCTGTACTTGCTGGCTGCGGCATTTGATTTCCGGCAGTCCGTCATCCAGCTTAATATCCAATGTGATCTGGTCTTTCTTGATTACCGTGCTAATCAGCGATACTGTCTGTCCAATAATATCGTATACGCTGGCATAGCTGTGTGTCTGTTTCTCATGACGGGAGAACTGCAGCAGATTTTTTACGATTACCGATATGCGATCCGTCTCATGAATGATTTCGCGCGCATATGCCGCGCCGTATTCCGATATGTTCCTTTCATCAAGAATCAGCTCAGCATAGTTCATGATGCCATGGATGGGATTGTTGATTTCATGCGCTACGCCGCCGGCGAGGGTGCCGATTGCCTCCAGTTTCTGCTGCTGGCGCTGCTGGGCTTCCATCTCCATCTTCAGATTCTCAATGCGCTTTCGCTCCGTTATGTCCCGCACAAACACCAGCATACCCGGAGCTTGCTGATACTTTATCGAAACCGCGGAGACCTCTACATATACATTCGTACCATCCAGACGTTTGAATACCTCTTCCAGAGGCGGCGCACCGGCTGACAGTTGGGCCATACGGCTCACCCGCTGTCTGACCAATTCATGGTAGTGCGGATGGATATGCTCCCAAACAGAACGCCCGATCAGATCGTCTTCACCTTCAGCACCCATCAGGCGAATCATCTCTTTATTGACGAAAACCAGCTTTTCATCAACAGAGATGTATATTGCGTCCGGGGCCGTTTCCACCAGTAGCCGGAACCGGTTCTCGCTTTCTGCCAGTGCCTTGCGCGATTTATTCTTCTCGGATACATCATGAACGATGGAATATAGCAGCGTCTGCCCGCCGACCGCAATTGGCCCGCTGAAAACCTCGACATCTGCGGCCTCGCCGGATGCTCTCATATGTCTGAATTGAAAATGGCTGCGTTTTTGGTCAAAAGCCAGCCGCATTTCAGCATCCACTTCATCATGGCTGAGCGTATTGAGAATTGAAATATTCATCTGCGTCAGACGGTCATGATCCCAGCCATAGAACTGTGCAGCCGCCGGATTCGCGTCCACGATCCGCCCGGAATCCGGGTCTATTAAAAGCATGACTGCATGATTGTTCTGGAACAAGCTTTTGTAGCGGCTTTCCGCTTCCGCCAATTTTATCAGTTCTTCATTGCGCCGGCGCTGGCGAAGCAGTAACGTACCCAGCAGTACCGTCACAATTGGGTATATGATCATCACGGGCAGGCTGATTTGGCTGAGCACATACAAAGGATCCGGCATAAAGAACATGCATAGCAGCATCACCACATGCACACTGAGTCCCATCATGTAAAGGTAAATAAACTGGAAACGAGGTGTTGTATACCGAAGCTTTTTGCGCCATAACAGACCGATGACCACTGAACTGACGATGACGGAACAGCCCGACAGAGTCCCCGCGCCTCCGATGAAGATTATACGGTAGGCCAACGCAACCACAGCCGCAATCGAGGACGGAACCGCACCAAAGGTAATCGCGGCAACGCTCAACATTATTGAACGCGTATCAAATGTAATGCCCGGTTCCAGTTCATAACGAAAGCTCATCACCAGCACGCATACGAATCCGATAAATAGACCATTTAAACCAGAGGAAAGCTTCTTCCACTTTGCAGGCAGCAGATAACTGACCTCATAAATAATCCCGAGTGCCAGCAACAGAGATGCATTATAAATCAGTGCGATTTCGATTCTGTCCATTTATTACTCCTAAACCCCTATTCAGATGACAATAATGTTCAAAAATCATTGATATCCCAAAACCATTAGGAGCATTTGTTCTAAAATTATGATAGTGTTTCCACAAGCATATCTCAAACAAACTGTGATAGTATTTAATATACTACAATAACAGGAAAAAACCCTTCAAAAATGTCCAGAAATGCCCAAAAAAATCGAAATATCTGCATTATAACAAAAGGAATATAAAAATACTCCTTATCAGTGATTATTTTACACAATATCTTTGTATGCGAATTTCTTCAACATTCTTGAATTGCCAAAACAATATGCAAGCTATGGGTGTGATTATATCTCATATTTTCAGAAATGTGCCATCGGCATCGCCGAGCAGTATTCTTCCCATCACACTGCTCGGCGGCTGAATGGCTTTTGCCCCAGTCCACTCAAGGCATCTCCCAATACCATTCACTGCGGTTTGCAGATTCATACGAAACTGCCGCAATGTCACGAGTGCGAACAAAACAAATGTTGTTTTGATCTCCCTTTTTTCGTTTCTTTTGAAACTTTTATTTTCTTCTGATAAGTTATTATACCGCCAATAAATTACATTGTCAACAATGATCCTACATATTATTCCACAAAAGAGTTGCATATTTAAATATTCAGTATTATAGTTACATTATTAACTTCAATTGAGGGGTTATGGGCAGGCATAAAGCAATTGATATTTCCTTTGAGATGATGCAAAAAATAACGCTCGCAGCAGAGCTTTATTATGTGTACCACCTGACACAGAATGATATTGCATCTCAAATGGGCGTTTCCCGCGTCTGGGTAGGCAAATTGCTTCAAAAGGCTGAAGATCTCGGCATCGTGCGTATTGAAGTGAATACCGCATCAGTTGGCATATCAGAACTTGAGAAGGCGCTTAAAGACAGATTCGATTTAAAATGCGCCAAAGTCATCCGGCACGCGGGGTCCGAGTTGTGTCTGCAGACCTGTGCCCGGGCTGCTTCCAGTTATCTCGCCAGCATATTGCGCCACAACGATTGTGTGAGTACATTCTGGGGCAGCACGCTGGCAGCAGTTGTCGCAGAATTCGTGCCTTTGAATTTTCCCGATGTGACAGTGGTTCCGTTTTCCGGTGGTCTGGGTTTTAACAAGACGGTTACGCCTAATCAGATAGCGTATACTTTAGCTGAAAAGCTTTCAGCTAAAGTATGCCCGCTTCATGCGCCGGGAATAGTGGCAGGACGTAAAGAACGCGACCTCTTGCTCAGCGACCCCACCATACGGGAAGCCATTGAACTGTCGGAAAACGCCGACATTCTTATTCTGGGAATGGGTCCGCTCAGGCATCCCACGCTGGTCAGCACAAAAAGCGTTTCCGAAGAGGAGTTCACGGAGCTCGAATCTATCGGCTGTGTGGGAGACATTTGCCTGAACTTTCTGGATGGCAGCGGGCAGATGGTTGACCACCCCATTCATGAACGTATACTGAGCGGAGACTTAAAAAAAGCCCGTCCCCGCGCGCGCGAGGTGATTACCGCTTCCTGCGGCGTTACCAAAGCCGGAATACTGCGTGCCACTATGGTGGGCAGGTGGGTGGATACAGTCATCACAGACGAAGAAACGGCGCGCGCAATTCTTTCCATGTAGAACTTTCAGGCCCCCGAAATTTGGGGATGGTCGAACTTTACATTCCAGCTATATGTATTGACTTGTTCCAGGACAGCGGTGACTTCCTCGTATTGTTTGTTAGGCCCCAGTCCTCTGGTTTCTTACTTGAACCCCGTAAAAGCAGACAGCTCATCATCCGCGCTGATGCTCCCGATGCGCCAGAATTCACCATCCTGATGTACAGCCAGCACTGCGAGATACTCCCCCGCAGGACCGGTTGATGTCTCGGTCATCACGGATATGGTGTACAGCTTCTGCCCTTGTGCTGTCTCAGTCACCCGTCCGATGGCATAGCCGCTAACCCACGGGCTGGATGTGCCGGTCACCCAGTTGGGCGCTGTTTTCTCAAGGCTCTTTGCATATTCCTTGCGCAATGCGTCATCCATCACGGCATACTGAATCGCGGCGCTTCGCTTCATCAGTCCACGCACCCACACATCCACTGCCTGCTCCGGCCGGCATACGCCCACTTCGTCCATCGCTTCCATCAGCAAATGGGCTTTTATTGCATCGTCCGTTTCAGCATCCGTTCGCGCCTGTACCGCACAACCGCATAAAATGAGCGTCAGTGCCGCCAGCAGCCATAACAATACCCTTTTCATGCCTCCACCCCCTCAGTAGTATGCTTATGCCCAAGTAACCGGCTCTTTTACTCAGCGGACATTGATAATATGAAAAAACTATCATATAATGGCAGTGAAATTATATTTGGAGGGTACTGAAATGAGCGATAATAGAAAAAAGACTGTGGGAGGGCAGATCGTGAGCCTGACGGCGTTGCTGGCCGCCGCCGTATTTCTGATACTCGGTTTCACAATGGGTGCCTGGCATATCGCCTGGGTGGTGTTCCTTGCCATTCCTATCGTGTCCATCATCGTCGATATAGTGGTCAACCGTAAGGACGCATCCGGCAAGATTTCCGGTATCGTTTCTCTGCTGTGCGTTGCTGCATACATGCTGATGGGTTTCGTTTGGGGGTTATGGCATCCGGGCTGGATCATATTCTTGGCAATCCCCATTTCCGGTATCATCGTCAAGATATTTACCGGCAAGGATGGCTCGGAACCGCCTAACTATCCGTCTGCGGAACAGTAAGACCGATATGAACGGGCGTGTCCAGCCATGGCGCGCCTTTTATATAAATAAGCTGCCCCCGCGCGACCCATCCTGACCGGCACGAGGCAGCCTCTTATACATCCGATGTATTACTTGGTAATATCAGGCTTATCCCAGCTGTTCAATCTGCATAGCACCTTCATCGCGGAAAAAGCGGTCATAGTATTCCGCCGCCTCCAGTTGATTTTCGCGGCATATGGTCGTCATCAGACTAAAATTGTCCAATACGGATGCGACAGTCCGGCCGCATATCGCTCCGCTGTCCACCATCGATCGCAGCAAGCGGATGCGCTGATCCCGCCCCATGCCGTCACGGTACGGACGCGGCTCGGTGATCGCCGTAAAAATGTCCGCCACAGCCATGATACGAGAGCCCACCGGTATGCTCTCTTCCTTCAGATGAAATGGATAGCCGTTGCCGTCCAGCCGCTCATGATGGAACGACGCCCAACGGTTGATCGTCTCGAATCCCTGAATACGGCTGAGCAGCTGATATGTGAAGAATGTATGGCTGCGGATAGCATCGAATTCGCGGTTGTCCAGCTTTCCGGGTTTCTCCAGCACCGCGTTGTCGAT
>JAEWWC010000221.1 GCA_023396555.1 Bacillota bacterium
GAACAGCGCGATCAATCGCCCCCATTTTTGCACCTTCGCGCCATGAGCGATGGAAATTACGATAAATGCCAGCATCGCCAGCACCAGCCCAATGGTGATCACCGTCACCGCATCCTTGAAATACAAACCAATCATAGCCTGCTTCTCCTCTTAAAAAATTTAAAAACTAACAGTTGTTAGTAACAATATAGCTAACAGTTGTTAGTTTGTCAATAGTCTAAGAGAAAATATTTTGGAGTACAAAAAAGAGCCTTCCAAAGAAAGCTCTCCGCTCATAAAATAGAATCACAGCCCACTCATACAGCGTTATCCACCTAGCGTGATGTCCTGCTGCTGATACCAGTCCAGTGCGTCGTACAGGTGCTCAATCTTGAACTCAGGCCACAGCTCGTCGATCACATAGATATCGGCATAGATGGACTGCACCGGCAAAAAGCCGCTCAGCCGCCGCCGACCGCCCCACCGGATGATCATGTCGATGCGGCTGATGTCGGAGGATGCGATATGCTTGATGATGCTTTCGCCGCGACCCTTCCGTTCGTGCCCCGCGGCGTGGCCAAGATCCCAGTCCCAGCCGTAGTTGACCAGAAAGTTGACGTTGATCAGCCCCTTACCGCACTGCACACGGCGGGTATACGGCAGGAGCTCTGCCGGAAACATCGGCGAAGCCGTGTTGCCCAGTATCAGCAGATTGGCGTCGTGCTCGGCCAGGCTCATCACCGCATCCACACACGCCTTCTGAAATGCTTTTGTCTGTACTGCCGGACGCTTGGTGTTGTCCTGCGTGAAACCGTAGAACGTGATCTCACGAACGCCCAGACGGATGCATTCGCGGCAGAGTTCATAGCCCGGCTCAATGCCGTAGTCGTATCCGTCCTCCTTATTCAAACCCTTCTGCTGTGCCCAGCGCCTGTTGCCATCCGGTATGATGCCAATATGCTGCGGCAGTCGCGAATAATGCGGCATATTCTGCATTATCTATCCCTTCCTTCGAGTCCAGTCCGCCGGTTCAAGTACCTGCAGCGACTCCGTAATTCAAACAAAGCGCCGCATACGTGCGAAGCGCTCTTGCATTTTTTATTATCATGTGAGGAACACCGTTTGGTTATTCATAAAACAAAAGGCCGTATTCGCATTCCAGCCAGCGAGTACTCTCTATGCTATAATTCAATAAAAGCGCACAGGGTTATTGACAGCTTCGCGTTAATTGTGTACAATTCATAATATAGTATACAATTGCTTATTTCAGTATACAATCCGGCTCGGGTCTCTAAGTATATCACAATATCATACAATCAGGAGGTTGATAGAATGCGCGAATTCAAAATGTATATCAACGGACA
Source organism: Bacillota bacterium (assembly GCA_023396555.1). Classification (GTDB taxonomy): domain Bacteria; phylum Bacillota; class Clostridia; order Christensenellales; family SZUA-584; genus SZUA-584. The sequence continues at coordinate 1,344 of JAEWWC010000221.1, forward strand.
ATGGAAGGATGCATCCGACGGCAGAACGTTTACGACTGTAAACCCGTCCAATGGCGAAAAGGTTTCCACGCTTCCGTTTGCCAGCACGTCAGATGTCGAGGAAGCCTGCGCAGCCGCGCGGGCGGCGTTCGACAGCGGCGTTTGGTCCGGCATGAACCCGGAAGAACGCGCGGATCGTCTGATCAATGTGGCTCGCATCATGAGATCGCGCTTGCATGAGCTGGCAGAATTTGAAGCCAAAGAATCCGGCAAGCCCATCCGTGAGACGACCGAGATCGACATCCCCCTGTGCGCATGGGCGTTCGAGTACTTCGCCAACCTGTCCCGCGAAATAAAGGGCGAAACAACACGCGTGAACAGCGAGCTCGGGCAGCGCATTTTCAACTTCATCGAATACGAACCGTACGGCGTGGTCGCCGTCATCAGCCCCTATAACTACCCGCTGCACCTGATGACCCGCAGTCTGTGCCCCGCGCTGGCAGCCGGCAACACCTGCGTGTGCAAGGCATCCTCGTTCACGCCCTCATCGGCAGCCATACTCTCCGAGATCATGGAAGAGGCCGGCATTCCCAAAGGCGTGGTCAACTTTATCTCGGGTTCGGGCAGCGTGTGCGGCGAAGCGCTCGCATCCAACAAGGAAGTCAACATCATCGCGTTCACCGGTTCTGAGGAAGTGGGCCGTCAACTGCTGCATTACTCGGCGGAGTCCCCCATCATCAAGAAGACTGTGCTGGAGTTGGGCGGCAAAGGGCCGGCCATCGCCATGCCGGACTGCGATCTGGAGCTGGCTACCGATATGCAGCTGGACGGCTTTTGCTCCAACCAGGGCGAAGTGTGCTGCGCTCTCACCCGCCTGATACTGCACGAAGACATCTACGATGAATTCCTTGCGCTGCTGGTAAAGAAGGCCAAGGCGCTGAAGCTGGGCGACACAATGGATTACAGCACGCAGATGGGTTCGCTGATCAGCCCGTCCCATCTGGAATCCGTTCACGCACATGTGCACAACGCGGTCGCAGCGGGAGCCAAGGTACTGTGCGGTGGCAAGCGATATACCGAACCGCCATGCGACAAGGGGAGCTTCTACGAACCTACCATACTTGTCGACGTCACACCGGATATGGCCTGCTTCCAGGAAGAGATATTTGGGCCGGTGCTGTCCGTGGTCAAGTTCAAAACGGAGGACGAGGCGATCGCGCTGGCGAACAACACGAACTTCGGCCTGGGCGCCAATATATTTACTGAGGACATGCGGAAAGCCTATGCGATGGCCCGCAAGATTGATGCCGGTACCGTGTGGGTCAACCTGGCGATGTACTCGCAGATGGCCTGCCCCTTCGGCGGCAACAAGAACAGCGGCCTTGGGCGCGAATACGGCGAAACAGGACTGCATGAATACCTCAAAGTCAAGAGCCATATCTGGCTGATGAAGAAATAAACTCACTCCTCTTGTTTCCATAAAAAAACCGGCGAAGCTTGCCGGTTTTTTTAATTGCGACATTTGTTACGATCATACCATTTTTGCCGGACCGGGCGCTTTGACAACAAATATCTCGGCAACCTCGTCGTGCTGATTGGATACGTTCATCAGGGTACGGTACGGAATAGCCAGTATGCTGCCGCTCGGATAGCTGTGCGGCTGCTGATCATCGAGCTGCAACGTGATATCTCCCCGCACCACGATCATGTATACGTTGGAATTGGCGCGATGCTCAGGCAAGGCGTCTTCCCGACGTAGAACCATATGGTTTATTGCTGCGTTGTCATCCTCAAATATGCGCTCAATGACCTTTTCATCCGTCAAAGAAAACGAATAGAGCTTGTCCACCATCGTTATTTCCCCGCACTGAGCGCACTGACAAATTGTTCGCCGTAGCGGGCGCATGCTTCCTCCGCTGACGCATCCGGCACCCAAAGCGTCCGTATCCCCTCATCCGCAAGCTTGAAGCCAGCTGCTGCCAGACGCTCGCCGATCTGCCTGACGGCCTCCCCGCTCCAGCCGTAGCTGCCGAAAGCCGCTGCAGTCTTGTTTTTAAACTTCAGCCCGCGGATCATCTCCAGCAGCCCGCCAATGGAGTGCAGCATACCGTTGTTGATGGTGGAAGACCCGATCAGCACCGCCTTGGATTTGAATATCTCCGCAATGATGTCGTTCTTGTCCTCCTTTGCGGCGTTGAAAAGCTTTAGCGTCACCGCGCTATCGGCCTGCTGGATGCCTCGCATAATGGACTCCGCCATGGTGCGCGTGGACTCCCACATACTGTCGTATACCAGCGTAATCTGGTTTTCCTGATAGCTGTCGGCCCACTCAAGGTACTGCTTGACGATTTGGACAGGATCGTCCCGCCATATCACGCCATGGCTGGGGCAGATCATGCTGACGGGCAGGTTCAGTGCCAGCACCTCATTGATCTTCTTCGTCACCAGCGGTGAGAAGGGCGTCAATATATTGGCATAGTATTTGAGCGCTTCATGATAAAGCTCCGCCTGATCGACGAGGTCGTTATACAGCAGCTCGGATGCGTAGTGCTGCCCGAACGCATCGTTGGAAAACAGCACGTTCTCTCCTGTCATGTAAGTGAACATCGAATCCGGCCAGTGCAGCATCGGCGCTTCCACAAACACGAGGCTGCATTCGCCCAAACTTAAGCTATCGCCCGTCTTCACCGTTACAAAGTTCCAGTCCTGATGGTAATGCGCTTTCAGTATCTTCGCTCCGTTCGCGGTGCAGTATATCGGCGTATCCGGTATCTCGCGCATCAGTTCCGGCAACGCACCGCTATGGTCGATCTCTCCATGGTTGGCGATGATATAGTCGATGTCATCAAGGGATATCTCTTCTTTCAGACGCGTAACAAACTCCCTGTCATACGGCTGCCACACCGTATCGATCAGCGCCGTCTTCTGATCCCTCACCAGATAAGAATTGTATGAGGAAGCCTTATGCGTCGAGTATTCGTCGCCGTGAAACTTTTTCAGCGTCCAGTCCACCTTGCCTACCCACGTAATCTTTTCCGTCAACTTCTTGCCCATTGTGCACTCCTTTCTCGTAACCCGTACAGTTTACACTGTGCATATGCCTATGATACCCTGATCGCTCCGGTCTAGCCGTATTTCACGCGATCAATTCGGTTCGATATACCAATGATACCATATGGCGGAAGGTATATCCATTGCTTTTGCAACACAAAATAAAAGCCGCTCCTCTATAGAAACGGCTTTTTCACTGTTATATAGATAGGCTTATAATCACACCACACCCTGCTGCATCATCGCATCCGCCACCTTGCTGAAGCCCGCGATGTTCGCGCCGACGACGTAATTGCCGGGGTGATCATATTCCTTCGCCGCATTGTCGGAAGACCGGAATATATTGATCATGATGTTCTTCAGCTTGGCGTCCACTTCCTCGAACGTCCACATGTAGCGCTGGCTGTTCTGGCTCATCTCCAGCGCGGAGGTAGCTACGCCGCCCGCGTTGGCCGCCTTGCCGGGCCCGAACAACACGCCGCTCTGCAAGAATATATCCGTCGCTTCTATTGTGGATGGCATGTTCGCGCCCTCGCCCACCGCAACGCAGCCGTTTTTCACCAGCGTCTTGGCAGCGCCGGCGTCGATCTCGTTCTGTGTCGCACTCGGCAGCGCGATATCGCACGGCACGTTCCATATGTCGAAGCAGCCGTCGGTATATGTCGCATGCGGATGCAGCTTCACGTATTCGCTGATGCGAAGACGATCCACTTCTTTGATCTGTTTGATGCTGTCCAGATCAACGCCGTTGGGATCGTAGATGTAGCCGCCCGAATCGCTCATCGCTACCACCTTGCCGCCCAGTTGTGTGGCTTTCTCATGTGCGTAAATCGCAACGTTGCCCGAGCCGGACACGGTGACGGTCTTGCCGTCAAAGCTACCCTTGCCATTCGCGCTCAGCATCTCGTCCACAAAATAAACCAGACCGTAACCGGTCGCTTCCTTGCGCGCCAAACTGCCGCCATAAGCCAGCCCTTTGCCCGTCAGCACACCGGAGTACAGCGACGTCAGGCGCTTATACTGGCCGTACAGATAACCGACCTCGCGGCCGCCCACGCCGATATCGCCCGCCGGCACGTCCACATCCGCGCCGATATGCCGGTAAAGCTCCGTCATGAAGCTCTGGCAGAAGCGCATGATCTCGTTGTCCGACTTGCCCTTGGGATCAAAGTCGCTGCCGCCTTTGCCACCGCCGATCGCCAGACCGGTCAGCGAGTTCTTGAGTATCTGCTCAAATCCCAGAAATTTGATGATACCGAGATTCACCGACGGATGGAACCGAAGCCCCCCCTTATAGGGCCCGATCGCGCTGCTGAACTGCACGCGGAAACCGCGGTTCACCTGCACCCGGCCTTTGTCGTCCACCCACGGCACGCGGAACATCACCACGCGCTCCGGCTCTACGAAACGTTCGAGCAGGTTGGCTTCCATGAACTCTGGATGACGGTCCATCACAAGCTTCAGCGAGGTTAAAATCTCCGTCGCCGCCTGATGGAACTCGAGCTCTCCCGGATTCTTAGTTACCAATTTTTCCAACATAGAAGAAACATACTGAGAAGCTGACATCATTGTCAAATCCCCTTTCGAAAGTGATATTGAGTGATAAAACACATCGTTCGCCTTTGAACCCATACAGTGTAGCACAATGAATATTATAATTGCAATTTGAATTTTAGTATATTATCATACTAAATTATTTTTATCCGAGCAAACGAATATTTAGAGCGAACCCTTGGGATAATATTCGGCAAAAGCATTAGGAGACAGCTAACATGACACAAAACAGTTTTCCCCCCCAGCATCAGCCGCCTCCGGGCAGGGAATTTCAGATGGACCCGAAGCCCGTGTACGATGATCCGGATTACAAAACTGCGGGGCGTATGGCTGGAAAGGCCGCGGTAATCACCGGCGGCGACAGCGGCATTGGGCGCGCTGTAGCCGTTGCGTTTGCCAAGGAGGGCGCGGATGTGCTGATCGCGTATCTGAAAGCCAACACGGACGCGGCGGAGACAAAAGCTGCCATCGAGGGCTGCGGACGCCGCTGCGAGACAGTGCAGGCGGACCTGCGCAGCGAGCCGGAGTCTTTCCGCGTGATCGATTCGGCGATGGCCGCATTCGGGCGTATCGACGTATTGGTCAACAACATTGCCGTGCAGTACCCGCAGAACAGCCTTTCCGATATCTCCGCCGAACAGCTGGACGAGACGTTCCGCACCAACGTATTCTCGTACTTCTTCATGACGAAGGCCGCTCTGCCCCATCTCAAAGCGGGCGCCACAATTATCAACACCACGTCCGTTACAGCGTACAAAGGCTCCGAAGATCTTATTGATTACTCGTCCACCAAGGGCGCTATCGTGTCGTTCACGCGCTCGCTGTCCATGTCGCTGATCAAAAACGGCATCCGGGTCAACGCTGTCGCACCGGGGCCGGTGTGGACACCGCTCATCGTTTCCAGCTTTTCGCCGGAAAAGGTGTCCGAGTTCGGCAAGAACGTACCCGTGCAATACGCCGCGCAGCCGGCGCAGCTCGCGCCCACCTATGTATATCTGGCGTGCGAAGATTCCAGCTTCGTATCCGGGCAGGTGCTGCACGTCAACGGCGGCGTCATCGTGGACTCATAGAAAAAGGCAGCTAAAAAGCTGCCTCAGATGTCGATAAAGATCCAAGACCTTGAGGGCGCTGCCCTCAAACTCCCGCTTAAGGGATATATCCCTTAAGAATCCCGCCAGGGAAATGCCATCCGGCATTTCCCGTATTTTATATAAAAACTTCTCTAATATAGCTTCGCCCAAACGCGCTTGAACGCCTCGACAGCGATGTCCATCTGTTCGTGTGTGTGCGTGGCGGTGTAGCTTGTCCGCAGCATACACTGGCCTTCGCAGACGGCGGGCGGTATCACCGGGTTAACGTATACGCCCTCTTCAAACAGCATCTTGGTCGCCATAAATGTACGGTCCATCTCGTAGGTGAACACCGGTATGATGGCCGTTTCGCCCTCGATGATCGGTATGCCTGCTTCCTTGAGCTTGGCGCGCATGTAGTTGGAGATATCGATCAGCGCCTTCTGGCGTTCCGGCTCCTCTTTCATGATGCGCAGCGCTTCTCTGGCTGCCGCGGCGCTGCCCGGCGGTATTGATGCGCTGAATATGAACGGCCGCGAACGGTGTTTGATGAAGTGGATCACTGGCTCGGACGCCGCAATGCATCCGCCCAGCGACGCTAGCGACTTGGAGAACGTGGTCATGATCATGTCCACTTCTTTCTCCAGACCGTAGTATGCCGCGGTGCCGCGACCATTCGGGCCGATCATGCCCACGCCGTGCGCGTCATCCACCATGATGCGCGCCTTGTATTTCTTCGCCAGTTCCACGATGGCGGGCAGGTTCGCAATATCGCCGCTCATGCTGAACACACCGTCTGTGATGATCAGCTTGCCGGCATCTTCCGGCAGACGCGCCAGTCGCTCCTCCAGGCTCGCCATATCGTTGTGCTCATACTTAAGCACGTTCTTCGCGAAAGCCAGCCGGCACGCGTCGATGATGCTCGCGTGGTTTTCGGAATCGTTGAGTATATAGTCGTGCCGCCCCACCACCGCTGAGATCGCGCCCAGGTTGGTCTGAAAGCCGGTGCTGAATGTGATCGCCGCTTCCTTGCCGAAGAATTCGGCCAGCTCCGCTTCCAGCTGCTCGTGCAGCACCAGTGTGCCATTCAAAAAGCGCGAACCCGAACAACCGGTGCCGTATTTCTCGAGCGCCGAAATGGCGGCCTTCTTTGTACGCTCGTCATTCGTCAGGCCCATGTAGTTGTTGGAACCGATCATGATGATGCGCCGTCCGTCCATCACGACCTCGGTGTCCTGCGCGGTATGAAGCGCGTGAAAGTAAGGATAAAGGCCGGACGCAATCGCGTCTTTGGCGTCGGTAAAATTATAGCATTTCTCAAATATATCCACGTAGCATCTCCCGAATCATTTGTATTTCAAACTAAGTATACAGACTGTTTGGACATCCCACAAGCGAATTATTCAAATTTAACACATTATTTCGGACGATTGGCCGACATATCATTCTCATTGCCACAAATGTTTTACATTTATATGTGCCATCACGGTGGTACTCGGATTGGAAACGTGATAAAATTCAAAGCATGAAAACTCATAGAATCAAACGAAAAGCTTCTGGTTCCCAGACTGCAAAGAAATTGATCATGCTGTTGTTCGCAGCTGCAATTATTGCCGGTATCATCATATTATGGCCGTATATCTCTGCATTGCCGCAGGGCTCGTCCCCCCTCCCGCAGACAAGCGCTCCAACTGACGCTATTGTCATTAACGAGGTCATGACGAGTAACAAAGGCATGCTGATTGACGATAAGGGCAACAGCAGCGACTGGATCGAACTCTTCAACCAGTCCGACCAGCCCGTTGATCTAAGCCAGTTCGGTCTCTCGGATAATGAAGCCAAGCCGGATAAGTGGGGCTTCCCGAACCTTAGCCTTGCCCCGGGCGGTTACGTCGTCGTCTTCATGACCGGCGATTCCAAGTCGGACGTATCAAACGGCATCATCCACTGTTCGTTCAAGCTCAGCTCCGCGGGCGAGAAGCTGCTGCTCTCCAACGTATCAGGCATGGTGGACTCGGTGGACATTCCGGCTCTGCCGGAAAACGTGTCCTACGGACGCATGGACGGGCAATGGCAGGCGCTTGCAGGCATCTCGCCCGGCTTCGAGAACAGCGAGGCGGGTATCGCCGCATTTCAGGAGACCCGCACAGTGGCGGATTCGCCCTTGCGCATCAACGAGGTGATGTCGTCCAACGCCATGACCATTCGCGATTCCAGGGGCGGCTACAGCGACTGGGTGGAGATCGTCAATACCGGAGATACCGATTATGACCTCAGCGGCTTCGGCCTGTCCAACGACATCTCTGACCCGATGAAATGGGCTTTCCCCGCTGATACCGTCATAAAACCGGGCGAAACCAGATTGGTTTTCTGCTCCGGCATATCGTCCTTCGGCGGAGATGTCCTTGAGGCCGGATTCAGGCTGTCGTCCTCCGGTTCGACGGTCGTGCTTTCCGACAGTGTGGGGCGCATGCTGGACAGCGTTGCATGCAATGCACTGGACAGCGACCGGTCGTATGCGCGCGGCGTCGCTTCCGGCATGCCGGCGAATGACTGGGCAACGACAAGCCAGCCTACACCAGGCTATCCCAACACTGCTGACGGTTTCATCGCATTTATTTCGGCAAACCCGGCAGTTACCGGCGACATCGTTATTTCCGAGGTGCTTTGCTCCAACAATGCAACCAAACTCGGAGAGGCGCAGGCCAGCAGCGACTACGTTGAAGTTGAAAACCGCGGCTCGCAGGCCGTCAGCCTCGCCGGCTACGGACTCACAGACAGCGCGTCCAACCCGGCCAAATACCGTTTCCCGAACGTGACGCTACAGCCCGGAGAGCATGTGATTGTGCTGGCCGCAGGCGAAGAAACGGCGTCCGCCGATACACAGGATCTTGTCGCGCCGTTCAAACTCAGCCGCCTTGGTTCCACGGTGGCGCTGTTTGACGCGGATGACAAACTGCTGGACCGGTATTTTATCGGCGTGGTGCCGCAGAATATATCGGTGGGACGTGAATCGGGAGCCGCTGAGATCGCGTACTTTGAAACGCCCACGCCCGGCGCAGCCAACGGCGACGGTAAGACGGGCATCGCCTCCGCGGTGGAGTTCAGCCAGGCTTCGGGGAAGTATGATGATTCGGTTCAGCTCACGCTAACGGCGTCGGAAGGCTGCGACATCTATTACACCACCGACGGCACGACGCCGACACAGGAGGCACAGAAGTATACCGGCCCTATCGATGTCAGCAAGACGGCATCGGTGCGCGCACGGGCCTTCCGGTCGGACTATATTTCCAGCGCCGCAGCTACCGCGACGTATTTCATCAATGCGGGCCATACGCTGCCGCTGGTCTCCATCACCACCGACCCGGACAACCTCTTCGATCCGACGACCGGCATCTACATGTTAGGGCCAAATCCCGGCAGCGCAGAAGCCTATTATCCGACTGCTAATTTCCGCTCGGATACCGAGGTACCGGCATCATTCGCGATGTATGACGAAAATGGACAGCAGGTATTTCAGCAGGACATCGGTCTCGCGATGACGGGGGGCCTTTCGCTTTCGCTGAGGGAACAGAAGTCCTTCGCGATCTACGCACGCAGCCAGTACGGGAAGAGCACGATGGCGTACCCATTCTTTGAAAACCGCGATTTCACCGAGTATAAATCGCTTATACTGCGCATGGGCGGGCGCGATACCTCCAAAACGAAGCTGAACACTTACGTATCGCTGGGCCTCGTGGATGGACAAATGAACGTGGAGACACAGGCCGCCAAACCCTGTGTAGTCTACATCAACGGTGAATACTGGGGCGTATACTACCTGATGGAGAAGCGCAACAAATATATGGTCGCCCAGCACGAAGGCATTACGGATGAGAGCGCCATCAATGCGATCAACCTTGTCAAGGGCAACGGCGGCGTGGTGAACAACGGTTCGAACGAAGGGTATCTTGCGATATATAACTATATACACTCGCATGACATGTCCGTAAAAGAAAACTATGACTGGGTAGCAGCCCGACTCGATACCGACAGCTTCATGGACTTAATGATCAACGAGATATACATCGCCAACAACGACCCGGGCAACATGCAGTTCTACCAGGTGCCATCAGACGGCTTATGGAGGCAGATTTATCAGGACCTCGACAACGCGTTCTACTCGTTCGACACGCTTACATTGCGTATGGACCCGGCCACTACCGCTTCTGACATTTTCAACGGGCTTCTGAAGTACAAACCGTGGCGTGACGCGTTCATCGAACGTTTCGCCTGGGCGATGGAGAACATTTACAATACCGACCGCGTGATTGCGATGATCGATGAGGCGGCGGACGCCATTCGTGGCGAGATCGCGGCGGATCACGAGCGCTGGAGCGAACTGCCCACGCTGGAAGAATGGGAATCCGGTGTGCAGGCCATGAAGATCTTCGCCCAAAACCGCCCCTCAGCGATGGTGGGTTATTTGAAGCAACATTTCTCGCTGACGCAGAACCAGATCGACATGCTGAACGCCGCAGCCAAATAACCTCCCGACCTCTAGCTGGGAAAATGGATATGAATACGCAAAAAGCCGGGTCCAATCCCGGCTTTTCATTTGACAAAAACCCTTTTACGAGTGTGTTACTCGCATACATCTATTATTAAAAGTACAAAAGGTGTTTCCTTATTGGATTCTCAAGGGACGAGTCCCTTGAGCGATAGTGTAGAGGCAGAGCCTCCACGGTCTTAGACCTTATAGTATACTTGAAGTATCACAGGTTACTTCAGCTTGTTGCCGCACTCACCGCAGAACTTGACGCTCTGATCGTTCTCCGCCCCGCAGCGGGAACAGATGTTGAGCGCGAGGTTAGCGCCGCAATTGGTGCAGAACTTGCTCTGGCCCGCGGGCTTGCCACAGTTGGGGCAGAATGTCGCCTTCTGCTCGATCTCGCCCTGGAACACCTGCGTCTGATCCGCCTTGTCCCAGATATCGCGCTTCATCTTGTCGGCGCGTGCCGCGGCAATCTCCACGTTCATGCGGGGCGCATCCTCGGCACACAGGCCCACCTCATCGTTCCAGCAGGAATCGCACACCCACTGGTGGCACTTGTTGCAGCGATGGAAGTGCTGCTTGGCTTCGTTCTGTGCCGCCGCAAACGCCTTCTCATGCTCCTTATGCCAGTCAGGCGACATGCCCTCGAACCGCTCACCCAGCACGTGTTCACCCTGGTATGCCGCGTTGCTGATGCCACCCAGCACGCCGCCGCCGAATATGCTGGCCGCCGCGCCGATGCCGCGCGTAAGGCCTTTTAACAGGTTGCCCTTCTTGTACGTCTGCGACTCGATGAACGACGTCCGAAAGCCGTCATGGCACACGTCGCAGTAAAACGTGAACTGGAAACCCGCATCCGTGCTGTTATCCTCATAATTCCTGGTGAATGCCTGCATCATGATAGAGAACCTCCGTATTATTTCTTCTTTATTTTCTTACCGCAAGCGGTGCATTTGGTATTCTCAAAAAACTGCGGCGTATAGCAAAGCTTATTGGGGCATGTGACCATCAGTGACTGGCCGCAGCAGTCGCACTTGTCCCCCACGAACGTGGGCTTGCCGCAAAACGGGCAAGCGATCGTGAGCATCCGCCCGCAGGACGAGCAGCGCTGCCATCCTCTTTTGATTTCTGCGTTGCAAGATGGGCATGCGTCGTAAAACGGGCTCATCCGCCCGCAGATTGGACAGAACATGCTGTCGTAACCGATCAGGTTGCCGCAGCCAATACATGCTTTGTCATACCCCGCCATGTTATTCTCCTTTAAGCCATATATGATTCTATCGTCTTCTTCCAGGCCTCGAAGCCGCTGTGGGCGGCCCGCCCGATGAACAGTGCGCGCAAGGTTCGAAGCCCCTCGTTGCGGTGCAGCGCGCCCCGGTAGT
>JAEWWC010000232.1 GCA_023396555.1 Bacillota bacterium
CGTCTCCCAGCACTTCCGGCTCCTGCAGCTCCTGCTTCAGCAACTCCAGCTTGCCCATGCGCTTGCCCATCATGCGGTTGCGCGTCTCGCCGTCCTCCACGATACGCCCGTACTCGTCGTGCTCGTCGGTGTCGGCGGAAACAAAACCGTCCTGCGTGCCGGGAAACAGGCGCGGCGAAACGCCGGTTTCCGTATAGCGGTAACGCGCGTATTCCCCCTGGACCGGCGTATCTTCCGGCTCATATATTTCAATGCCGCTGAGGTCAGGCACAGGGATGGTCGCCGTCGAATCAGCCAGATACTGATCGCTCAGCAGTATGACCGGTATCTGATATTTCTCCGCCAAATTGAAAGCACGTATGGTCTGATAAAACGCGTCCGTGTGATGGCGCAGCGCGATCACCATGCGGGGAAACTCACCCTGCGACGCCGATATGACAAACTTCAGGTCGGCCTGCTCCGTGCGCGTGGGGAATCCCGTCACCGGGCCGGGGCGCTGCACATTCGCCACCACCAGCGGTATCTCGGCCATGCCGGACAGTCCCAAAGCTTCCACCATCAGGCTGAAACCGCCGCCCGACGTACCCGTCATCGCCCTTGCCCCTGCATACGATGCGCCGATCGCCATGTTGATGGCCGCAATCTCGTCCTCCGCCTGTTCCACCACAATACCCGTTTCCACGGATTTTAGCGCCAGATACTCCATGATGGAGGTGGAGGGTGACATCGGGTAGGCGGAATAAAACTGGAGCCCCGCCGCCAGCGCGCCCAGCGCCAAGGCCCTGTTGCCGGATACGATCATATGCCCGGCAAAATCTTCGCCGGCTTGCTCGAACTTGTGCGGCGCTTCGCTATAGCCGGCCTGTATCGCCTTCACGTTGATGTCAACCAGTTCAGGCTTCAGCGCCTTTTGATAGACGCGCTGCGCCACTGCCTCATCAACAGGAATACTGAACAGCTTCAAAACGGCGCCGACCGCCACACTTCCAGCCACGCGCGCGTTGCCCAGCTGCTGCGCGATAGCGGCCATGTCCAGCTGGACAGCACGGGGATCGTCCGTTTTAATGGCGCTGTCACACAGTATGAAGCCGTCCGGCCTCAGGTTTTCCTGATGGATGGCGACGGTCTCCTCGTTCAGCGCGATGATGCCGTCCAGCCGTTCTCTATGGGTTTTCGGCGCGCGTTCTCCAAACCGTATGCGCGAGAAGTTATGCCCGCCCCGAATGCGCGACATCAGATCGCGCATCACGAAAACGCCGCATCCCGATTGCTTGAGGAACTGCTCCAATATGGTTGTCGTTGTGTCCACGCCCTGTCCGGCTGCACCGCCAATTAACAAGTTGTACATAGCATGCCTCCCTTCATTTTGTTGAATCTGGAATGTATACATACTATATCAAAATTAATGCCATCTTGGTATATTTTAAAAATAAACTTTACTTTCCCGCAGTATTGAAATGGATAGGCAACGTCATCGGATGTTCGCTCAGTACGAACAGTGCAGATAAAAAAGCAACACAGTCAATTCGACTGTGTTGCTCAGTGGTGCGAGGAAGGGGACTTGAACCCCTACGGTAAATACCACACGCCCCTCAAACGTGCGCGTCTGCCGGTTCCGCCACCCTCGCATGTTCAAATGTCACAGACTCTAATTTTAGCATGAAACAACAAAATGTCAACACCCAAACAGGGAAAATGCGAAGCTTTTGGCGGGTCCATCCGTTTACAAAGCTCGGTTGATACATTATAATTGAGTCGAACATATTTCGGAAGGGACCCGTCATGCGAACAATCGAGAGCGATATAATTAAACAGGCCGTCAGCCGTCTTTTTTTGTGTGCCTGCAAAATGCCGGGTACCGACGCGCTTGACGCCATCGAATCCGCTTATCATAGCGAAACCTGCCCGCCCGCCAAAGAAGCGCTACGCCAGCTCGTGGAAAACGCGCAGATCGCGCAGCAGACGGGCATGCCCTACTGTCAGGACACCGGCATGGCGGTAGTGTTCGTCGACCTCGGTCAGGACGTGCACGTGGACGGGCTGCTGCCGGAAGCAGTCAACGAAGGCGTGCGCGAAGCATATGAGCTGGGATACTTCCGCAAGTCCGTGCTGGATCCGTTAACCCGTAAAAACACCGGCGACAACACACCCGCCGTCATTCATTACAATATCGTGCCGGGAGACAAACTCCATATCGCCGTAGCACCCAAGGGTTTCGGCAGCGAGAACATGAGCCGCATCGCAATGCTCAAACCCTCGGAAGGTATTGACGGCATCCGCGCTTTTATACTGGACAGCGTCAAAAGCGCCGGCGGGAGCCCGTGTCCGCCCGTCGTGCTGGGCATCGGCATCGGCGGCACGTTCGAGCTGTGTGCGCTGATGGCCAAAAAACAGTTGCTGCGCCCCGTCGGCAGCGTCAGCGAAGATGATACGCTCGCCCGGATGGAACGCGAGCTCAAAGACGAAATCAACGCGCTGGGTATCGGCGCATTGGGCTTTGGCGGTCAGAACTACTGTCTTGCCGTCCATATCGACAAATACCCCACTCACATCGCCGGGCTGCCGGTGGCCGTCAATTTCCAGTGCCACGCGGCACGCCATGCGTACATAACGCTGTAAAGGAGGGCATCATGACTGAGCTGCATGTTCCGTTGAAACAGGATTCGATAGACGCGCTTCAGGCCGGCCAGAGCGTACTGCTGTCCGGCGCGGCCTACACTGCCCGGGACGCGGCCCATGCCCGTCTTTACGCCATGATACAGGCCGGTGAGCCGCTGCCTTTCGAGTTGTCCGGCAGCGGCATCTATTACGCCGGTCCGTGCCCTGATATGCCGGGCCGCGTGATTAACTCGTGCGGGCCCACCACCTCGTCGCGCATGAACGCTTACGCTCCGCTGCTCTACGACCTCGGCGTCAAGTTCGTGATCGGAAAAGGGCCGGTGTCACAGGACGTCCGCAGCGCCATCGTCAGAAACGGCGCCGTCTATTTCGCCGCCGTGGGCGGAGCAGGCGCTCTCATTGCATCGCGCATCACCGCCGCCGCTGACATCGCATTCGCTGATCTTGGCACTGAGGCAGTCCGCCGGCTCGAGTTCGACCGTGTTCCGCTGATCGTCGCTATCGACCGCCACGGCAACAGCGTCTACGACAACCGCCGCTGACAATCAAACGACAAGGAAGTGCGCATGAACTTACGCCATAAGCTGATCATCCCCGCCTCTGATATGGCTATCGGCCTATGCGGCGTCTACCTCGGCACATATCAGATCTCTCTGCTCCAAATCACGCAGAGTTTCCAACTTGATACCGTTATGATGGGCGTTCTTGTCGCGATTCAATATATTGGACTGTGTCTCCCGCCGCTTTTTCTGGGTACCCTGTCCGAGAAGATCGGCAAGAAAAACGTGGTCACCATCTCCCTGCCGCTTATGATACTGGGCGTGCTGTTAATTTGTCTCACTGACAGTCTGGGCTTCTTTATCGCGGGCATATTGTTCTGCGGAGCGGGCTACAGCGTCTCCGAAGCCACGCTCACCGCCACCTTGAGCGTCGAGTTCAAGCAAAAATCCGCTTTCCATCTGGGCATGTCTCAAGCATTCTTCAGCATCGGCGCGGTGCTGGCACCTTTGTGGTGTAAAGCGATGTTTGACGCCGGTTATACGTACCGCCATGCGTTCGGTATCGTGGGTATATCGCTGGTCGCAGCGTACATCCTCCTGCTCATTACCCGTCACCAGAACGATATCCGGGGCGCTGTAGGAGCAGGTATTGCTTCCGTCCGGGGCTATCTCTTCAAAAAAACGTTCCTCCTTCTTGTTGTCGCCATATTTATGTGCGTCGGCATTGAGGAAGTGGTCGCCTTCTTTACGGACAGCTACATGAAGCTCACATTGGGTGTGCCAGAGTTCAGCGCCTTAGCTCTCAGCCTTTTCTGGCTTGGCATGATACCACCTCGCCTGCTGCTGGGCGCTATCAGACTGCCGTATAAGACTACGTTTACGATTTGCGGTATCGGCGTAAGCGTCTGCGCTCTTGGTATCATTCTCATCCCTCAGTTGGCAGTGCGCTTAGTGCTGTTTGCTTTGCTTGGCCTGTTTAACGGCCCTACCTGGCCCATCATCATGGACATCTCCGCCAAGACTTACCCACAGAATGCAGGTGCCGTTTCCAATGTCATGATGTCGCTTGGGTGTCTTGGCGGTGCAATTACTCCGCTTATTGCCGGAGCGTTGGTCACCGGCATCAATTTTACCCCCGTACTTATTGCCACGGTTTTTTGCGGTGTTACCATGGCGATTGCTTTCGCAGCGTCCGACAAAAAATTCAAAACGGATAAAAACACTTGAAATACCCACGGTAATGCATTATAATATCGTTCGCAGCGTTTTTTTGCCGCTATAGCTCAGTAGGTAGAGCACATCCATGGTAAGGATGGGGTCATCGGTTCAAATCCGATTAGCGGCTCCAGATAAAAGCCCCGAAAAGCCCTTAATAAGGCATTTCGAGGCTTTTTCAGTCATTTTTTCGACCGGGCATATCTGGTCAAAGTATTAAATCGTATTATATAATACCGCCTCATATCATATGATTCGTCGGTTGAAAAGTCGGGTTTTAAGTCGG